>NZ_JWJD01000003.1:0-300000 GCF_000820505.1 Geoalkalibacter ferrihydriticus DSM 17813 | reverse complement strand
GAGGCCGAAGTAGGCGACGGCAAAATCGGCCCCCGGAGCCGCGCCGAGTAATTCCTCGTTGAGCCGCAGTTCAGTGCCGGCGGCCGGGGTATAGGTCAGACTGTAACGATCCCCGGGGCGGATGTCGCGGAACAGGCGATAAAATTCTTGTAGCCGTTCTGCCAGCGCCTGATACTGCCCCGGCGGGAGCTGTTTCCGGAGCAGTTTGTCCGAAGCCCGGGAGAAATCCTCCGCGGAAATACTGCGCAGATAGGAGAGCTCAAGGCGCTTGGGAACATCCTCGGCCCAACGCTCCCCGCTCATCCCTTTTGGTAAATAAAACGCCCCGACATAGACATCGAACAGCAGTGCCCAGGTCAGCACCCCCATCCCGGTTATCCTCAGTTCCGTCTGATCGACCAGATGCCGCTCGGCAAACGTGACCCCTTTGATCTCCGCGGCCTGGAGACTGGAGGCCTGCAAAACAAGACCTATGGCGAAAAGCCAGAGCGTTGCGGACAGTCGGTTGTTCATGGTCACTCCTTCAGCGCTGGAGAAGTTTTCCGCCCGGCCAGCGATAGCGCCCTTCGCGGCCATCGAATCGGTGGCTGAGCCAAACCAGCAGCGGCATCACAAGGGCCCAGAGTAGGGCCAAGGAGGCGTAACTGAAACCCAGATTGTCGCCGAAATTGGCGGCCCCGAGGCTGATGCCCCCCCAGTAGGCCAGCGGCCCGCCGACCAGGCCGAAACCCGCCGCCAACAGGGGGCGCCCGGTCAGCCAGTGCAGGCCGTAATGGAGCAAGGTGGCGAACTGCGCCCAGATAACCAACACCCAAAGGGGAAGCCAGAAAGGCCAGGCCGGATCGGTCTTGAAACTGAAGACCCCCAGAGCCTGCTGGGCGCTGTCGACGACGGTTCCGAGCAGGCAGGCGCAAAGCATCAGCTTTAATTCCGCCTGCCGCGATGTCGCCAGCAGCAAGTGTACAGCCATCAGCAGCAGCGCGGCCACGGCACCGCGCAGCGGATAAACCCAGGCGGCGCCGAGTACACAGCATAACCAGCCGAGCTGATAGAGGCCGAGATTGACGATTTTTCCCGCCGTGGCCGAGATCACGGCCGCTCCAGAGGTTGCCCCGGTTTGTGCAGCACCAATTGCGCCAGGTCGATGATGCGGGCGTTAAAGCCGGCCTGGCAGTACGCGAAGTAATAATCCCAGGTGCGCAAAAACCGGTCGTCGTAGTCGAGTTGGGTGATCTGCTTGCGCTCGCTCAGCAGGGTCTGCCGCCAGTGCACCAGAGTCTTGGCGTAGTCGAGGCCGTAATGCTGTAAGCTCTGGATGTTCAGACTCGATGCGGCCGCCATCGCCCGGGCCAGCGCCCCCACCGAGGGGAGGTGGCCGCCGGGGAAGATATGCTTGCGGATCCAGTCGGAGCTGTGGCGGTAGGCGGTATATTTGCGATCCGGAATAGTGATCACCTGGATCACCGCCTTGCCCCCAGGCAGCAGGGCCCGATCGCAGGCGGCGAAGAAGGATTTGAGGCCGGCATGGCCGACCGCTTCCAGCATCTCGATGGAGATGATCTTCGAGTAACGACCTTCGATATGGCGATAATCCCGGAGCTGCAGCTCGATGCGATCGCTCAATCCCGCCTCCTGCACCCGCCGGCGGGCAAACTGCAGCTGCTCTTTGGAAAGAGTAATCCCGGTGACCCGGCAGCCGCTTTGCCGCACCGCCTCGATGGCGAAACTCCCCCAGCCGCAGCCGATCTCCAGAACATGATCCTCGCTGTCGAGACCGGCCTGATCGATGATCGACTGGATTTTGCGCTGCTGGGCCTGGGCCAGAGTATCGGTTTCGCTGGCGAACAGGCCCGAGGAATAGGTCATGCTCGGGTCGATGAAGCTGGCGAAAAAGTCGTTGCTCAGGTCGTAGTGCTCGCGGATGTTGCGGGCGCTGCCCTGGATGGTGTTGCTGCGCAGCAGGTGGCGCAGATAGTTGAGCCAGCGGCCGACCCAGGCGGTCACCAGGCTGCGGTCATTGAGCACCGCCTCGTTGGCGGCCAGCAGGGTGAGCAGGCCGGGGAGATCGTCGCAGCTCCAGTCGCCGTCGGTGTAGGCTTCGCCGAAGCCGATATCCCCGGAGAGCATGATCCGGCGGAAAAAACGATATTCCCGCACCGCGAGCTGCAGGCTGGGTTTTGCTCCAATGCGGCCGAAGCGCTGGAGGCTGCCGTCAGGGAGGAAGAGTTGCAACTCCCCCTGGGGCAGGCGGGAGAGGAAGCGGAAACAGAGGGTCATGCCGAGCCGGTCGAGCAGGGTCGGGGCCACGGGACGAATGGTCATGGCATGATCGGGAACCGGTTTGGTAAACACGGGAAGCCTCCTTTGCCAATAGAGTCGGGCCGCCTGCCAGAGAATACGGGGCATGGTCAGGACGGCGGTCAAGGGGTGTTTGAGGATGGTGCGCAGCAGATTGCCGGTGGTGAGAGGTTGCGCCTCTCCCTGCAGGCGGGCGATGAAGGCCAGCTGCTGCGCCTGGTAATAGTGGATCTGGTTGTCGAGGCGCTCTTGCGGCTCGCTGACCTGGAACCGGTACTCCCCCTCGCGGGGAAAAAACGGCGAGACATGGAACTGCTTGTCGGCGACGAATACCCGCGCTCCGGCCGCGGTTGCGCTCTGGGGTTCGGCGAGCAGATAGAGGTGCATTTCGCCAAAGGTGTTGTTGACCTGGGCCAGCACGCAGAGCAGCTTGCCCCCTTCGCCGTAGCAGTAGAAAAAGCTCACCGGATTGAAGACATAGTTGAAAAAGCGGGCGGCGGTGACCAGCACGACACGGTCAACGGCCGCGCTCAAGCCGGCCTCCCGCAGCACACGGCCGAGCTTGTCCCGCAGGGTGGCGTTCCCGGGATGGAGATAGTCCTGGTCGTGAATCGCCACCGGCCGCAGCTGGTTGTAGCCGAACAGGGGGTTGCCCTTTGCCAGTTCGGGCAGTTCATCGAGATCGAAGGCGTAGAAATAGACTGGATATTGAAAGCTGTGGCTCAGCGGTGTCATTCGCGCATGGCTGACGACCCCCTGATAAATCAACGATTTCATAACCCTGCTCCAAAGTCGGCGGCGACGGCGACAGCCGAGCGGACGGCGTCTTCGTGAAAGCCGTAGCCGAAATAACTGCCGCAGAACCAGCTGCGGCGCCGGCCGTTTAGGTTGGGGAGCTGCGCCTGGGTGGACAGGGCGGCAAAACTGTACTGGGGATGTTCATAGTCGAATTCGGCGATCACCGTCTCCGGCCGCAAGGGCTGGCGGCGATTGAGGGTCACGCAGTAATCCTGATGGGCCTGCAGCCCCTGCAGCAGATTCATGCAGTAGCTCACAAACACCGGTTGGTCCTGCGCGCCAGGTGCCTCCCGGGTGAAATTCCAGGCCGACCAGGCGGCCTTCTGTTTCGGCAGCAGGGAGGCATCGCTGTGCAGCACCGTGTGGTTGCGTTGATAGCTCCAGGCGGAGAGCAGCCGCCATTCCTCGGCGCTCGGGTCGCCGAGCATCCGCAGGGCCTGGTCTGCATGGGAGGCGATCACCACCTGATCGAAACGCTGCGCGCTGCCGTCGGCGAATTGCAGCCGCACGCCCTCCCGGTCCCGAAACACCTTCTCCACCCCGGCCTTGAGGTGGATCTGACCGCTGAAGGTCTGCTGGAACGCTTTGACGTAGGCGAAGCTGCCCCCAACCACGGTTCGCCATTGCGGCCGGTTACGGAAGGAGAGCAGACCGTGATTGCTGAAAAACCGCAGGAAGGCCGCGGCCGGGAAGTCGGCCACCCGCAGGGCCGGTGTCGACCAGATCGCCGCCGCCATCGGCAGCAGGTAGTTGTCGATCATGAAGGGGGAAAAGCGCCCCTGGCGCAGGTAGTCGCCCAGGGTCAGCTCAGGCACCCGGCCGGCGGCGAGATCGGCGTTGGCTGTACGGCCGAAACGGGCGATTTCGAGCAGAAAGCGAAAAAAACTTGGGCTGACCAGGTTGCTGCGCTGGGCGAACAGACCGTTGAGGTTGTTGCCGGCATAGACCAGGCCGGTCTGCAGGCATTGGAAACCGAACGACATTTCAGCCTTCCGGGTGGCAACCTCGAGCCGGGCGAGAAAGGTCTGAAACAGTGGATAGGTGGCGTCGTTTAGCACAATGAAGCCGGTATCGACCGCCATTCCGGCATCCGGACCTTCGGTGATTTCGATGGTGTTAGTGTGGCCGCCGAGGTAGTCATTCTGTTCAAACAAGCTGACCCGGTGCTGCTTTTGCAGCAGATAGGCAGTCACGATTCCTGCCACCCCGCCGCCGATGACGGCGATCTTCTGGTTGGGTGCAATTCTTTCAGTCACGTCACTCTCCGTTTCCCGCCTTGGGCGGCCAGGGGAAAAAAGCGTTGGTGCGCTGCCGATAGGCGGCAAATTCGGGATGTTCCCGGTACTTGGTTTCCAGCATCGGAATGCCCGAAACCTTCAGCAGCAGAAAATCGATCAGCAGTGGGCTGAGAATGGCGATGGCTCCGTAGGGGGCACCGAGGGCGATCAGCCAGATCCCCCACCAGAGGGTCGCCTCGCCGAAATAGTTCGGGTGGCGGGTGAAACGCCAGAGTCCACTCTGGATGATCCGCCCTTTATTGGCTGGGTTCTGCTTGAAGCGCAGCAGCTGCCAGTCGCCCAGCGTTTCAAAGCCGAAGCCGAACAGCCAGATTCCAACTCCAAGCAGGTCAAGCAGGCCAAGGGGGCCGCCGGGTTGTGAGATCACCAGCATCAGCGGCAGGCCGACCACAAAAACCACTCCCCCCTGCAGCATGAAAATCTGCAGGAAGCTTCGCCAGACAAAGGTTTTACCCCACTCCCGGCGCCACTGGCGGTAGCGGAAATCCTCCCCCGCCTCCCCCCGTTTGCGCAGGCGGATATGCCCGGCCAGGCGCAATCCCCAGAGTGTCACCAATCCCAGCATCAACAGCTGCCGCCCATGACCGCTGCCGTAAATCAGGTAACTGCTCCAGCCGACCAGCACAAAAGCCAGGCCATAGGCGACATCGACGATGCTGTTGTCCTTCAGCCGCAGGGCGAGGAGAAAGACCAGGGTCATAAAGGCCAGCAGCAGCAATAGGGCAAAGACGTAAATAGTCATGAGCTTTTCTTCCAGCTACGCTCGAATCGGTTGCGGTCGTCGCACGTCCGAAGCCTGCTGCTGCAGATACACCTCGAAACAGCTTCGCTGGTCTTACCCTGAATCCACCGATTCAGTACGGATCGGCCCAGGCTTAAAACAAGCAGTAACCGACTTTTAATTATGGATTTCATGATTCTCTCCATGCCGAGACGTCAGATGAGCCAACGCCCGATGAGATAACTGACGCTTGCCACCAGGGTGCAAAGCAGGGTTCCCCAGGCAATATCGATGATCACCACATTGATCGGCCAATCCCGCAGCGTCGCCAGGTTGGTCAGGTCGTAGGTGGCGTAGGTGAAAAATCCGAACAGAGCGCCCCAGAGCGCTGCCTGAGAAAGAGATTGCCCGGCCAGGGCCGGCCTTACGGCAAACAGAATAATCCCGGCGATATAGATGAAGTAGAACAGCAATGCCGCCGGCCAGTTGACCGTCGGGCTGAGCAGGTGGGCGAGGTTTTTCTGGTAGAGATTCTTGGCGACCACCCCCAGCCATAGCAGGTCGATAACGAAAAAAACCGGAATCGTCAGCAGGTAGAGTTTGAGATAGTAAAGAATCATCACTGTTCTCCTCAAAATCCTGCCATGGCTGCCGGACGGCCCTGAAGCAGGATGCGGTTTGCCGGCCGCTCAAATTTCCAAAGCCAGACGGGCGATGTTCTCGGCGGCC
Organism: Geoalkalibacter ferrihydriticus DSM 17813; assembly: GCF_000820505.1. Lineage (NCBI taxonomy): Bacteria > Pseudomonadati > Thermodesulfobacteriota > Desulfuromonadia > Desulfuromonadales > Geoalkalibacteraceae > Geoalkalibacter > Geoalkalibacter ferrihydriticus. Next base: position 294,156 of record NZ_JWJD01000003.1, on the reverse strand, counting down.
CGGCGACAGACCAGCGCGTAGGGTCCAGCCCATAAGGGGAATTCAAAGCTCAATTCACAACCGCCGGCGGCGCGACGGGTGACCCGATGGCCGGTGGCGGGAATGCCGGCAACCCTCCAATGCCAGTAGTCGGGAGCTTCGAAGCGGGTGATTTCGAAGGGGAGCCAAAGCCCGACCGCAGTTTTTACCCGCCCCTGCAGGCCGGTGACAAGATAGCGCCGGGGAGAGTCGACCGCGCTGATCGATGGACCCCAAAGGGGCCAGAGACGGGTGTCGGTGAGGATTTCCCACACCCTCTCCTGCGGCGCGTTGATGATTTTGGTCATTTGCATACAGATTCACCTCCGCTTGAGCAAGGTCAGGGGTGCGATCATCAGGAAAGCCGCCGAGAGCGGCGTTGCCCAGGGCTGGGGCACCCTCTGGAAATAGAAACCCATGGCCAAAAAGAATAGCAGCCAGCCGAGGGCGCGCAGGTTATTCTCCAGGCGCACCAGCAGATATTTCCGATCCGCCTGGGCCATCCGCACCACCAGTTCCCCCTTTTCCGCCAATTCCACCAGCCTGCGGGTTTTTATGGCTGTCATTGGCAGTTGCAGAAACTCCCGGCGTAGCGTCTCCAGCGAAATGCCATCTTCTCCCAGCGCGCGGGGGAGGTTGTGCCGCAGAATCGGGAGAACATCCTTGATGCCGTTGAAGTTTTCGATGTACCGGGTGCCGAGTCCTTCGATCAGCGAACTGACCCGCATAACATAGATGACATCCTGGGGGAGTTTGAACGGCTGATCATGGAGCACATCCAGCACTCCGAAGGCCAGCTCCTGCATGCTCGAGGCATCGAGATGGACGCTGTCGAAGATTTCGAACAGCTGTTCGGCCACGCTGCTCAAGGCTGCAGGGTCGGATTCCTCGGTGAGAATCCCCATTTTTCGCGTGGCGCTGACCAGCAGGTCGAAATCCCGCTCATAGGCCGCCTTGACGGCGTAGATCATCGCCATGCGCATGCTCTGGGGAATCCGGCTGACCATGCCAAAGTCGAGCAGAATCAGCTCGCCGGCCGGGCTGACCAGGAGATTGCCCGGATGGGGGTCGGCATGAAACAAACCCTTAACCAGCATCTGTTCGGTGTAAAACGTCACCAGCTGCTGCATCAGTTCGGCAAACCCGACCTCCAGCTTGGCCATCTCCGCCACATCGTCGAACCGCACCCCCTCCTCGAAGCTCATCACCAGGGCGTCATCGGAGCAGTAATCCGGATAAGGAACCGGGAAGCGTACCCCCGATGCGCCATAGACCTGGCGAAAGAGTTCCAGATTGGCCAGCTCCTGCCGCATGCTCACTTCCTGCTTGATCACCCGACTAAAGGCTTGCAGCACCGCTTCGATGGAGTTGCGGGTCTGATCGGTGAACAGGGGGCGAAGGACTTTCAGGAACAGGGTCAGCAACAAAATGTCGACCCGGACCTGGAATTGAATGTTGTCCCGCAACAGCTTCACTGCCACCACCTCGCCGCTTTTACGCAAGGTGGCCTTGTGTACCTGGCCGATGGAGGCACTCGCCAGGGGAACCTGATCGAAAACGCTGAACACTTCGGGATCGGGAAATGCCCGCCGGAAGGCCCGTTCACGATGGATTTCGCACATCGCAGGCATCCGGTCGTGGAGTTGGCGCAACTCCAGCAGGTAGTCTTCATCGAAGAAATCGGCCCTGGTTGCCAGCACCTGCGCCAGCTTAAGAAAACTGGCGCCGAGAGAGCGGACCGTTCCCACCAGCGCCGCCGGCTCCAGCGGCCGCCAGAGCAACCAGTTTGGCCGCCGGCGAAACAGCAGGAACACAGTGATCAGAAAGCGGAATATCCCGTAGCTGCGCTGCGGCCGGCAAAGATAGAGGGCGATAAAAAAACGGCGGATCAAGTCACTTCTCCAGCTCTTGTTTCAGCTTTTCAAGGTCGTCTTTGGTCGCCAGGTTCATTTCAGCGATCAGTTCCTTGAGCGTCTCCTTGAGGCTGCTTTTGAATTTTTCTTTCTCGCTTTCGCCGCGCTCGGCCAGTTCATCGAAAAACTCCCGAGCGTGGGCCTCGCTTTTCTGCTGCCAGGCTTTGGCCTCTTCATTGTTGGCCTCCAGTTTTTCTTTCACGGTCAGTGCGCCGCCGAGTACGGCGTAAAAGAGTTGCTCGAGTTTTTTATCCATTGGCTTTTCCATTATTTTTCCTCGCTGAAGTGAAAATTTCTTCTTGAAAAATTGTTCTTTGTAGTTATTATACAAATGAAAATTACTTTGTCTAGGACAATAAATGACTATTCAGCAACTAAGCAATGATCTTGGTGTTGGCGTCGACACTCTGCGTATCTGGGAGCGGCGCTACGGTTGCCCAGTGCCGGAGCGCGACAGCCGCGGACATCGCAGCTATTCATCCAAGCAGGCCGAAGAGCTGCGGGTGGTGGTCAAGCTGCGAAATTTCGGCATGCGCCCCGCCCAGATATTTGCCCTGGATGCGCTCGCCCGGCAGGAGCTGCTGCTGCAGAAGCTTGACCAGGCTTTGCCGATGGATAGCGAATTGCAACGCCTGACCGCCCAGCTGCCGGCCCAGCAGATGCGCCGGACCCTGCAGCTGCACTTGGAGGAATTGGGGCTGGAGAGGTTTATTCAGGAGTTTGCCGTTGCCTTGCTGCAAACCCTCGATCGCGGCTGGACCGAGGGCTGGTTGACGATTGCCCGGGAGCATCTGGTTTCCGATCGGCTGGAAGAGCTGCTCAAGGCTCGCCTGGCGGTGTCACCGCAAAGTGAGGACCCGACGCGCATCCTGTTTCTGACCCTCAGTGGCGAACGGCATAAGCTCGGCCTGCTGATGGCGGCGGCCTTGTTTCAGGCCCAGGGGTTCGACTGCCTGCTGGTCAATGAAGAGCTGCCCCTTGCAGAAGTGCCTGCCCTGGCGGCGGAGTTGGAGGTCGAGGCGGTCGCTCTCTCATTTAGCGCCCATTATGCGGCTCGGCAGGCCAAGCAGGATCTGGCCGGCTTGCGACGGATTCTCGATCCAAAGATCAAGCTTTTGGCGGGGGGCATTGGCATACGGGGCAGGATGCGGATGCGGAACCTGGTCATCTGCACCGAACTGGAAAAAATTCCCAACCTGTGCCGGCAATATTTCCGCCCGGTACCAGGAAAATAACCCTGAGCAGAAAAGGAGAAGAGAATGGACCTGAGAAACTATTTCGCGACCAGCCAAGGAACGGGCGTGTTGTCGACAGCGGACCGGGAGGGGCGGGTCGATTCGGCTATTTATGCCCGCCCCCACATCCTGGCCGACGGAACCATCGCCATGATCATGCGGGAGCGGCTGACTCACCACAACCTGCAGCAAAATCCTTACGCCGCCTATCTGTTCAGAGAAAGCGGCCCTGGCTATCGCGGAGTCCGGCTGTTCCTGAAAAAACTCCGCGAAGACGCCGACCCGGAACTGCTGCAGGAAATGACCAGGCGCTGCCTGTCACCAGAAGAAGACCAGGCCAGGGGACCGAAATTCATCGTCTATTTTCAGCTGGAGAAACTGTTGCCTCTGATCGGCGATGGCGGAACGGAGTGAATGGGGGCGAACGGTTCAGCATCGGGTGGCAGGTCAATGAAAAAAGGAAAAACCGGACGAAAAACCGGAAAGAACTAAGGTAGATACAACGAGAGGCCGGGACTCAAGCAAAGGCAAGGCTGGAGGTTCCGGCAACTTTCATTCGTCGACCACCTGGTCAACTTCAACGCCTTCTTTGGCCAGCAGGGCGACAATTGCCTCTTTCAGGTCACGGGCGGCGCGGATACAATACCCGCAATCGGAACTCAGGTGGCGCGGAACCGGCACGATACGATGATCAACGCCCTGCTCCTTGAACACCTCCTGGGCCCAGAAAACATGATTGTTGGAATGAAACAAAACGACGAAAGTATCCTTGCTGCTCATTGTGTCTCCAACTCAGAAGTCTCGCGCAATCTCCCACAAGGCGTCGATAGCCCTGTCGATTTCTTTCTCAAGGGTAAACAGGCCAAAGGAAAAACGCATGCTGCCCTGTGGATAGGTTCCCAGGGTCTGATGGGCGAGAGGCGCACAGTGCAACCCCGAGCGCCCGCAAATCTTGTATCTCTCGGACAATCTTTCCTGCAACAGCGCATTGTCCACTGCGGGCAAATTGAATGCGACAACTCCGGTGTTGGAGCGTGTCAGGTCCGTGCAAAAGTCAATGGCTTGCAGCTGCTGTCGGCAACCCTCGGCAAAGTAACGCACCAGATGATTTTTTTGAGCCAGAATGGCGTCGAGGCCGCCGGGCAGATCGCGCAGACAGCCGATGCCGGCCTGCAATCCGGCCAGCCCGGCGAGGTTGAGGGTCCCGGACTCCAGCCGATCGGGGAGAAATTCAGGCTGGGTCATCTGGTCGGAAAGACTGCCGGTACCGCCGAACTTGAGGGGTTTAAGCAACCGGTGATCGACATCCTCGCCCAGCAACAGCGCGCCGGTCCCGGTGGGCCCGTAGAGGCTCTTATGCCCGGCGACGGCAAGCAGGTCGATGCCGTCACGGCGCAGGTCGATATCGACGATGCCGGCGGATTGGGCGGCATCGGCCAGCAGCAGCACTCCGTTTTTCCGACAAACCTCGCCAAGAGGCGCCAGAGGCTGGATGTGACCGGTGACGTTGGAAGCATGGCACAGGGCCAGCAAGCGGGTGTTGCCCCGCAGGGCCCGCCTGAGATCATCCGCGTCGATAAGCCCCTGACCATCGGTTTTCAGCACCGTGAGGGCGATTTCTCCCTGATCGGCGAGATGACGCAAGGGGCGAATGACGCTGTTATGTTCCAGGGGCCCGGTGATGACGTGATCGCCGCGCCGACACAATCCGAAAATGGCGAGATTGAGCGCCTCGGTGGTATTGGCGGTAAAAATCACCCGCATGGGATCTCTGAGGCCGAACAACCCGGCCAGGGCCCGCCGTGTGCGGAACACCAACTCGCCCGACTGCTGCGAAAGATAATGACCCGAGCGGCCCGCATTGGCGCCGACCTGGGTCAAAAAATCGTGCACCGCATCCACCACCAGCCGAGGTTTGGGGAAGCTGGTGGCCGCGTTGTCGAAATAAATCCCGTCATCGTTTAACGGAATAAACGGTATCTCCATTTTCTTCTCGGATATCAAAGGTGATTTTCTTGCTTTCCAGCGTCCGCCGGATGTTATCACAAGAGGCTCCTGCGTCCATAATCACATCGAAGGGTTCTTGAGATTCGCTCAGGGCTTGCAGCACCAAAACGACCGGTTGCGGGCAAGACAGCCCACGTGCATCGACAATTTTCTTTGCCATGATCTTTTCTCTCCGTAACTGTTGAATCAAGCGGTTTTTCTACGCTTTTCCGTCATCACCCAGCCAATGGTCAGACAGAAAAGCAAACCGAGCGCCACCCCCCAGGGCCCAAACCCTCCGACGCCGGCGGGCGAGCTGGCCATGGCGAAATTGTGGCTGAAAGCCGCTCCCACCAGCATGCCCAGGATAAACACCCCGGCATCGCCGTCGCCTTCACCGGCAAGAATCAGCTGCCGCCCGGGACAGCCGCCGGCCAGACAAAAGGCCAATCCCGCCAGAACCATCCCCAGCACATTCCAAACATGCAGATTATGGGCGATGGGCTGACCAGTGAAGCCGGGTGAAAACTGTCCCAGGACCAAATTCACGGCAAAGGCGGTCAACACCAGGGCCGCAACCCCGTAAAACAAGTGCAGGTCGCGACTGATGAAGAGGTCGCGCAACGAACCCATGGTGCAGAAGCGGCTGCGCTGCGCCAGGGCACCGAACGCCAGACCGGCGATCAAACTGATGAAAAGCGGCGCACGACTGGCTCCCGGGCCCTGGGTGCTGAAGAAGATGGGCAGCCCCTCGCCAAATGAAACCTCAAACATCACCAGAAATAAGAGCCCGAGCATCAGGGCGGGCATGACGAATCCCGAAGCCTTGGAGGGATAGGAGTGGGCACGATGCAGCGTATAGCCCCGCTTGAGAAACAGTGTCCCGACATAAATGCCGCCCGCCAACCCCGCCAAACCGAGAACGGCATTCCAGTCCCCGCCGGCCAGACGCAGCAGGGCACGCCAGGGGCAACCGAGAAACACCAGGGCACCGATCATGGCAAATACACCGAGAAAAAAGCGGATCAAAGGCGATGACCCGCCGCGCGCCCTGAATTCCCGCCCAAGTAAGGCAACCACCATGGCCCCCAGGACGATACCGACGATTTCCGGCCGCAGGTATTGCACCACGGCGGCCCGATGCAGGCCTAAAGCACCGGCGATGTCGCGCTCAAAACAAGCGACGCAGATCCCCATGTTCTTGGGATTGCCGAGATACTGCAGCACCGGGGCAAGAATCCCGATGACGATGCCGGTGGTGATGATTCCCTTGCGTGAGGCAAAAAAATATTTCATGACAGAAACTCTCCTGAGTCCGAAAAAACCTGACTCCCTGAGGATCATCCGAGGGCGACAGCTTTTCCACGGTAATTTTTGCGGGATTATAAGTGACTGAAAATGCAAATATCCAATAGATAATTTGGATTTTTTCGGCACCGGTTATCGGTATACTCAATGCGGGGTAAAATTCGGAGTCTCTGAAGCGAAGGCGGGCAAAATCTCAAAGCCGCGGGCGGCGCGGCGAGTGATGAGTTAGGGAGAAAGCAGAAGGACCGCACCGCGCTGCGCAAAATCACCCGTCTCGCAAACCATGACCCGCCTGACAACCGGATGGTCGAACTCGAAGCGGGCGCAGGCCAGGACCAGGTCCATCGGCAGAGCAGCGGCGCCCAATTCGCCGAAGCTGCGATACGGCAAAAGCACCTCAAAGTTGCGTGGCGCCGACTCGCGGCGTGGATATAAAGTCTCGATGGTTTGATGCCATTCCAGGGCACCGCTCAGGCTGCCGTCGTGGGGCGCAACCACGCAGTCCAGGGATGAAGGGGACAGGCGCCGCCCCGCCAGGCAGTCCGCGATGGCTGCGGCAAGGCCGGTCATGCGCTTATCGGCGGCGGCACCGGCATGGGGCTCGACGGCGCAGCCGATGCCGGCCAGGCGCGCCAGAGGAGCACTTGCCGGTTCTTGTTGCAGCAGCACATAGGCCGCCCCCTCGCCCGGCACCAGACCCTCGCTGTTGTGCGTGGTGGCGATGCGATCCTCTTGCGCCAGGAGGGTGCAGGTCACCAGATCAATCAGCGAATCCACTCCGCCGAAAAGCACCGCGCGCCATTTCCCCTGCTTCATCTCCCCGCAAACGGCCTGCAGGTGAGAAACCGCTCCATCCGCGCAGGACACAAATCGAAACACGGCACGACTCAGCCCAGCGCGCAAACGGCTCAAATCCATGTGCAGTTGCTGGAGGGCAGGCGATGTCAAGGCGCGTGGGTTGCGCCCATCAGGCACCAGGGTCAGAATCAGCAGCCTTTCCCAATTAAATTCTTCAGGCAGAGATTTGAGGGCCTGGCCCAAGGCGGACTCGGCAAGCAGTCCCATGCGCTCATGGGGATCTTCGTGATCGCCCAGAGCCGCAACGCGCGCGGTCAGAACCTGCGCGTCTTCTTCGCCTTCGGGTACCGCAAGCGACAGCTGCGCATCCGCCTCGGCACCGGACATAGGGGTGGCAACGGCGCCAAACAGCGCAAAGGGCTGATCACCGGATCGGCAGCAGACACCCAGAGCACTTACGACCAGGGCCGGGGCGGCATCGCCTGGCTTAGCGGATTTCTTCGCCGCGATAGCGCTTGTGCTCATATCCAGGCCTCCGTCGGTGCCGCCGGGGCGTTTTCGCCGGAATCGAGGTCACGCACCAGGACCGATCCGCCTGGGCTTTGCCTTGCATCCCACGCAAGTGCGGCACGATAGATCAGATAAAGGTGCATCGCATCGGCATCGATCACCAGCGTATCGCAGCAAGTTTGAAGATTTTGCGCCTGCCTGGCCCTCAGCAGACGCGCGTCCGGCTGCAAACTCGGCAGATGCAGGGGAACACCTTGGGACGCCGCGGCGACAAGGCCGCGCAAAGTGATGCATTCGTCGCCGCGAAAGGGGTCGGAAAAGCGTTGATCCGGAGGCGCGGCATTGAACAGATCGGCCGCAACCTCGCGCCCCCAGGGACAACCGCCGTGAAGGACGGCATCTGCATCGAGCGTCGCAGAGGCGCCGAGGCGCGGTTCCCACAAGGGCGAGAGTGGTCCGAAACCGGCCGGGGCGGGTCGCGCGGCGGGGCTGGCGATGAAGCGCGGGCCGATTTCAAGCTGCGGCAACTCGAGCCCCTTGAGGCGGTGGCCCTTTTCGCTGTAGCCGCGCCCTGCGGGGTTGGGAGCAAAAATTTTCTCGCCATCGCCGGGATCGCACCCGCCGTAGGCGTTTTCATAAATCAAGGGCACGGCGGCAAGGGGTTCAGGATCTCCGGGAACGGCCAGCAGCAGCCGGGTTTTCCAGGAGCGACGTCCGAATACACGCAACGCCTTGCTCCAAGGCGTACCCTCCCCGCGCCGCAGGCTGATTTCAACTTCGCCCACCGTGCGCCCGCCGCCCGGCGCCTGGGCGGTTCCGTAAAGCAGCAACTCACCCCCCTGCTTGAAGGGCACGGTTTCGCAGGCGGCAACAAGGCTGGATCGCCCCGGTTCGCCGCGATAGCGATCCGCCTCTTCGATAGCCGGCGGCGGCAATGGCGTCAGGCGCCCTTGGGCATCAAAGGAAAATCCGGCCTTGATGACGAGGGTGAACTGGCGCTGCCCCTCGCGATTCCAGCCGGGATAGAGCCCGGCGGACCAGGTGCTGCGGTTGTCGAGTTGATACATAGAAGATTTAACCCTTATCGTTCTCTGGATTCAGCGAGATTGTACAGACAAGCGCGGCGCTGCGCCTGCTCGGCATGGGCGCTGACGCCCAGGGGCCGCTGAAGACTTAAGGCCAGCAGATCGAGAAGATCGCGCCCGGCGTCTCCGGCCTTTCTCAAAGCCAGAGCCTGCAGACGCGATCGACTCAGGGGCGCACCAAACAGCAGGCGATCCTGGGGCGAGAGAGCGCTGCGCTGCTGCGCCCACCAGGCGCGGGCGACTTCGCCGTCGGGCATCAACCCCTGGCCGCCCTCGGCGCCCACCACCTGCAAACGCGCTTTGTGCGGCAAGGCCTGTGCGCTGATCCATGGCCAGGCGCGCGCGGCGGCATCCATGGTCGCCGGATCAAAAAGCGCCTCCACCAGCATATCGACGGCCTCCAGGCTGCCGTGCAAAGCCAACAGGCGCGCCCCTTGCGCCGGGCGTTCCGTCAACAAACGGCGCAGCACCGGCAGCACCTCCCGATCCGCCTTCAAAGCGGCCAAGCGTAGCAGGGCAAAGCGGGTCTGGGGTTCCGCTTCCTGCTCCACGGCGCGGCGCAGTGCCGGGGCCACATCCTGCTCTCCACGCACCAGGGCGCCCCATAGGGCCTGGGCCGTCAGGCGCCCGGAACAGGGGGACGCGGATCCGCTCAGGAGCCCGCGATAGTAGGGATGAAACACCGCGACACCGATTTCGGGGCGGCTTGCTGCGTAGGCCAGAGCCGCCTCCTGCAGCGCCTCGTCACGTCCCTGCAATTCCGCCCGATTGAGCAGGCCCGTAGGTACGCGCCGACCCTGTTCACGCCACAGGTCAAACAGCTGCGCTCGCAGCCCGTGGTGATCACGATAGAGATCAAGCAGCCTGGCATTATCCTCGGGAGGCAGCAACGTCAGCGCGACAAAAGCGCCCTTCCCCATCTCGCCGCCGTCGCTCAACAAAGAGCAAGCCCGCGCCGTGCCCTCCTGCCGCATCTCAGGATCAGGCGAACTCAAGCGGCGCGCCAGGCTGACAAACACCGGTGCGGCCTTGTCCGCGTGCGGTTCGGACCAGTCGCTGCGGGCCAGAACGTGCAGATGCACCCGCAGAGTCATCTCGATGCGGGCCACTACCGCAGCGTCCATCTCCGAGGCCGCCAGCAACGACTGACGTTGGCGAAACAGAGCTATGGCGCAATCCCAGTGGTTTTGCGCGTAGGTCGAGGAAACGGAGGCCGTGATTTTCGAGTCCTGATTCATGGGATAATTAATTTCTACAGATCCTGATCCTGGCGAAGACGCAGAAAAGAGGGAAATTTGGGAATCCCCGACGGGTAAAATCCATAATATTTGAAGGTTATGATCGCACCGACGGGAGGCGGATTTTCCCGCTCCGCGTCACTGAATCCAGAGCCGACCTTAAACCGCGTTCCATCCGGCAACTCCGCCAGCAGAGAGCCAAGCCTGCCGGTGTTTCTGCCGCTTCCGGGAAAGTGGGCAATCACCAGCGCCTCGGCATCCTGATAGTTTTTCACTTTGAGAATCTCGGTGCTGCGCCCCGGCAGATAAAGGGCGTCGGGCTTGCGAACGATCAGCCCCTCGCCGCCGAGGCTCTCCACCCGTCGGAGCTCCTCCCGAAGATGCGCCCGGTCCCGTACGGGCACCTGAGGAATGACGAAAGCATAGTCCGAAGGGTGGGCGGCAAACCACGCCCGGGCTTTGGCGATGCGATCCGTAAAACCACCTTCGGCCGCGGGCACATCGAAGATGACAAACTGCAACCCCAACCATCCCTCATCGTCTCTGGCTCTTTGCACCACCGCCGCAGTCTGCCCAAAAGTTTCCCGTCCGCCCCAGATTTCGCCTTCCAGAGGAAAATCCGGCAGCCCACGTATAAATGCCTCCGGCGGACGAAAGAGATGCCCGTTTTTGGAGCGAAGCTCCCGGCCGTCCCATCGTCCTCGAACCCCATCGAGCTTTTCGCTCATCAACCAACCGGACACATCGACTTGCGCCGAATAAGCCTGGGGGAGCATCTGCCCGGCCCAGACAGCCGAGGCGACAGCGAACCAGCTCAGAATGAACATCAGAAAAAAAGGAATCTGGCGAGGAGTTATCTTTGTCGTCATATCACTTAAAAAAATCTCAAATCACAGAAAATAGAATTCATCCACCGATTGGATGCGGCATCCTTCCCCACCTTGAAGCCTGTCGGCTTTCGCCCCTGCCTGTCGGCTTCAACATCTGGCGGATGGCAAGATCGGCATGGCAAAAAACATGAGGGTGATCCGTCTATCGCCCATTGATTTTTCGCATGCAACATTCCAGGTGTGCGCCGTCAAGGTCAAGAGGCCAAAAGTTCGAGTTCTTGCAACACTTCACTCACATCCCGCAACTCCCACCCATTCCGCCCGGCCAGTTCCCCCTTGCGCCGCTCTTCATCGCGTTCGCGGTAAGGGTCGAACACCTCGCCCGATGGCAGGGGTCGGGTTTTGTCCATGTACCAGCAGAAGAAAGCCCAGTCCTTGTCATTGTCGCCGAGCAGACCGAACTCGATGGGCTGGCCGTCGCTGGGACGAAAAGCGGCAAGAACATGAAATTGAACGAAAGAGCCGATATTGCGGATCTTCTTGACCTTGAGATCCTTGAAGGGGACCACCTCAGGCTCGCCCCAGAAGCGCGGCGGGAGTGTTACGGTGCCGTTTTCACGATCCCAGATCAGCAAACGCTCCTTGGGGCGCTTGAAGGGGTAGACGAAGGAGAGAAGGATGGCGGGGATGGGGAAGAAAGTAACAAAAAAAACAAAAACTAAAACCTGCCAATACATCCATGATGGCATATTGATACTTGGTCCTGCTATGCCAAGCAAATTGATCAAAAACCAGCCGCCAGGCAGGACTCCAGCAATTAAGACGAACAACCCAAACCCAGCCCACGCAGCAGCGATGACATCTCCTGCAGTTTTATTATAAACATATCTATTGTCGTCCAGTTGTGGGGTATCAGGCCAGTGGACGCTGGTACGGTTGAGAACTGTCACATCGCCGCCCTGATATTTGGCCGGCAACCATTTTTTTGTGCTGCGGACACGGTCAACTAAACTCATGTATTTGTGGATGAAATCGATAAAGGTCATCAGGTTGTCCTCCAGAATTCAGGGCAGTTTCACCTTCCCAAAAGCAGCCTGTCCCGTTTTTGGTTCTCAAATCCACTCCACTCTGCCGTCGGGATGGCGCACGCCTTCCACGCGAAAACCGTGTTTTTTCTTTTCCATTTCGATTTGATGAAAATATTCCTGGTCGCGCTCATCGAAGGGCCAGTCGCGATCCATGTAACGCACCAGCGCGTACCAGAACCGCAGGGCCTCTTCCGGCGTGGGCAGAAAAAAACCGCCGAAGGAATCAAGTTCTCCCGTCTCCGAATCGGGCACATCGATGTTAAGCCGCGAACTCGACGCCAGCCCCGAGGTGGTGATGCCGGTGGTGGAGAAATGCAGGTCGTAGAAATTCACCACCCGGTGCGGTTCATCGCACCGGTAGAGATACACTTTGCCCGTCTGGCGCTCGAAAATATGACAGGCATTGCGGTCGGCGGTGCGCGCTTTGCGGCGGGAGAAAAGACATGCAAGTGCTAACAATCCGGCGAATAGCCAGATAATTAACATAAAACTATTGTGATAGAGATGGGCCAATCCTAGACCCAAAAATATGACTGCCCCACCCCCTGCCATAATCATGGTAAAGCTCCAAACGCGCGCCTTGCTGATGATGGTTTTGCCGTAATAGCGCTCGGGGGTGAGCAGTGCTTGGTGATAACCCAACCAGCCTATACTTCCCCACCCCGGCGCATCTTCCGGAACCTCAAAGGGCATGGGGGGCGAGTAGGTGCGCTGCCTCCCGGCCTCGGACAGCTCGAAAAGCTCCAGGGTGCGCCGGTAGCGGGCGGCGATTGCAGGGGTCATGCGGCTGCTGGTCTTTTTTTGTTCACTCATAACTGCAGGGCCTCGGGGAATTCCATCACCACCGGCGCGTGACCGGCGAGAGAGGCTTTTTCGATATTGACGGGCAGCACCTGGCTGCCGTCGCCGTACAGATCGACCAGCGCCTGGGCTTCATAGGTGACAAAGCCCTTGATGGCCTCGGAATCGTAGCTCAGCCTCAGGGTATGGGAGCCGTCCGGATTCGTCACCAACTGCCCTTGGGAGCTTGGCGGGATCACTCTTTTCTCGGCGGGTTTGTGGAACCCCATGGGCGGCAGGCCATAAAGCCTGTAGTCGATGCGAGTTTTGCCTTCGAACAGCAGGGGCAGATGAATTCTGAGATCGACCCTATAACCATTGCTGCTGCGCTCCAGGCTCGGGTCCAGGGTCGGGCTGAACAGAAGGTTGAAAAGCCTGGCCTCGGCGATAGCGTCATCACTCCAGCTTTGAAACTCCGTGGCCCCATGATAGCGTTTGTCTTTGTCTTTGCCGAAGGGACCGCGGGCAAGAAAATGCTCCAGGGGGGTTCGGGAAAAATAGTACATGAGCGCACCCCCGACCACCAAAACAGCGATGCCGATGAAGGTTCCCGCGCCGACGCGGCTTATCTGGAAATAACGGGTCAGGGGAACCCTCGCCTTGCCATACGCGGCGGCACGGGCCGCCTGCGCTCCCGTAAAGCCAGGGGTGCGCAGGGTGTTCATCTCGACCAGTCCGCCCAGGGTGGTGGCGGCGGCCAGGATGGTCGAGCCCAACGCGGCGACGGTGGCGGCCACCGCGCCTCCAGTGTTCTCCTTCTTGTAGGCGGCCCAGACATCGCTCCAGGCCAGGGCGACGATGATCACATTGCCGACGAATCCGAAACCGTGCGCGCCACCGGCGACGAAAATCCTTTTTTTGGTGAGAAGTTGCTGTTCCCACAGCGGCAACGCCTTATTGTCCCACCCGGCGCCAATCTGCTTGACATCCTTGAGGTAGGTGAAGCCGAGGCTGATGATGGTTGCAGATGCCGCTGCAAATCGAGCTTCGGCAATCCCAAACTTACCTTTTTCAATCCCTGCAACAGCCTTCCCCAGATTCATCACCTCCAGCACGGCGAATAGACGCACGGCATTGAGCTTGATCAGCGGTTGGTTGGCCTGCAGCCATTCCATGGAACGCCCCAGAGTTAAGGCCATCTGGCTGGAGAGACCCTTTTTGACTACCACCCATTGGGCCACATCGAAACGCCCGCGCGCCAGCACCGTGAAGCTGCTGCTCAGATACCCGCCCTTGGCGCCTGCAGCTGCGCTTCCCGCCAGCAGCGGGGCCAGATCGAAGTTGCCTTGCGCAAGGGTGTATTCGCCGTCGGAGATCTGCTCGATGATCCTGGCGAAGAGCTCGAACACCGCCTTTTCCAACGCCGGATCGCTCTGGGCCCCTGCGGCGAGGTTTTCAAAAAACTCGGCGACTGTGTTGGTGTTCTTGCCGAGAATTTCAATTTTTCGTTGGGGCGGGTTCAACGCACCGACCAGGAAATGATCAGGTTGGTTGAGACTTTTGCCGAGATATTGCTGCCCCTCCCCATAGATCAGATGGCCGACCAGTTCGCTGGAAAGAAGTTGTCCCCGCAGCAGGTTTTCCACGGAGGTGTGCTCGTCGTAGTCCTGCATGGAAACATGGACATCGGGGCAGCCCGCAACGGGCGCCCGGGTGATATATTCACCCAGAGCTACGGCGGCCTCTTCCAGGGCATGCAGATGCGCGATCTGCCGATCCCACTTGAGAAGATATCTGAGTTCGTCCATATCGACAAGATCGGCGGCCTTTTTGGAGCCAAGGCCCATCTGAAAGACAATTTCCGCCATGGCATGCTTGCTTCCCGCCTCCTCGGCGGCCTGATTTCGTCCTTGGAGATATTCGTTCCTGCGGATGAAAACCTCCGTCGCCAGATCCTTGGCCACACCGATGGGATCATGCACATACACCACCGGCAGCTTGCTGAAGCGATGCAGGTGCAGCGAATAGATCTCCTCCGTGCAGTTTTCAACACTCTGAATGTTCTCGGTGTCCTCCCCGGCAATGAAGCGTCTGAGTTCGGCGGTGAAGTCCTGCATGCGCGCGCGGCGCATGGCGGCGGCTTCTTCCTTGCTGATCTGCGGCCTGGACGTGTCGGGGCGCAGGCGTGGTTCTTCCTTGGGATCGGTGTCCATGCCGCCTAATGCGTTGATGCGCGCCCAACTCCATTGCACTTCCGAATAGGCGATTTCGATTTGCTGATGGCGACCGGCCATTTTGTAGGGGATGATCACGCGGCTGTCGGTTTCGCCGCTGGCGGGCCGCTCGTCCTTGCCCTGGTGGCGGCGCAGGTTGACGTCGCGGGTGTGGCCGTGGGCCAGGACTTCGAGTTCGCGCCACAGATAGCCGTTGCGGTAAACGTAGAGCCAGCCTTTGCGCAGCTCTTGCGCTCGAGTCTGGTCGGGCTCGGGCGTGGCGTAGCGCTTGGGGATGATGGGGATGACGAAGTTGGGATACTCTTCGATGCAGGAGGGACGCGGGGCATCTGTGGGCACCGTGGGCGCCGCGGAGGCCAGGGGCAGCACGATGAATTCACGGTCTTCGGGCGAATAGTTGCTGAAGGCCAGATCGCGCATGACCAGGGAAAGCTTTTGCGTGCCGGGGTTGAGATCGTCGATGACCAGTTCGCGGTAGCGCTGGGCGGCGTCGCCCTCGCCGTCGATGTAGCGCGCCAGGCGGCGGTGTTGGCGACTCATGAGCCCTGCTCTCCTTCCGGTTCGCCTTTGATCAACGATGTTTGCGCGCCGAATTGGCCGTAATCCACGCGATCCGGGCGTCGGGTTTGTTCGGCTTCATCGAAATCCCCCAGTGCAAGGTTCGAGGTCGGCGCCGCGCCGGGCTGCATGAGCGGCATGGGCGCAGTGTTACCGTTGTTGGACACCATCATGTCCCCCTGGCGCACAGCCGGCACGCCCTCAATGAACACATTGGACGAGGCGGTGATGAATTCGGCCTTGCCCTTGATGGTGTTGGAGACAATGCCCAGACGATCACCGGGCTCATCGCCGCTGCTCACGGCGAAGATGCTCTTCTGATGGCACACGGGATGGCCGTTGATGAACACCGTGGCGGCCGTTTGCGCGGCATCGCTGCTGCGCGCGATGTTGGTGTAGGCGATATTGACGATCTTCTTGCCGATCTTGGTGCGGCACACATCGATGGTGGTCAGAGTGCCGCCGCTTCCGGCATGCACGGCGGTGCGGCCGTTGAACAGGACGTTGCTCATGCTCTGCCTCCTGGGCCGTAATTACGGCATGGCATATCAGTTGATCTCCACCGTCGTGCCTTGCAGGCGCATGCGGCCCGAAGCGATGCTGTAGATTTCCTTGCCGTCGACGTGGATGCGCCCGTCGGGAGTCAGCTCGATGCAGGCTTCGCCGGCCTGCAGACGCACCCCGGCGGTGGAATCAAGGACGATGCGCCCGGAGGCATCGCGCACCAGCGGCCGCGGGCCTTCTTCCGGCGCACGCAGGCGCCCGGTGATCACCAGCCCTTCGGCGACCTCCTGCACCAACACGCGATCGCCGCTTTTAAGCACGGGCACTTCGCTCAAATGGGCGAAGACCTCGCGGATCCGTCCGTCGCCGAGCAGCAGGGTAAGTGCCTGCCCCTTTTCTTCTGCGGCCACCCCTGCAAGGAAGCAGCGGCCTGCAACAGCCTCATTCTTGCCCTTGAATTGTAAAATATTATGGGACATGATCCTATCCATCCTCCTTTTCCTAATCAATTGCTGCCGATCTTGCCGCCCTTGAGGCTGATCGCCCCGGCATTCACATCCACGCTGCCACCGCTGATGATCACGTCACCGCCGGGTGTGATCTCAATGCCGCCGCCGCTCTGACCGATGCGAATGGCGCCGCCGCCCTGCCCCGTGACGGTGATGGCGCGCGCCGCGCTGATGCTGATTTTACCGTTGCTGACCTGCAGGTCGAAATCGGCGCCACGCACTTCCATGGACAGACTGCGTCCGACTTCGGCCACCAGATCGCGGCCACTGCGGATTTCGATATCCTCCCGCTCGGTTTGAAACAGGATGTTATCGCCCGCTTTCATGCGGATGTCGGTGGCCGCCTGCTGAGCGATTTCGCCGTTGCGGGTCATGAGGCGCTGGGCGTTTTCCACGGTGACGATCTGGTCGTTACCCACCTCGACGCTCTGCGTATCGCCCGACTCGAACAGCAGGGTTTTGGCGGCGTAGAGTTCCATCTCACCCTCTTCGCTGGCCAGGCGTACCTGGTGACCGTCGCGGTCGGCGTCGAGGCTCAGGATATTTTTACGCTCGCGGGTGAACAGTTCGGTTTTTTCCCGGCCCGCCCGATCCTCCATGAGCAGTTCGTTGCCGCCCCAGGTGCGCAGGATGTTCTGCGTGCGGTTGGCACTGGTCACCGGCGTGGGCGTATCGGGATTGGGCAGGGCGCCGAGGATCACCGGCCGGTCGAGATCGCCGTTGATGCAGGAGATCACCACTTCGGTGCCGGCGTGCAGGGGAAAGTGAAAACCGTAGTCCCTGCCGACGTAAGGCTGCACCATGCGCACGCCATGGCTCGCTTCACCGGGCGCGGCCTCGCCGAGATCAAAGTCGGTACGCAGACGATAGCGGCCCTGCTCGTCGAGATGGGCATATTCGCCGCCGGTCGTTTCGATGCGCGCCGACAAGAGTCCGTGCATGCGGCGCGCCTCGGCAAGAGGCGGACGGTAAGGTGTACCGGCACGAATCAGCAGCAATTTGTTACGGTAGGTCATGCCCTTGGCGGATTCGCCGAACGCAAAACCGGCACGCTGATCGCCCTGGTGCTCGACTTCGACAATGAGATAGTCGCCGTTTTGCGTCGCGTCGGGATGGCCGACGATGGAGAGGATTTCTCCCGGGGCCAGTGCGCGGCAGTCCGTTTCGGCCACCAGCGAGTGACGCTGCCAGTCGAGCAATTGCTGGCGCAGACGGGCCAGTTTTTCCCCTTCGTCAAGATCGAGAAAATGTTCGCCGTAGCGATAGTCGCGCCCCGCGCCGCCCGAGGAGGAGGCAAAGGTGCGCAGATAAGCCTCGGGGGTCTGATCGTTGTAATCCTTGAGGTCGACCTCCGCACTCAGCAGTTGCGCCCTGGCGAGCAGGGTAAAAACCGTTTCGCGCCCCCGCCGTGTACCGCTGTGGACTTCGTAGAGCAGTTCGCCGCACGCCGTGGCGGGCAGATCGTCCACCCGGTCGTGAAAGGTCACGCAGGCGCCCTCATCCTGTTGGGAATAGCGGAAGAAAATCCCGACCTGGGCACAGATACGCAGCAGAAAATCCCAATCGCTCTCATCGTACTGCACCACGAACTCGCGCAGAGGGTAATCGCCTTGAAGCTCCAGGGCATATTCAGAGTCCCCAAAGCCCGCGCCTTGCAGCACATCCTCAATGATCTGGGGAGCGGTGGTGTTGAGAAACACTCGGTTGTCGCGGGTCAGCTTGAGGGGATAAAGGGGTGAGGCGAACTGGGCGAGATACGTGTGCCCGCCGGCTGCAGCGCCCACATAGGAAAACTCGCACACCACCCCATGCACGGCCAGGGTGCGCCCCTGCCAGAACAGATCCAGTGCCCCCTTGCGTCCCACGGGCAGGCCTTCGGAGAGATACGTAGCGGAGATCAGGTTGATCTGGAAACGGTAGTCCTGCGACAGCCCGTGATTCTTGCCGGTAAAATCCTTGACCGCCAGGGTGCCGTCGGGCACGCCCTGTACGCGGAAAAAAAACTGGCTGGCGCTGGCTGACGGCGTCAAGGCACTTTTAATATCTGACATCAGAGACATGGATGATCCCCTCCTTCAACACGTTCATTTCAGTGCAAAGTACATAGAGCGCGCGAAGAAAATCCAATTACAGGGATTGGCTTTTCTCAAGATTTTCCTCAGCGCACTCAGCGGCCTCGGAGGTAAAAAGAGCCGGAATTTCGGCGACCCGATCAGCAAACACACACGCCAAATCCCCCTGCTCATCCATTTCCAAAGAGAGAATGTCGGGCATGTCGTCGTTTGCCAGGTAGCCCAGCAGACTACGGGCAATGCCGGGCAACAGGCGCTGTTCGAGCAGGGCGTTGATGAAGCGCGCGCCG
The DNA here is from genome assembly GCF_000820505.1 of Geoalkalibacter ferrihydriticus DSM 17813. Taxonomy (NCBI): domain Bacteria; kingdom Pseudomonadati; phylum Thermodesulfobacteriota; class Desulfuromonadia; order Desulfuromonadales; family Geoalkalibacteraceae; genus Geoalkalibacter; species Geoalkalibacter ferrihydriticus. Next base: position 275,200 of record NZ_JWJD01000003.1, on the reverse strand, counting down.
GTGGCCGGTTGGCGGCAACGCTCGCCGAGATAGTTCAGCACCTCGGGGGCACAGCGCAGCTCGATGCCATGGGCGGCTTGCAGGCGCTGCGCCGTTTCATCGAGCTTGAGAGCGACGATGCGCTGCAGGGCTTCGGACGCCAGGGGCCGATAAGGCACCACCTGCATGCGCGCCACCAGCGCCGCCGCAAAATGCCGCGTGAGGGTCGGACGGATGGCCTCGTCGAGGGCCGCGATGCCCAGTGGGGAGATTTCTTCCTCTGCACTCAGGTCTTCGTCTTGTGCACAGTGCAGGGCGGTGATCTCCTCGGCGCCGAGGTTGGTGGTCATGAGAATCACCGTGTTCTTGAAATCGATCTCGCGCCCTTCGCCGTCGCGCATGAATCCGCGATCGAAGACCTGGTAGAAGAGATTCATCACGTCGGGATGGGCTTTTTCCACCTCGTCGAGAAGGATCACGGCATAGGGGCGCTGACGCACCGCCTCGGTGAGAATGCCGCCCTCGCCGTAACCGACGTAACCGGGCGGCGAACCTTTGAGCTGGCTGACGGTGTGCGCCTCCTGGTACTCGCTCAGGTTGATGGTGATCAGAAACCGCTCGCCGCCGAACAGTTGTTCGGCGAGAACGCGCGCGGTTTCGGTCTTACCCACGCCGCTGGGTCCGGCCAGCAGAAACACGCCGAGAGGCGCCTCGGGCCGTCGCAGGCCGGCCTTGGCGCAACGCAGGGATTCACCGATGGCGGCCAGAGCCTCCTCCTGCCCCACCACCCGCGCGGCCAGAGTTTCTTCCAGGTGCAGCAGAGTGCCGAGTTCGTCGCGCAGCATGCGTCCCACGGGCACCCCGGTCCAGTCGGCCACCACGGCGGCGATGGCCTCGCCGTTGACTTCGGCCTGAAGCATGGGACTCTCACCCTGCATGTCCTTGAGTTTCCGCAGAGTCTGGTCGGCGGCACGGCGCAGATCGATCACCTTGGCGGTCTTTCCCTCAGCGTCGCCCGGCAGGGCTTCGCGCTGATGACGCACCTGCCGGATCAGATCGCCTTCGGCCAGCCACTGCCGTTCGGTTTGTTGCAAACGCGCTTGGGTTTCCTCCAGTTCAGCATTCAAAGTCGCCAGCAACCCGGCTTGGCGCTGCAAGCCCTGAGCTTCCTCGGTCGCCAGGGCGTCGAGACGCCCTTGCAGATAGGCGGCATGTTCGCGGTCGGCATCGATTTCGGCAGGCACCGCCGCCTGCGCCATGCACAGACGCGCCGCCGCGGTATCGATGAGGTCGATGGCCTTGTCGGGCAATTGACGCCCGGTGATGTAGCGCATGGACAGGCGCACGGCAGCGGCCACCGCGTCGTCGGTGATGAGGATACCGTGATGCTGCTGGTAAAGATCGCGCAGCCCGCTGAGCATGGCAATGGCCGCTTGCTCACCGGGCTCGTCGACCTTGACCAGTTGAAAGCGCCGCGCCAGGGCGGCGTCGCGCTCGAAATATTTTTTGTATTCGCTCCAGGTGGTGGCGGCGATGGTGCGCAACTCGCCGCGCGCCAGAGCAGGTTTGAACAGATTGGCGGCATCGCCCAAGCCCGCTTCGCCGCCCGCGCCGATGAGGGTATGAGCCTCATCGATAAAAAGAATGATAGGATCGGGGGATTCCTTGACCTCGTCGATGACATTTTTGAGGCGCTTTTCGAATTCGCCTTTGACCCCGGCCCCGGCTTGCAGAAGGCCCAGATCCAGCGCCAGCAGGCGCACCTTGCGCAGACTTTCGGGAACGCTGCCGGCAACGATGCGCAGCGCCAGCCCCTCCACCACCGCTGTCTTACCCACGCCCGGTTCGCCGACCACGATGGGGTTGTTTTTGCGCCGCCGCGCGAGAATGTCAAGCATCAAGCGAATTTCGCGACTGCGTCCCAGCACCGGGTCGATCTCGCCGGCAGCGGCGCGCGCCGTGATGTCCACCGTGAAGCGCGCAAGGGACGACGTCGCACCACCTGGATCGGATTTGGCGCCAGGCGCGCCCGTGGCCTTTGCGGCAACAGGTGCGGAAACAGCCGTCTTTTCCTCTGCGGAGCCGGCACAGATGCGGGCAAAATCCTTGCGCAGGGTCTCCAGCGAAACCCCGTCGAGCAGGGCAAAGGTTTCAGCGGGTAGCGCCGGCGCCAGACTCAACAGGGCATCGAGCAGCGCCGTCGAGCGGATCTGCTGCGCTTGATAGTGCAGCGATGCCGCAAGCCAGGCACGCTCCAGCCATTGCTGCAGAGCGGCGCCGAACAGCGGTTTGCCCGCCGGTCCGGCAGGATGACGGGCGAGAGCGGCAAGCAGCGCCTGCCAGAAAGCATCGAGATCGACGCCGCAATGATGCAGAATACGGTCGAAATCGCCACCGCCCTGTTCCAGAAGCTTTACGCACAGATGCTCGATGCACACCTCGGAGTGACCGCGCGTTGCGGCAAAGGCTGCCGCACCTTCCAAAGCAGTGACGCAATGATCGTTGAGCCGCTCAAGCAATGAACGAAGCTGTCGATTGTCCATGAATTCTCATCCTCTTCCATAAGCACTGCCCGCCAGACGAATCCTGCGCCGATCCCCGACCGGTGTCCCCAGGCAGCTCGTCCAGCCGAGATGAATGGGGTCGCGTCCCAGGCTCCGCTCAGAAACCTCTGCTTCCACCAGAAAAATCACGTCATATTCAAGGGTCGGCTCCAGATAGCCATCCACCAGATCCCTGAAATCCCCAGCCCCGCTTCGCCCGGGGAAAAGTTCCAGGGCCCGCGCCTCGGACAGGGGTCCGAGCAGGATATTGATCTTGCGGCCGACATCGAGCACACGCTCGCCGAGAACCAGATCCTCGCCCAGAGTCATGCCCTGGCGTCCGAGGGAAGAAACCGCTCCGACCTCCACCCAGCAGGGCACGAATTCTTCGACTTGCGCCGGCACCTGCAACTGCTCATGCAGTATGCCGGCAAGGGCCGCGCCCCCCTTTACCCGCCGACCAAATCCGCCGGCATAAGCCATGGCCAGATCGCGCCGTTGAGCCAGGGGCGCGCCGGACAGCGCGAGCAGATAATCCTCAAGCAGGTTGGTGCCGTTGCCGTCGAACAGATGGGCGCGGGTCTTTTTCCAGGCCAGATACAGCAGTTCATGCAGACGGCTGCCGAACAGATCGAGAAAGGCGCGCAGGCATTGCCCATCCTCCTCGTCACGCGCCACGCTTTCCCAGAAATAGGCGGGCAGTGGCGCATCGACGCCGTAGAGACCGAGAAAATTGGCCTCCAGCACCATCGTTCCGTCATCGTCAAGATAGGCGCGGCGCAGATCGGCGGCGGGAAACGAGAGTTCCGGGGCCGCGCGCAGACGCACCGCGGCCTGCGGCCATTCGCCTGCGCCGCTGCGCACGCTGGAGGCCACTTCCAACAGACGCACCGCCTGAAAGAATTCAAACGACGCACCCTCGGCCTCCAGCTCGCGGATCAGAGCGGCGAGTTGTCGCCGAACAGCGGTTGCCATCGCAGCTCCTGAGCCGAGGGTTGCAGCACCAGCACCGTTTCCACAAACACATTGAGCGAGGCAAACCGGCTGAAGAACACGTGCAGAAGCTCACCGAACAGGTAAGCGTCGCCACGGCTGAGAAAATGATCTTCGCGCACGCCGATGCGCACCTCGATCCCGCGCAACAGGCCCCCATGGCGAATGCGGTTGCGGGCCTGCACCTGCAGCTCGCAGATGCCCGCAATGCGCCGCTGGTTCTGCTCCCGGCCGCTCCAGTCGTAGAGCCGCAACAGATGCTGCAAGGCTTCGGGGGAATCCAGGGAGGCGAGATTGAGACTCAGGTGCGACAACAGGGTCAGACGAAAATCCCGACGGCCGGGCGGCTGCAGCCGCGCGGCGGGACGCAACAGATTGGCAAAACGCAGAAAGGAAGGCATGTCGCTGGTTGCGAGATTCAAGCCCCCCTCCTGCAGATGACGGCGCGGCAGATCGCCGTTGCAGGCGGTGATCCCGCAGGAGAGCGTCTCGCTGCTGAAATCCTCGATGCCGCCCAACGCCAGGGAATGGGCGGGACTTTCCCCTCCCTGACCGCGCCGCGCCAATTGATAGAAACGCCCCGCTCCACCCTTGTGACGAAAGCTGTGCAGGGGGTGGTAGGCACGGCGCGTGCCGCTTGCGGCATCGATGCCGACGACTTCATCTAGGCTGTAAAGCTCGACCCCTTCGATAGAAGCGGCGTCGGGCACCAGACGATACTCGCTGCGTCGATGGGTCAGGCGGACCGGCTCGGCGGCCGTCTCAAACAGGTTGATCGCTGGTGCGCAATGCAGCCGCAGATGCTCGCGGCTCAGGCGCTCTTCGCGCTCCAGCTGACCGTCGAGAGTCAGCTGAATTTCAAAGCTCTGACAACCGCGCGGCCAGTGTACACGGCCAAGCTGGCGCAATTCGACGAACAGGTATTTTTCGCGGAAGCAGAAATATTCCTGCAGCAGATGGTAGCCGAGAAAGCTGCGCCCGACTCCCGGCACCAGCAGATCCTCGCCCCCCAGATGACAAGGCGCCAGACATTCCTGCGCGCCGAGGTTCTGTGCGGGCTGGGCAGACAGATCGGGAAAGCGGATCTCGGCGCGGCTCATCCCTGCGACCAGCATATGATAGAGCTTGAGGGACAGGGCGGCATCGGCATGAAGGTAAAACTTGATGCGTTCGAGATTCAGGGTCTCGGCCTCGAGGCCCGCGTCAAGTTGAAAGTGCAGCCGCAACAGCGTCGCGCCCTGCGCGGTTTCCTCGGTATGCACGCGCTTCAGGTGCAGAGGCTGCAAATGCACCTCGCTGGTGGTGCGGAAGCGGCAGATGACCTTGTCCGTCCCCACCGGGGCGCTCATCAGCAAGGCGCCGCGCGCCAATGTCTGAGATTGTTGCAATTGTCCGGGACGGGTCGAAAATTCAACGATGGTGGCCGCGGGAAAGGGCCGCAGGAAATGAGGCCAGAGCTGATTGAGCAGAGCTTCGCAGAGTTCGGGCACGTCGTCGTCAAGACGCCGCCGCACATGAGCGCAAAGGTAGGCCATGCCTTCCAGCAGACGCTCCACGTAGGGATCGCGGTCACGCAGCTCATCGATATTGAGCATCGCCGCCTGCTCGGGATAAAGCTTGGCGAAATCCCGCGCCGATTCGCGCAACAGGCGCATCTCCGCTTCGTAATATTCACGCATGGCGGCCTCCACCGGTTCGGCCCCGGACCTGAGCAAGACCGGCGCTTTCAAACACCGTCTGAAACCCCACTTCGCCCAGCCTATCAAGGCGGGCGCTGATCTCCAGACGAATGCGCCGGTCGTCCCCCACCGTGCCGAGCTGGCGCACCTGCACCGCGCTCAAGCGCGGCTCGAAGCTCTCGATGAGGTGCTGAACCTGCTGCGCCAGATCGACCACCGAATAAGGCAGATTCTCATAAATCGCGCCCAGATCCGGCAGACCGTAATCAGGCAGATGTACCAGCGAACCACGCCGGGCGTTGAACAACCGGTGCAGATGCTGCTGTACACTGTCCAGGGTTGCGCGTGCGCTATTGACGCCCTGTGCCGGCGGTGAGCCGGTCAGAATATCGAACAAAGCCAGAGTCATGGAGATAAAACAATCCGTATGCGGAAAAAACTGCCGAGGTGCCATGGTGCACCCCGGCATAACATGTCAGATAAAAAGACTAACGGCCTTCGGTCCAGGAGTCGCTGAACTCGATGTTGCCGTCGACGTAGGTCCAAGTGATCTTGGAATAGCGCACCGAAACCTCTTCGAGGTGAGGATAGCGTTCTTTGTCCAGATCCTTGACGTTGTGCATAGTGGGCTTGATGGAGGTGATCTTTACCCCTTCGAGCTTGTGACGGAAGTACTCTTTCTCGGTGCCGGTGTCATCGATGCGGTACCAGCGCAGCAGCAGTTCGTTGAGAGTCTGACCATTGCTGCACGCCTTGTACATGTAAGGCGAGGAGCTGTCGAAAGCCTTGGTGAACTTAAAAGGCTCGTGCTTGCGGGTACCGGTGAGAGCGCCCGTGTCGTTGTCGGTGGGGATGCGCAGTTCATGATCGAAACCAAGCACTTCGACACTTTGCTCACGTCCCTGCACGGTGATGGGGCCCTCGATCTGCGCACCCTGATCGTCCTTGATCCACATGTAAGCCGGAATTGCCATTTTCTGTTCTTCCTCCTTGGGTTGATGTCCCGAAGACCATCTCCGGGAATTGAAAAACATTGCAAACTCTCGGTGCTACTCTTCCGCGGCGAAGGTTCATGCAGCCCTTGACGCCGGGGCTGCGGAACCCTTACCGATTCACCTACTTCTCCGCCCGCGGCATTTGCGCCACCAGATTGAGGCGTACGTCCACCCCTTCGATCTGAAAATGGGGGATGATATACAGGCTGACACTGAAAAACCCGGGATTTTCGGCGATTTCTTCAACCTCCACACGCCCATCCTTGAGGGGATGGGTGGCGAGCAGATCGGGTTCGGGGTCCTTCATCTTGGTCACCAGGGTCTGCAGCCAGCCGTTGAGTTCGTTTTCCAGAGTCTGGCGGCTCTTGGTGGTGCCGATGTTTTCGCGCTGCAGCACCTTAAGATAGTGAGCAATACGCGACACCAGAAAGATATAAGGCAGCCGCGCGTTGATGCGCGCGTTGGCCGTCGCGTCGGGGGTATGATATTCGGCCGGCTTCTGCACCGAATCCGCCGAGAAGAAACAGGCATAGTCGCTGTTTTTGTAGTAGCTCAGGGGAATGAAGCCAAGCTTGGCGAATTCAAGCTCGCGGGTTTCGGGGATGAGAATCTCCGTGGGAATCTTGCTCTGCAAGCCCTGGCCGGCATCGTAATTGTGAATGGCCAGATTCTCGACTTTGCCACCCGATTCGGGGCCACGGATATTCACCGCCCAGCCGTTTTCGGCAAAGGAGCGCGCGACGTTGGCGGCAAAGGCAAAGGCCGCGTTACCCCATAGGTAGTTGCCATGATGCTCGGCGCGCACGTTTTCCTCGTAGTTGAACGTACGCACCGGATTGCTCTCGGCGCCGTAGGGCAGGCGCAGCAGGAAGCGCGGCAGCACCAGGCCGACGTAGCGTGAGTCCTCGGACTCGCGAAAAGACTGCCAGCGGATATACTCGGCACGCTCCATGTAGGTGGCGAGATCGTGGATTTTCGGCAGTTCGTCAATGCTCTCCTTACCGAAAAAGCGCGCCCCCACCGAACTGATGAAAGGACAGTGGGCACTGGCCGCCACCCGCGAAACATCGGTGAGCAGCGCCACGTCCTGAGGCGTGTTCTCAAATTCGTAATTGGCAATCATCGCCGAAATGGGCTGGCCGCCCGGCGTGTCGTATTCGTTGACATAGACGTGGCGATAGAGGCCGGTCTGCACGGTCTCGGGGGCCTCCTCGAAATCATCGCGCAGATCATCTTTGCGGCAGTCAAGGAGTTCGAGCTTGATATTGGCGCGAAAGTCACAGCGCTCGACCAGATGCTGCAGGCCACGCCATGAGGACTCGATGCGCTGAAATTCCGCATGATGAAGAACGGCATCAAGTTGACGGCTGATTGTTTCGTCGATCTGCGCGATATAGGAATCGAGCAGGGTCTTGTCGATGCGCTCGACGCGATTGTGACTGCGCGCAGCCAGATCGAGAAACACCTGGATGGCGGCGGTGAGGCGCTTGTTGAGGGTGATATCGGCCAGCTTGCCGGCGTCGGCGAAGGTTTCCAGCGCCACCGTTTCCTGAAGGGGCGCAATGTCGACCAGATTGCATAACCGCTCATAGGCGCCGGGTGCCAAGGTTTCTTCAGTGACGAGGTTTCTTGCCTGAGCGCTTTCCTGAATTGCCATGATTTTGTCTCTCCTTTTACTCGCCGCCGGCGGCGGGCACGGGACCGAGAATCTCTTCCAATTGCCCTTTAAGCGCGGCAAGCTCCGGTTGATCCTTGACGATTTTCTCGAGTTCCTTGCGAAAGCCGGCATTATCCAGCAGGTTGGCCTTGAGATCCTTGAGCAGGTTGCGCATGGCCATCATGCTGTGCATTTCAGGGATCTGATTGGCCACCCGGTCGGGATGAAAGGACTTCATGGAATCGAACTTGAGATTGACGGCGATCTCCTCGCCGTCGCGAGTCAGTTCGTTGGGCACCGCGAAGCGCGCCTCGGGAGCCATGTTGCGCAGCACCGCCTCGAAGTTGTTCTTGTTGATGTTGGTGCGCTCACGCTCGGCGACGCGCCCGGTGGTTTTGCCATTGGTGAAATCACCCACCACCAGCATTTTCAAGGGCAACTCGACCTTTTTACGATTGCCGCCGGTTTCGACGTCGAGGGCGATGTTGACGCGCGCCTTGGGGATTTCTTTCTGAAAACTGTCGGCCATTGAGGGTCTCCTTGTTGGTTAGCGCAAAAGTCTTGATGGGACACGGATCACATCTGATGAAGGCAGACAAAACCTTTATAAATTACAACCATTTGACCGCGGCGGCGGGGTCCGTGCGGCAGATCTGGGCGCGCAGGCGGTGAATTTTAATTTCCATGGCCGCCTTTTCTTCGGTTGGAGCCTTACGAACGCATTGTTGCAAGGTATCCAGAGCGAGGCGCCAGATTTCGAGGGCCAGCGGCTGATCCCAGAGAACCACATGCAAGGCGTCGACCTGCTCTTCCAGAACTTCGGCCAAGTGCAGCGCCACGTCGGGACGACCGCCTTGCAGACAGAGAGCGGTCTGGGCCAGATGCAGGCGCAGACGACGGGTTTCGGTTTGGGCGGGCAGGTCGCGCAACAAATCCAAGGCGTCACTGAGTTTTTTTTGCGCTGCCAGATCGCGGGCGGTTTTGAGTACCAGCGCCAATTGCTCGTCCCACGCATCCCTGGCAGCGACCTCGGGCTGCCGCTCACCCTCGGCGCACAGGTCTTCAAGCCAGCCACGGGTGGCGGGATCGGCGAAAGGCCGCCCGTCGTCGAAACACAGGGCTACCAGAGCGGGCAGACGCCGCAGCAGGATCTGAGTCTGATCTTCAATAAAATTCTGCAAATCGTCACGCCCGGACGCCTTGGCCGCCTGCCGGGACAGGTATTGCAGGTCAAGCCAGAACTGGCCGCCTGGTTCGAGAAACAAAGCCTCGCAGAGTTGCAGCAGCGCAGCAGGGTCACCGGTCTGCCGCTGATTCTCCAGAGCGCTCAGGGCGCTGGCGCGCGGGGCCGGCACCCGGGTGCGGCCCTGTTCGTGAGGCGGCAAGACCAAAGCACCCCAGCGCAGGGCGCGGGTGAAGGCCAGGGCTTGCCGCCAATTCCCCTGTTCGCGGAAGTAATTGCTCAGCGTGCGGGTCATAGCAAAAGCCTCGCGCTCCGAGCTGACAAGCGGTTCTTCTTTTGCCGTGGGTTGCGGCGCCGGCTCCTCGGGCACGGGAGCGCAAGGCGTCGCCGGAACCTCAGTGGCCTGCGGCACCGACGCGGATACGATCTGGGGCGTTGGCGGTTTGGCTTTGAGCCAGCCGTCCAGGGTTCGCCACTGGGGCGATTCATCGCCCAGGCGGGCACGCAGCAGGCGGTTGATCTCATCAACGCAACGCCGCAGTTGGTTCATCTCTTCGACTGTAGCCGTGCGTCCCGCGTCCCGCGCCATGGATTCGAGCCGCGCGCCGTTAAGCCAGCTCAAGGCACCGAGACGTTGGCTGTCCTTGCGTGGGTGACATGCATCCCAGAAATGTTCCAGCAGGTAGCGGTAGCCTTCGGCCGCTTCCAGCAGACCGGGCAGTCCATCGCGGCCCAGAGCAGCCATGAGCAGATAGCCCGCAACCCTCAAATCCTTGCCCTGCCGGGCCAGCAGTTCGCAACAGAGCTTATGCGCCAGGGTGTAATTGTTTTTTTTGAGTTTGTCGATTTCGCGCTTGGCTTGTAATAGTTCATCGCTGTAGCGCGGATCTTCACCCCCGTTGGGCAAAGGCGCGCGCACCGCATCGAGCAGGGGAGATTCACTCAGGGTAGAGGCCGTCGCCTGTACGCTCATAGCAACACCTCGCGGCGACCGGCGCGATAAAGCAGATCGAGCATTGAGACATCATCATCGCACAGCATGCGCGCCAATTCCGGGGGGCAACTCACATCCGAGCGCTGAGTCATTTCCCGGCGCAGGTCGAACAAACCCGCCTCATCCTTATGGCCCGGCATCAGCCACAAAAAGAGCGACGCCGCCAAGGGCCGAAAAAAAAGCGTCAGACAACCCGGTTGTTCATGATGACCGCCATGCCAGAAATAATGCGCCCGCCAATGACGTTCCTCGAGAATCGCTTCCACCATCTGCACCCAAAAAACCACCGTCGGCAAAAGAGTTGCGCCACTCCCCAGCGGCAGCCTCAAGCCCCAGGTGACGCGCCCGGGTCCGCGTCGCGCCGCGCTGCGCAGGGCACTGAAAAGCGCCTCGAACAGCCCTTGGCGCAAGGGTGCCTGGCCGGGAAAAGCCTCGGCCCAGAAACGGCCCATGGGAATGTCACCGAGCAGGGCAATCTGGCGTTCGAGCAACTGCCTCCGGGTCAGGCTCAGGTCGCGCGTGGGCAGGCCGTCGATACGATCAAGAAGCAGCGATACCGGCTCCTGGCTCCAAGGTGCGGCTAGGATCTCGGTGCTGCACTGGAAAAACTCATCGAAGGCCAGAGGCACGGCCGCCTGCATCTCACTGAACAGGGAGGCATCGGCGAGACTGAAAACGACAAAGGGATAAGCGCGGCCACTGCGGTCGCGACTTGCGCTCAGGGTGCCGACCAAGGTGCGGTCCTGCTCGCCGCCGTTCATGACCAGATGATGCCGGGGAAAAGAAACCAGGGGCTCAGTTCCTCCGCCCGGACCACGGCGGGAAAACAGCCCGACACCTTCCTGCACCCAGTTCTCGAGCCCCACCACCTCCCGCGCCCGCACACCGTGGCGAATAAAATCAGGGTGAATCGGCATTTTGCCGAAACAGCCGTGCTGGTCGCGGTTGCGCGCCGTCGAGGATATTTTGGCGCTACGCGTGAACAATCCGAACATGACAATCCATAAGAAAAAATCGAAAATTTAAAGACATTAGCTGCCTTGATCCCGTCTCTCCCGATTCGATCTGCGAGCCATTGTTTCGCTTGCTAAAAAATGCTCTCAGGCAAATTCAACTTTGAAAACAAGCCGCGCTCGAAAATGTTGTTCTCCCGGTCGGCGCGAATGCGGAACTGAACCGTCACCGGTCTGCCGTTGCCATCATCGAGATCCCAGACACTCAGATAATGGGTGCCGCTCTCCACTGTCAGATCGGCCCTGTCAAGCAAATGGAAGATCCCCCAGACACCTTCGAAGCCGAGCTCCGCGCGGCCGGTACCGAGGCCCGTCAACCCATGAATCCTGGCACCCAGGCGCCCCATGTCGCCAGGCCAGCGAAATTGGCGCCACTCCTGAGGCTCGTTGCGGTAGCGGTAATGCTGACCATTGCTTTCCAGGTACATCTCGCTCAAGCCACGGCTGGGCATGGGATAAAGGTAGAACTGTACTTCGGGCTCGTCACTCCCGCGCCGAAAGAGGCTTGCACTGATAAGCTGGGCCCGCTCGAGGCCGCTCAGCAAGTTGCGATTAAAGCCCGGCCCCTGATCCAGCCAGGTTTTCTGGCGCCAGCCGTTGCGTTCCCGGGTGAGAAAGGGAGCCAGATTGTTGTTGACGAAGTCCCACAAAACCCCGTCCTCGGGCCGGAAGAAATCAGTGACATCGACCAGCGCCGCATCGCGCCCTTGGGCGGAAAAGGGGAAACGCCCCTCAACCTTCTGCCCGTAAGCCGCATAAACGCTGTTTCGCCAACTGCGCTGAAGATCCTTACGGGTCTGGCCAAGAATCACCTGCCAACTCTGGCGCAAAGGAGCCATCAACAGGTTGCCGGCGACCCGCCGGGTGCGGGCTTCAATTCCGCCCAGCAGGCTGGTGGTTGACACCCAGCTTTTGTAGAGTTCGGAACTCGCGCCGCCACCGGTGAGAATGTTGGCGGCATAACCGGCCGCTTCGCGCGGCACATCCACCGCAGCACCAAGGCGCTCGATTTCGCCCTGCATGGCAGAGATGGCGAGCAGATACTGGTTCACCAACAGACTGACGGTCATCTTGTCGGCCGGATCGCAGAATTTACGCAAATCGCGCAAGGGGCCATCAAGTTCGGGAACCAGGTTGCGCGTGGCGCGCTGTTCATCCTCCACGGCTGCGGCCAGAGCCTCAATCCCTGGATTTACGCCGTCCGCCAGATTGATATTGCGCGAAACCACCCGCATCAGTTCGCCGATTGGTCCGTCGCTGCGCGCCAGGGTCAGAATCTTGCGCGAGGCATCCTCCAGGGAGGTAAAGGGTGCGATGCGTACCGACTCCAGCAGTCCGAACCAGGCTTCGGCGTAATCGGCAAAATAGATCTGACGAATTTCCTTCTCCAAACGCGTTGCCAGTTCAGGATTGGTGTACTCCCCGTTCGGGGCCCTCATTTCAATTTCTTCCTCAACCTCGGGATCGCGTTGCAAGCCAATCACCCAGTCGCCGCGACTGGCGGCGCGTACAGCCTGAGCGATTTCCGGCCGCACGAATTCGCGCCATGCCCGCTCGGTAAAAACCCCCGGCAGCGTGAAGCTGCTGTTTAGCAGGCCGAAGTCGTAGCCGCGAATCAGATCTTCCAGTGTACGCGGATTGACCTGCGTTTTGGCCTTGCCGATGATCTGCGCATAGAGGCGCTGGGCGTTGGGCGGAGTGCGCAATTGCTCGCGCGCCTGCTCGACAACGGTCTCGCGCGCCGGCCAGGGAGCCACGGCCCATTGCGCAGGGTTCTGCTGATGCAGATGGGCAAGGAAGAACGCCGCCAGCTCACCCAGGCGTTCATCAGACACGAAATTTTTCTCCGCGTCCTGAGGCAGGCCGCGGGTCAGTTCCTCGCGCCAGACTCTGGTCAGCAGGGGCAGCGCCGCATCGGTATCCAGGTGCTCGGGCTGGGCCAGCATAAGATAGGTTCTGAGATCTTCATAAAAATCCCGGCGAATCTTCTCCCGCCCCTTTTCGTCAAAGGTCTCCCATTGGCGAATCTGATTTTCCAGGCGAAACTCAAGGGCTCTTGCCACAGGCTGGAAGAAGTTCAACTCAAGCCCTTCGAGCAGCAGCCGACGGCTGGGGTCAATTTGCACCCCTCCCTGATAGACACCTAGTACCAGGTGCCAGGGAAGCTTGCGTTCGTAATCGCGCAGATCGCGATAGTGGGCAAACAACGCATCCAGCGCCTCAAGCACCTCTCGTGGTTGGGGCTCGGCGGCGACCAGCGAAGCGCGGACCTGCTCCGCCGCCGCGCTGCCCCTTTGCACGAGCAGAGTGTTGCTGGTCAGCGAAGTGCTCAGCACCATGAAACTGCCTGCAATCAGAGCCAGTGATGCCGTCACCCAGGTTGATTTGAGCAGACGCGCCAACAGTTCGCGCCGTCGGGTCTTCATACCCGCTTGAGCATTGGCGAAAATGATGTCCTGAAAAACTTTCTTGATGAAATAACTGCGCGTCGTTTCAGGCTTTGCCGGGGCGTTTTCCTCGACGTAACCGAAAGCCTGGCGCAGGTTGCCGAGAATGCGCTGCAGGGGGGTGCCCTCCTGAGTCGCGCTGGTCAGATAAACACCACAGAAACGCGGTGTTTCCTGGTAAGGATTAGGCTTCAGGAGCAGACGCGCGAATTCACCGAGGCGCGTCGCGGCAACCTGAAACTCGGCGGGAAACTCATGGATCAGAGCCTTGGCGGCGAAGCGGCGCTGCATGGAGAGCTTGCGCAGGCGCATGGCGCACAGACGCTCATAGAGTTCCTTAAGATGGTTGTGAAAATTCTCCACCAGGGTTTCGGGATTCGCATTTTCTCCGAGCCAGGCCCCCCACACCTGATTGCGATCATGCTCGCTGAGATCTTCAAAAAAGGAGACGAACCCATGCAGCAGGTCGCATTTGGTGATAACCAGATAGACCGGCACCAGGCAGCCCAGGTCGGTGGTCAGTTCATCGATGCGATCGCGAATGATCTTGACATGTTGGGCGGTTGCGGCCTGATCACTGGTCAGCAGATCTTCGAGGCTGATGGCCACCAGCACACCGTTGATAGGCATGCGTCGACGATGCTTGCGCAGCAGTGCGAGAAATGCCTTCCACTCCCCATGGTCGCCGGGCTCGGTGGTGTAACGACCGGCGGTGTCGAGCAGCACGGCTTCGTTGGAAAACCACCAGTCGCAGTTGCGCGTTCCGCCAAAGCCGCGGATATCGATGTCGCCTTCCTCGGCGTAGGGAAAGTGCAGTCCGGAATGGCGCAAGAGGGTGGTTTTGCCGGCCGCTGACGGACCGATGATCATAAACCAGGGCAAGGCGTAAAGAGCGGCGCTGCCGCGATGACTCACCCCCAGCTCGGACGCCTTGAGGGTGGCGACGGCGTCATTCATTTTCTTTTGCAGTTCTTCGATTTCGAAACGACGATCATCCTCCACGTCGCCGCTCTGCCCCTGAAGTTCTGCCTGAAAACGCCCCGCGCGCCGGCGCACCAGCAACAGACGTACCGCCCAGGCCAGCAGGATCAGGAGCAGAATCGCAACAATGATCCCCAGGCGCAGGGTCTCATTGGTCAGCCCCACATAGGGACCGGCCCACCAGACCAGGGAAATGAGCAAAAGCACGCCGACCACCCGGCTTCCGGTGCGGCCGAGCAGATAACCTTGCAGCAACAGCAGAAAACTTTTCATGGCGCCACCTCCTCGGCCACTGCCGGTCCTCGCCGCTGATCCAGGGCCAACTGCTGCACGGTTCTGCCCTCTGCCTCCATCTGCACGACGCTGTGCGCGGCCATGCGATTGATGGTATAGGCATAACCCACATAGCCGAAAAAGATCACCGCGACCGTGACCACCGTCACGACCCAATAGGGAACCTCGCGCCGCACCCGGGTGAACAGCCCTTCGCGCGGCACACCCTGGGGCGCGAGACGTGGGTCGGCCACCCCGCGATATCCCTCGATCTGACTGCGCAGATCCACCTGCAAAGCCATCAGCTGTTCCAGGCCACGCACCTTGTAGATCCCCTCGAAGCCCAGTTGCAGACAAACATAGTAAAGCTCGATAAGGTCAAGATTCGGCTCGCCGCCTTGTCGTAGCTGGGCGAGACGCTCAAAAAAGCCCTCGCCGGCAACATGATCGCCGAACATCTCAAGCTGCAAGGGGCGGCTCATCCAAGTCATGCGGTTCGCCCAGGGACTGGTCATCACGGCTTCGTCGACAAAGGCGGCCAGGGCATATTTGGCATCTTTGAGAATGACCATGCCGATCTGCCGCTCAAAGGCCATGCGCTCCATGGCGTCAAACCCGGCCAGGATCCGGTCGCGGAAATCCTCATCCGGAAGCGGCGCGCCCGCGCCGCCGCGCAGCGGCGCCACCAGGCTGAAAAGCATCTGGCTGCACTCGAGCAGTGCATTGACACGATCTGTTTCCCTTTGTGCTTCCATTCCCGCTTACTCCTGCACGCTCACCAAAGCCACCGCCGCTTGCGCAAAGGGGTGGGACACAAACACCGCGACCGATCCTTCATCGACCATCTTGTTCCAGAAGTCGCCGCGCGACTCCAGGCGGAAATATTCGCAGCCGCTGCGCACCGGCATCTGCGCGGGGGGCCGCTGGGTATGCACCAGGCGCACCCCCGGCAGGGCCGAAGCCACCATGAGTTCGATGCCGCTACGCGGCCCGACCTTGACCTGACGCGCGAAATCGCTAATCCAGTTGGGATCGTCGCCCCCATGATCGACTTCGAGAAAAAAGGTCGCCCGCTGCAACAGATCGGGAGCAAGCCCCTCGGCCCGCCACAGACATTCATTTTCGCGTTCGAGAAGCACCGCGGCACTGCGTTGCCGGGTCTGTACATCCATCAGCTTTTCCAGGAGCGCGGTCAACGGAGGAAACACCGATTCCAAGGCTTCATGCCGATAACCAGGGATTTCGCCGCTGTCGCCACCGGCAAATGCCTTGAGGCTGCCCAGCACCGGGACCAGGCTGCGATACAGAAACTCGGGGTGAAGCTCGGGATTGTGCTGGAAATGCTGCAACAGCGGCCAGGCGCCCGAGAGAATCTGAAGCAGGTGAAAATTCAGTGGATCGGCCTGGGCGAATTCCCCGGCGCCCCCCCCAAAAGCGTTCTTGCGTTCGTTTAGAGCGCGCAGCCGCGCACCGACGATTTCCACCATGCCGCTCAGCAGTGACCCAAGACGTGCCGACGCCCCGATGCGCGCCACCGGCGGGATGAATTCGGGCAGCAGCCGATAGGTGCCGTCACCCTCGTTGAGCACCCGCGCGATGGGCAAGGCGGTAAAGGCGTCGCGGGGTTGATCCGCGCTCAACAGCAACAGGTTGGGCCGCGCGAGCAGCACTTCGCGGCTACGGCCTCCATCGTACTCATCGGCTACTTCGCGGTAATCCGCCTGCCAGGCGCACAGATGGCTCTTGCCGGAATAGCCGGAAATTCCGTTCACCTGACGATTTCCGGGCAAGCACAGATACACCTCAAAGCTCTCGCCCCCGCGCCCGCCGAGTTCACACATCAGGGGCGGGTCGACGCCTGCGTCATAGTAGACCAGGCGAGCATCAGGCAGCAGGGCCAGACAGCGCTCCACGCGTAAACGCCCATTCTCCAGAGCCGGGGGATCGATTCGCAGCTCAAGCAGCCCCCAGGTGAGTGGATTGAGGCTACGGGCGAAGAGCCCCTGCACCATTTCCTGATAGCGGTCCCATTGCTGGAAGTGCTGCTGGCCGAGAAAAACGCCTTCAGCCCAGACAATCTTACGCAAACCATCCATGTTCATCTCAGTCGACCATTTCCAGTGTATTGCCTTTGAAATGAACCCTCACCTTGCTGGCGAAGCGTCCGGAAATAAATCCGTCCGCCACGGGTTGAATATCGCGCCAACTGTTTTCTCCCGGCTTGCGGAACACACCCATCACCGCCACGAAGCGCGTCTGATCATGGCGCGGATATTCCAGCACCATCTGCGCGGCGGGGTTCATCACCACCTCGTCGCGGGTCAACAACGAATTGCCCAGTGCCTTCAGATCGTCCTTCCACAGATCGGAGAAATCGGCCTTGAGAAAATCCGCGTCGTCATTGAGCTGATAGACACGTACCACCACCGGCAGCGGCTCGTCGAAATCGTTGAGATTGAGATTGGCGGTCGAAGACAAACCGACCCGCACCTGAGGATCGGCGCAGCCCACCAGATTTGCCGATACCAGCAAGGTACAGAGAAGCAGAAAAAAAACGCGCAACATAAAATTAACTCCTCGAGGACGGGGGCAAGCCCGGGGACGCGATTGACGCAGACTCGCGACGCGCCTCGCGAGCCCGGACATAGGCGGTGACGAACCCGGGCAGAACCAGGGTGCGGTGAAGATGATGATCGTTGGCGGTCAGTTCCCGGTAATAACGGCAGTAGTTGCGCCAAGCGCCCGGGCGCATCCCCAGCAGGCGCGGCGTACCCTGCTCAACTTGGCGCGGGTTGAAGTGCGCGGCGGCTTCGCGCGCCACGCCCTCCACGCCGCTGAGAAGCGCCATCTGATGGCCCATGAGGTCGTCAAACAAGCGCTGAATGCGCTGCGCACCTTCGTCCTCGTCGCGCAGCCAGGCACGCAATACGTCTTCGGCGCAACGACCCTGAAACTCCTCCCAGGCACTGCCGAGAACGCGGCGCTGGGCCAGGCCGAACTCATCGGCAAAGCAACGCAGCCCCTCGATCATGCGCGCCAGCCCCACGATCAGGGCTTGCGCGGGAATCCGGGCGGCGGCGCGCTTCTGCGATATCGGCAATTGAGACGGGAGTGCCGTCGACGCGGCGGCCGCACGCCTGGACACAGGCTTTTTTTTCGGGACCATAACTGGTACCCCCTCAAGACATAGAACGTCCCGCGACGACTGAAAAAACCGTCGGGAGAAAAAAATTCCAATGACAAAGCAAACGTGAGTGATTTGACAGGTTAAACGGGAGTTGTGTGCGGATAACGCCGATTAACGGCGGCAGGTCCCCCCCAGGTTAAATCAATAAAAAAACAACCATTCAAAATCCCCTCGAATCTGGCACAAGAGCCCGCATAGACTCATTAGAAAATTACATGGCGAGTAATTAGCATAGCTTCCGACCCGTGTCAAAACAAAAAAACCTTCTTAATTTCAAGACAATTTCGATCTCTTTTCTCCCCAATAAAGGCCATCCCCTATTGTCCTAAAATCATTCGGCGGCAGAATCAGGCAGGAATCGCGGTTTTCATTTTGCCGACGGCAAAGAATCAGGGCACCGAAAAATTTTGTTGACTCGGCCTTAGGGCTTTTGCTATAAACAGGCCTCGTTTGAGGGGCTATAGCTCAGCTGGGAGAGCGCTTGAATGGCATTCAAGAGGTCGGCGGTTCGATCCCGCCTAGCTCCACCAAAAGAAAACAAGGGGTCGCAGAAATTCTGCTGACCCCTTTTTCTTTTTCACGAAGAGCAGTATAGAACTTTCGCCGCCCTGGCGTGGATAGAATATCGCCCGCGCCTGACCGGCGGATTGTTTAATCAAGTTTGCTTTTACGATTCTATTTAGTCACGTTGCGGCAACGACTCCAGGCCACCAAGCCAGCGAGGCCGAAAACAACCAAGACCAGGGTGGACGGCTCAGGAATCACGTCCAGAGTACTGGACGCGTAAAATTCGTATTCGCTGTCCGGATCGGCATGGGTCAGAAAAAAACCTGACGTCGGGCGGTTTTCACTGAGAATGAACTGAATAACGGCAAACTCACCCGCCAGCAGCGAGAAATCCCACGCCAGGGCTAAAGAAACGTCCTCGCCTGCGGGAAATTCAGCAATTGAAATGGCATTTGTATTGTCCAGGGTACCGGCGAAAAAGTTGTCGTAGATATCGCCGAACTCGTAACCCGGCTCGTCGACCTCATAGGTCTGACCTGGAGCTGGCGTTCCACTCACCTCCGCATACTCGTTAAAAAATGTGTTCCGCTGTTCGTCGATTTCATGGTCAAAAAAAGCCGAAATGTAATAATTCCCCGCGACACCAGGAAAAAAGCGGATGTCGATCGTACCCAAGCCGGTAGTAAAATCAAAACCAGATACATCAAAATAGCTCGGGAGAGTATCCAGCGGCTCATCAAAGTAGTTGCCATAAAAGGTACCGTTGACGTTGAAGCGATATTCGAACAGAAACGGTGCCGCCTGCGCGGAAGAAATGGTCATCACCCACAGCAGACAACTCATAGCCCAGAATTTTAAACTTTTTGCCATGACATCCTCCTTTTGCGCGAAGAATTTCAGATCATCAACAGGGATGGAAAAATTTCCGCCTGCACCTCCCCTTTTTACATTTCCAGTTCACAATCCTTTTAACCATTAACCTTTAATTTATCCAGGAAAAACTTTTCCTTGGGCAAAATTTTTTTTGGAGGTTCTACCGTGCGCCCCTATCCGATTCTCCTCCTTCCAACAATCCTTATCTTCTCGGCCTGCCAGAATCTCTCGCACCACAGCAGCCGGGAAACTCTACCGGAGCCTGCACAACCTGCAGGCCAGGCTTACCAGTGCGGCGATCTGCGCATCGCGGCGCTTGCCGATGGCGATATGATGATTCTAGTACTGCCGCGGGGCGATCTGCGGCTTGCGCCGGTGGTTGCAGCGTCCGGGGCACGTTACGCCGATGAAGTCGGCAATGAATTCTGGGACAAGGGGCAAAAAGAGGCTCTGCTGAGCCTGGAGGGTGGCGCATCGCTGGAATGCAAGGGCACCGAGGCGCCTTCTCCTTGGGCGGAGGCGCGCCGTCGCGGCGTTAGATTTCGTGGGGTCGGTCAGGAACCGGGCTGGGTTGTTGAGCTCGACCGGGGGGAGGCCGCGGGCATGCGCTTGCTGCTCGATTATGGTCGCCACGAACTGCGTTTCCCGACGACCCGCCAAATCCGCGATGAGATGAGCGACACGCAATACTTTATCGGTGAGACAAACCAGACTCGCGCCGAACTGCGTGTGCGCCGCGAACCTTGCCGCGACACCATGAGCGGCGAACTCTTCCAGACCTCCGCGGAATTGCGGATCAACGCAGAAACCCTGCGCGGTTGCGGACGCTATTTTTCTGACTGAACAGCCTTTTTGAAGCTCAGGCGACATAAGGGGCAGATTTATCGTTTCGCCCCCCCCACCATTGCCTCGCAAAGTCGTTTGCAAACAGCCGACATATACCCGACTGAGCAGTTCATGCAATAACAATCAGCGAGAGGTTAAATCGGCAGGTGGCTGTGCGGTTCTCGAATTTACACTCAGCGCGGTCACTGTGACCAATATCAGCCCCATACCCAAAATTTGCGGAACAACCAGGTTTTCGTTTAAAACCACGACGCCGAACAGCGACGCGGTGACCGGTTCGACCATTGCCACAATTGAGGCCACGGCCGGGGCAGTATGATTCAGGCCGATGATATAAAGAACAAACGACAATCCCGCGCCGAACACACCCAGCGCCGCGAACAACGGCCAATCCGGTGTGGTCAGGGCTGCAACCATCTGGTCGGCATCACCCGGCCAGATCAGGATGAGGGCAAGGACCGCAAACGCTATTGAGAGAATCGCCTGCGGGCTGCCGTGCGGCGCCGCATACTTGAAGCCGAAAATGAATATCGCGTAGGACAGCCCGGAAAGCAGCCCGGCGCCCACCCCCATCGCCGTGACGCCGCTCGCACCGATGTCGTAAATCTGTGTCAGCAACACGATGCCAAGCATCACCACCGCGATCGCGGCCCACTTCAGCGCGGTCGGTCTTTCAAGTTTGAGAGCGAATGACACGAGATACACGAACACGGGGGCGCAGTACATCAACGTAGCCGCAACCGCGACACTTCCCTGCCCTATGCTCACGAAATAGAACGAGAAGTTGCCGGCGACGCCGAGACCGGCAATCGCCGACCAGAACCATAACCGGCGATTTGCCAGGCCACTGCCCTGCGGGCGCAGCATTAGCCAGACGAGGACGCACAGCAGTCCGATCATGCCCCGGTAGAATGAAACGACGAACGCATCCCAGCCATCGGCCATAAGAATTCCGCCGATCCCGCCGGATAACCCCCAGAAAAGAGCCGCCAGCGCCACGAAAGCTGTACTCGCGCCCATCATTTGATCTCCCATTCCATGATGAAATAAAGACGGCCCGCAACAGGAAGGAGGGACACTCTTAAGCAATAAAGTAAATTATCGGCTGCTGCGGAAAAATGGTCTTTAAATAAACTCATTTTTCACTCCTGATGCCGTTTCTCCTGTGCCCGCTTACGGCCGCGCGCCTCATCGACGCCCAGCACCACCAGCAGCGCCAGACCGAATAGAACAACACAGAACAGTATGGACGCCTGCAGACCAAAGGCGGCCTGCAGCAAACCGATGCCGATCAGACCGACGATTGCGGCAGCCTTGCTGAACAACCCCCAGAAACCGAACAACTCGGCCGCCTTGCGCTTGGGCGAAAGCAGCCCGACCAGCGCCCGGCCGCCCGATTGGGTAGACCCTAGACAGGTACCGGCGAAAACGCCGACGACGAGAAAGACATACTGCGCCTGCCACTCCACCCCGAAGCTATCCTGCCCCCAGGCAGCCAGAGCCGGGGTCAGGTAGATCAAAGTGATGGCGACAATCCACAAAGCCAGGGCCAGGGCGTAGGTCAGCTTGGCACCGATGCGGTCCTGCAGAAAACCGAAACCCAGCGCGCCAAGAGTGGCGGTGATCTGCACTACCACAAACATCAGCACCCGCACATGCTCATCCCAGGCAATCACCTGGGCGCCATAAATGAAGGTGAAGGCGATAATGATATAGATGCCGCACATGGCAAAAAAGATCGATCCCATGAGAATCGCCAGATCACGAAATTCTCTCAGTCCCTTGCAAGTCCGCCATGCCCGGCGCAACCCCAGGGCGAGATAGGTGTTCGATTTTTTCAGGCGCCGCGGGCGACCGCGCTCATTGAGCCAGAGAAAAGTGGGGATCGCCGCCACCAGGAAAAAACCAGCGGCGAAGGGGCCGACCCAGCGAATGCGCGAGAAGTTTTCCTCACTGACCTCGCCCAGAAACAGCAGGGCAAAGGCAGTGGCCACCAAGCCGCCCACATAACCGAGGGCCCAGCCGAATCCGGAAATCTTGCCCAAATCCTCGGGACGCCCGAGATCGGGCAGAAAGCTCGCGATGAAGGACTCGCCAATGGCATAGGCGTAGTTGGAAACAATCAGTAGCACCATGCCGAGCAGTACATAGCCCGGTGCGACGAAATACAGCGCAGCCGTGGCAAAGACGGTGAGCAGATAGCTGGCAAAAAGAAAACGCTTGCGCGTGGCGGTAAAATCCATGATGGCGCCGAACACCGGGCCGGTAAAGACCACCAGCAGATAGCTGAGGGACAGGGCGATGCTCCACAGCAGATTGCCCAACCGGTAATCGTTTTCGGCATCGCCGACGATGATGCGGGTGAAGATATCACCGAAAAATACGGTGATGATGAGCAGGGTATAACCCTGGTTGGCGAAGTCGAACATCGCCCAGCCGAAGATTTCTTTTTTTGAAGCTTTTTCGGTCTCCATGAGAGCCTTTCATTATGCGTCGCTACTGTTCAGCCTGGCTCCTGGCCGCGCCAAAATCAGAACAAGGGCAAAACCGTGCAGTGTACGGACAAGTTAAGCAGGAAGCGCACAACCGTGGGGTAAGGCCTATGCATTTGAAGATATCAAATTTTCCTTGAGATCGGCCATTTTCTTCTTCAGGAGCTCGCCCTTCTCGCCCGCTGATCATGGGGGAATAAAATTCCAAAGATTTTTATGAAATCTTTGGAATTTTAACCAACGACGGTCTTTGCTTCAATTTTGGCAAGGATGAAAAATTACGATCAACTTTTCCGGATCTCGGATGTTCGTTTTTTTGTCTCTGACGAAGCCCGCGAATCCATTTCCGCCCCGCGGCTTAAAGACGGAAAAAATCGATCCCCTCCATTGACAGTAGCCGGCAAATTGATTATCAACAGAAGTCCCCCGGATTTCCCGAGGGAAAAATCAAGTTTCAATCAATTTTTAAAACGGACGGATGTGAGGAAGAGGGGTGCAAAGCCCCCGCTGCCCCGCAGCCGTAATGGGAACGAACACCCACCCACGCATTGATCGCATGGGTACAGCCACTGGGATTTCTCCTGGGAAGGCGGGTCAGTAGGTCGCCCTGAGCCGGAATACCGCGCCGTCCGACAACTTCGAGGGAGGTTAATCCATGCTCAAGGGCATCATCCGCCTGTTGTTCGTCCTGTCTTTCTCCACCCCGGCTTTGGCCCAAGCCCAGACTTTCAATCTTCCGGAAATCGTCGTCACAGCCTCCCGATGGGACGAGCCGCGGGCCGACGTACCTCAATCCCTGACGGTCATCTCCCGCGATGAGATCGAGAGACGAGGAACTTCCTTCGTCACCGAGCTGCTTCAAACCCAATCGGACCTTTTCTTGGTGCAAAACGGCGGAGCCGGAAAAAACGCTACCTTGTTACTACGCGGCGGCAACGGCCGCCAGGTGCTGGTGCTGGTCGACGGCGTGCGGGTGAACAGTCCTTCCACCGGCGCGGCGGACCTCGGCGGACTTCTTACCGACGATATCGAGCGGATCGAAATCCTCAAGGGACCGCAAAGCACTCTCTACGGCTCGGAAGCCATGGCCGGCGTCGTCAACATCATTACACGCAAGGTAGTCGGACCACCCAAGACAGCCCTCCTTGTGGAGGCCGGCTCGTTTTCCACACGCAAGGCGTCGGGATCTCTCTCAGGCGGCACAGATCGCCATGATTACCGGTTCAGTGCCACTTGGCTCGACACCCAGGGCATCTCCGCAGCACGCAGCGGCACGGAGCCGGACGCCTATACAAACACCACGCTTTCCGCGAGGCTGGGTTTTGCCCCATCGGCCCGCACTGGCCTCGATCTCAACCTGCGCTACGTCCACGACCGTTCCGAGCTCGACGGCTTCGAAGCGGGCGTGGGAATGGTGGACGCCCTGAACTGGATCCAGAAGCGCGACGACTATCTAGTCGCCCTCAGGGGCGAGATTTTTCTTCTGGACAATTATGAACAGACGCTGGGCTTGTCCCTGGCAGGACAACGGCTGAAATCCGAAGACCCAGACACCTTATGGAACAATGCCCGCATCAATACCACCACCCACCAGCTTGATTGGCAGCACGTTCTGGATCTCGACCGGCTGACTCTCAGCGGAGGATTCGCCTATCGGCGCGAAGCCGCTGAAAACAAAGATGTCTTCGATGAGGCGGTGGACAACAAAGCCGGCTATGCCAACACCAAACTGCGGCTTTTGGATGAAAACCTGATCCTCGACGCGGGGTTGCGTTACGACAAACATGAAACCTTCGGCGACGAGCTCACCTACCGCATCGGGGCGCTTTACCATTTTCGCCCCCGGGATCTGCGCATCAGAGCCAACCACGGCAGCGGCTTTCGCGCGCCCTCTCTCAACGAACTGTTCTATCCTTTTTACGGCAACCCCAACCTTAAGCCGGAGAAAAGTTCGGCCTGGGATGTGGGCATTGAACAGGATTTTTTCGCCGGACGTCTCACCCTGGGCGCTACCTGGTTTCAGCAGCGCTACCGCAATCTCATCCAAACCAACTTCGCCACCTTCACGGCGGACAATATCGGCCGGGCGCGCGTCAAGGGGCTGGAATTGACAGCCATGGCAAGACCTATGGACGCCGTGCTGATCAAAAGCTCCTATACCTGGCTTGATGCCCTCGACGTTGACACCCAATCGCGCCTAGCCTTGCGTCCGCGTTCCAAAGTGGTGTCGTCCGTGGAATACACTTTCGCCGCACTGAGTCTGGGAGTGGAGCACATTTATGTTTCCAGAAGGCTCGACCCCTTCATCGGGCGCGACCTCTCAGCCTACGGACTCGTCAATCTGCGGAGCGCCTACACCCTGACCAGGTCACTGAGCGTCTTTGCCCGCATCGACAATCTTTTTGACAAGAGTTATGAGGTGGCCGGCGATTTCGGCACGCCGGGCTTCGCCGCCTTCGGCGGCCTAAAGGCAGGCTTCTGATGGGAAAAAACATCAGAAAAAATAGCAGATTTGGCGCCGGTGTGCTGCGCACAGCCTACCTGTGCGCGGCCTTCGTGCTTCTCTGCGCGCCACTCCAGGCCGCTGCGCCGCAGCGCATCGTCTCTCTGGCTCCAGCCATGACCGAAATTCTTTTTGCCCTGGAACTCGGCGAGCAGGTGGTGGGCGTCACGTCTTTCTGCGACCGGCCGCTGCAGGCGCGCAACCGAACCCAGGTGGGCGGCATGTCCAACCCATCCCTGGAGGCGATTCTGGCTCTTAAGCCGGACATGGTCGTTTTATCCACGGATGGCAATCCGCGTGAGGTGGCGCTGCGGCTCCAAAGCCTCGGCGTAAAGACCCATGTTTTCACCGCCCGGCGCATGGAAAATATCCCCCAGGGAATCCGCGACCTGGGTAAGGTTCTCCAAGCCGCGGTTGCGGCAGAGCATCTGGCGCAGAACCTGGAACACACCATTCTGCGCCATGCCCAAGCAGGCGAAACCGTCTCAACAATTGACCGCAAGCGTGCGTTATTCGTCATCTGGCCCGAGCCCCTTATCGTCGCCGGAACCGATACCCTTGTCGACGATACGCTCACACTCCTGGGATTTGACAATATCGCCGCAGGCACCGGGGTCAACTACCCTCGCTTTTCCGTCGAGGAGGTTCTGCGCCGCAAGCCCGACGTGATTATTTTCGGTCAGGGCCAAGGAGCCACGGCGTCCCTCGCTGATGGACTCATGCAGCGCCTCGGCAGTCTTGGGGCGATTCGGGAAGATTGCCTCATTTTCGTCGACGACGCCCTGTACCGCGCCGGGCCACGGATTGCCGAAGGCATCACCGATTTGTTCCACGCCCTCAGCGAACGACGGGAGCACGCACCCCCATGAGCCCAGCCAAAACAGCCGCATTGGCCGGGGCCGTGCTGCTCGTCACGCTTTTATCGGTGCTGAGCGGGCCGCGTTTCATCAATCCCCTGGACATAAGGCCCCAAGACTGGCATATCCTTGTCGCCCTGCGCCTGCCCCGCGCTTTCGTCGCCTTTCTCATGGGAGCGGCCCTCGGGGCCTCGGGCGCCATCCTCCAGGGAGTGTTTCGAAACCCTCTGGCCGACCCCTATGTTCTGGGAATATCGAGCGGCGCGGCTCTGGCTGCGGCATTCGGGTTGATGACGGCAACCTCCCTGCCCCTGCCGGTGCCCATTCTGGCCTTTGGTGGAGCACTGCTCACCTGCGTCGCGGTCGCCGCCCTGGGTCGCAGCCCCCAGGGGCTCAGACCCGATCGCTTGCTGTTGGGCGGCATAGGCATAGGCTTTTTCTTCTCGGCCCTGCTTCTGCTCGTCATGACCGTTTCGAGCAACGACGGACTCAAGCGGGCGATTTTGTGGATGTCGGGAGATCTCTCCATGGCTGATTGGAGGCTGGTTCCTGCCGGCGCCGTCCTCATCGCCGCAGGCTTGACTCTCGCCCTGATTCGCGCCAAAGGTCTCAATGCCTTGACCCTAGGGGACGAGATCGCCCACGGGCTCGGCTTCTCACCGGGTAGAGAGCGGCTGCTGCTGTTCATCGCCGCGTCGCTGATGACCGCCGCCGCCATTTCCCTGGGAGGCACGGTCGGCTTTATCGGTCTGCTGGTGCCTCATGCCGTCCGTCATTGGGTCGGATCCGACGCACGCATCAGCGTGCCGGCCGCAGCCCTGGTCGGCGGTGCGCTCCTGTGTCTGGCTGACGGCGCCGGGCGCACCCTTGCTGCGCCGCTGGAAATTCCGGCGGGTGTCATTGCGGCCCTGATCGGGGCCCCCTGCTTTCTGATCATTCTGCGGAAAAAGGGCTATGGACTTTAGAAACGACAGGCAGGCCGAAGCACTGTTGGTCTTTGAGCAGGTGTGCTTCGGATTCGGTGGGGACACCTTTATCGAAGATCTCTCTTTTAAAGCCACGCCGGGCGAGTTGATCGGCCTCATCGGAGCCAACGGCGCGGGCAAATCGACGGCCCTGCGACTGGCCGCGGGTCTGCTCAAGCCCTGGGCCGGGAAAATCCTACTCGACGGCCGCCCCCTTGCATCTCTCAGTGACCGGCAGAGGGCAGGCCGCCTGGCCTACCTGCCTCAAAACCTTGATGTCCATCTGCCCTTTCGCGTCGCCGAACTTGTGCGCATGGGAACCTATCCCTGCTCCGACATGCCACCTCTTGCGCCGCAGAAAGCTCTGCGCATCGTCGGCCTCGAGCACAAAGAGCAGGCCCATTTGGGCCAATTAAGCGGTGGTGAACTGCGGCGCGCCTTCATTGCCATGACCCTGGTGCAGGGTGCTCGATGCCTGCTTCTCGACGAACCCCTGGCGGGTTTGGATCTCAAATTTCAGGCCGAGCTGCTCAGGCTTTTGCGCGCAATTACCGAAACCGCCGGAGTGACGGTTCTCATGTCCCTGCATGACATGGCTGCGGCCCGGCGTTTTGATCGTTTGCTGGCGTTGAAGGAAGGAGCCCTGATCGCCCAGGGGGCGCCACACGCCGTTTTGACCGAAAGCCTGATAGCCGAACTTTTCGACCTCCAAAAAGACGACAGGGATCTCCACCCGGCAGGGGTTTTCTTTCGCCCGTAATCCACACAACGTGTTGCATCTCCCTCCTTCCCAGGGCGTAGAGATAGACCCTTTACGGCTTTTCAGCCGCTGAATCCTTGGGGCCCTGCTCTTCGCCTGCCGACACATTGAGCATCTCGTCGTGTTCTTGCATTTTCCACGGCAGGCTGCCCGGCGAGACATGCAGAAAGTGCAGATATTTCTCAAACTGGTCAAGAATATCGTCGATGACTTCCTGCTGGTCATAACCATAGATATCGTATGACTGGCCGCCGCGACGCAGAAAAACCTCCGCCCGATAATAATGCTGGATATCGTCCTCGCTGCGCTCCATCTCCGGGTAGGCGAATGAGGGCACCAAATACTCACACATGCGAATTTCGTAGATAAAATCAATCTCTCCCTCAATGATCACTTCAATATAGGTCCGGCCGATCTCGGCATCATAGAAAATATCCGCGGGCCACCCCTGCTCATCCAACTCGCGCTGAACATGCTTCATGGCGGCAACCACCCGTGTCTCGATGAACGTCCCGACCTCCTCGCGGCTCGGAAACCGCACCAGGCCCGCCAGACGTTTTTTCCACCGCCCGCGCTCAGCGGGGCCGGCGTGGTGCGCACGGCGCATGTGCGCATGCAGGCCTGCTTCGGTATGCCCCTCGATGACCAGGGCCCGCCACATGCCGACGGCGGCAATCAGCATAATAACCGCAAAGGGAAGAGCACTGGCGATGGTCATGGCCTGAAGTGCGCTGAGCCCCCCCGCAACCAGAAGCGTTGCGGCAACCACTCCCTCGATGATGGCCCAGAAAGAGCGCTGCCATGCCGGGGTCTGCAGCGCTCCGCCCGAAGCCAAAGAATCGATGACCAGAGAGCCGGAATCAGAGGATGTCACGAAAAAGGTAATGATGAGAACCACGGTCAAAAATGAAGTAATGGCGGAAAAAGGCAACAATTCATAAAGTTTAAACAAAGCCAAGGCGTGGTCGGCCTGAACCTCCGTAACCAAAGAGGTATAGCCCTCGACCATAATCAAATGCAAGGCGGTATCGCCGAAGATGGAGAACCACAGAAAGGTAAAAACGGACGGCACCAACATGACCCCGAAAACGAACTGGCGGATGGTGCGCCCGCGACTGATTTTGGCGATGAACAAGCCGACGAAGGGCGCCCAGGCGATGGTCCAGCCGAAGATGAAAAGCGTCCAGTTGCCGATCCAGTCCGAGCGGCTGTAGGCCTGCAAATTGAAGGTCCGAGCAATGATTCCGTTCAGGTAGCTGCCGGTATTCTGCAAAAACGTCTCAAGGATGAAAATACTCGGCCCGACGAGAAAGACAAACAGCATCAGCGACACGGCCAGGGTCATATTGACGATGGAGAGCCGCTTGACGCCCTTGTCGAGACCTGCGACGACTGAAATCAGAGCGACGGCTGTAATAACCGCTATAGCGACAACCTGCACCGTAACGTTAACCGGGATTGCCGGCCACAGATAATTGATGCCGGCGTTGATCTGTGTCACCGAAAGTCCGAGGGTGGTAGCGATGCCGAACAGGGTGCCGAGAATAGCGAAAGTATCTACCGTATGTCCGATGGGACCATGGATTCGTTCGCCGATGAGGGGAAACAGGGCCGAGCGCATGGAAAGGGGCAGACCGTGGCGAAAAGAGAAATAAGCCAGCACCAGCCCGACCAATCCGTAGATGGCCCAGATATGAAAGCCCCAGTGAAAAAAGGCGATCTGCATTGCCTGTTTGGCCGCGTCAACGGTCGCGGCCGCCCCCTCGGGTGGCGCGGCATAATGCAGCACCGGTTCGGCGACACCGAAAAACAACAGCGCAATCCCATATCCGGCGGAAAACAGCATGGCGAACCACGCGGGGAAACTGTATTGGGGCACCGCGTGATCGGGGCCAAGTTTGATCCCTCCCCAGCGCGAAAAGGCAACAGTGACGATAAAAACCAGGAAAATCGCCACCGACAACATGTAGAACCAGCCGAAGGTCTTGGTGATAAAGCTCAGCATGGCGGCGAAAAACTCACCGGCCAACTCTGGGTTGCTGATGGTTCCGATCACCAAGAGAAGCGTAACGATTACGGCGGGAGCAAAAACCGGAATTAGGATTGTGGAGGGAATTTTACCTCTAAAAGCAGACATCGCTTCTCCTGTTGAAAGGCCGGCCGATCAGGCGGGGTGTACGGATTTTCCGTTGAATTTGCGAAGGCGATCCAGACGCAGGGTCGTGCCGTCCTCGAGTTGCAGATATTCCGCCCCGACGCGACTATAGACATCCACGATCCGGCCGCAAATCCGTGTCATTGTCCCAGACTCCGACAAACAGTCAAGCTCGCACGGCTCTTTCGCCATGACGGCGGCAAGCAGCTCATCGTGAATACTGCAGGATATGGGAATGTAGGCCTGATCCGCTTCTGGCTTCATTCGCTCACCGATAAGCCTTGCTGCACAGTTCACTGTATCCCGCACCTTGCGCCTCATCCTTACAGCAGATACCGCCAAGCGCGTAGGCCTCTCAGTGAGTGAGCCGAGGGTGTCAACCATAGATCAATTCTGATTCACCCGCCCCACCCGCAGCGCCAACGGCCAGCCCACCACGCGCGCCTCTTGGGTCCCCCAACTTCGCCTCAATTCCGTCTCCACTGCAGGTATGGGGTCGCTGCCGGTGCGTTGTCGATATTTGTTGACCGCCGACCAGGTGGTCAAATACCCCACAAGGCGCGGCAAATCCCAAGTTTCGACCAGTTGAAAGGCGGGTGCTTCGATCTCGGGAAAAGGAAACGGCAGGGACTGGTACCCACTGTCCACGTGGCGCCGCTCCGGCGGCCAGTAATCGGCCAGCACCTCATGGTAGAACTGGTCAATAACCGCATCGACGCCCCCCCCCATGCGGATGAGTCCGTAAGTGAACGCGGCAAAAACGCCACCCGTGGGACGCACCACGCGACGCACCTCCGGGTAGAAGCGCTCAAAATCGAACCAGTGCAGGGCCTGCCCCGCTGCCACCAGATCAACACAACCTTCGGCCAGTCCCGTCGCCTCGGCCGGTGCGATATGATATTCGACGTTTTCGGCCACAATGGCATTGCGGATCTGCTCGCTGCTCGGATCGACCGCAAAAATCTTGCGAAAATGGGAGGCAAGGAGCACTGCCACCTGGCCGTTGCCGCAACCCACATCCAGAGCCGCATCGCGGCCCGGAGAAAGGCGCGTCAGCCATTCGAAAAGCTCGGTCGGATAGGTGGGACGAAAGGCGCGATATTCTCTCGCGGAAGCAGAAAAATGATCTTTGAAGCCCGTCATCCGCTGACCTCCATGACGAATTGCTCAATTAACCGGAAGTGGTCGTCCCCAGACCGCCGCCCTAGCCTAGAGCCCAAGCGAAACGGTGGCCCTTTCCCCGCAAAATACCTGCCCTGAGGGGCATCACACTTGCCGGTGGCGCATCCGGCAGGGGGTAGAGTCGATGAGTTATTCCGGACATTCAAAGCTCGGATTGAAAAAGGAATGTCAAAATATCCGCCCTGAACCCGCAGAATGTCGCCAGGGCCGCATCGCCAGACAGGTGGTAACGCTCTTTTTTCTAGGGCTTAACCAACCATCCTCACCGCTTGCCGCCAAACAACGCACCGAGTACGCCGCGCACCACCTGGCGACCGACGTTGCTGCCGATGGAGCGAGCCGCGCTTTTCGCCAGGGCGGTCATCATGTCGTCGCTCTGGCGACCGCGCGACTGGGGCTTGGGTGCCTTGTCCATAAGGGGGGCCTGAGCGGCGCGCGCCTGAAGAATTTCGTGAGCGGATTCACGGTCGAAGGCTTTTTCGTAGCGGCCGGCAAAGGGCGAGGCCGCAAGCACTGCGATGCGCTCCGTCGGGCTGAGAGGCAGCATACGGCTGCGTGGTGGACGAATCAGAGTCCGCTGCACAGGCGTCGGTGTGCCGCGCCCGTCAAGCAACGAGACCAACGCCTCACCAACCCCCAGTTCGGTGATCACCTGTTCGACGTTGAGGGCCGGATTGGGGCGAAAGGTCTGTGCGGCCACCCGCACCGCTTTCTGATCGCGCGGTGTGAACGCTCGCAAGGCATGCTGAATGCGCAGACCCAGTTGCCCGAGCACCGTGTCGGGCAGATCGGTGGGGTTTTGGGTGACAAAATAGACGCCGACGCCTTTAGAGCGGATCAGCCGCACCACCTGCTCGATCTGGCTGACCAGGGCGGCGGGCGTATCTTTGAACAGCAGATGCGCTTCATCGAAAACAAAGATTAACTTCGGTTTGGGCGGATCGCCGACTTCGGGCAGGCGTTCAAACAGTTCCGCGAGCAGCCAGAGCAGAAAAGTTGCGTAAAGCTGCGGCGAGCGCATGAGGCGTTCGCCGGCAAGGATGTTGATGATTCCGCGACCGTCCGACGAAGTCTTGAGCAGATCGTCCAGATCCAGAGCCGGCTCGCCGAAAAAATCGTTGCCGCCCTGATCGCCCAGGGCCAGAAGGCAACGCTGTATGGCGCCGATGCTCGCCGTGGAGACGTTGCCGTAGCGGGTGCGGAACTGCGCGGCATTCTCGCCGACAAAGGCGGCCATGGCCTGTAGATCCTTGAGGTCGAGAAGCAGCAACCCCTGGTCATCGGCAACGCGGAAAATCACATTGAGTACACCGCTTTGCGTGTCGTTGAGCCCAAGAATGCGCCCCAAAAGCTGCGGCCCCATTTCGGAAACCGTCGCCCGCACCGGATGCCCCGCGCTCCCGAACAGATCCCAGAACGCTACGGGATAGCCGCGAAAGGCAAAATCACCCAGAGCCATCCCCTGAACCCGCTCGACGACCTTGGCATGATCGCCCCCCGGCAACGCCAACCCGGAAAGGTCACCCTTGGCATCGGCAAGAAACACCGGTACACCGGCGTCGCTGAAACTTTCGGCCAGGGCACGCAGAGTCACGGTTTTCCCGGTGCCTGTCGCGCCTGCCACCAGCCCGTGGCGATTAGCCATGGCCGGCAACAATGAAATGTCATGCTCGCCGCGCCCCAGCCACCAGAGATCATCTGCCATGCCCATGCTCAACCTCCCGGAAAGAATCGATTATCATCAGCTGACTGTAAATGACCCACAACGTTTGTCAAATAGAACCTTTTCGGGAGAAGCGCCGCAGCAACGCGGCCACGACAGCAAACAGAGACCAGAAACCCAAGGCGACGTAGGCCAGTCCCCAGGCGGTCACCGATTCATTGCCGCCCGCAAGGTCCAACACCAATCCAAACGCCAGCGGAGCAAGAAACCCCGCGCCAAAACCCATCAGGGAGTGCAGGGCCATGGCCGCCCCTTTACGCCCCGGTTCGGCGGCGGCAACCAATCCGGCCGTCAGGGCGGCCGAATCGCCCATGACAAACAAAAAATAGATTGTCATGAGAGTGAACACGATGATGAGCGGCAAGGGCGCACTGAATCCGACCAGGCAGGCCAGAACCCCGGAGCCGGCCATGGTGGACAACACCAACCGCCGCCGACCCTTCTTGACCGCGACTTCGTTGCCGAGGATGCTCGCCAGGGGTCCGATCATATTGACCCATGCGGCCAGGGCGGCAGCACCAAACCAGAAGCCGCCCTGAGTGGCGGTCAGCCCCATGCTGAAAGCAAAGAACGCCGGCATCCAGGAGCGCAGACCGAACAATTCCCAGCAATGGGCAGCATAACCGAAGATATAGCTCATGGCCTCGCGATTGCGGAATACGGGCCGAAAATCAAAGAGCAGACCAGGGGGCGCGCCACTGGCCTGGGGTGGACGTGCGGGAAAACTGATAAGCACCATCGGTCCGGCAATCAGGGGGCCGAGTGCGGCCACGACGAAGGCCCATTGCCAGCCGACCGGCTCCAGCGCCCCGGCCAGCAACAATGAGCCGGTGGTACCCAGGCCAAAGGTTGCGGTATAAAAAGCCACGCCGCGGCTGGGCACCGGTCCGCGAAAATGATCCGTCAGCAGACGCAATCCCGGCATATAGGTGCCGGCGAGCCCCGCGCCGACCACCGCCTGGAAAAACATGGCCGTCAGCATTCCCTGAGCCCACAGGGCAAAACCCAGACTGCCGAGGGCGGCAAGGGCGGTGGCCAGAAGATAGATACGCCGCGTGTCGATGCGATCGGTCATGCCGACCAAAAAAGGTGTTGCAATCATATATCCGGCAAAAAAACTTCCACTGATCAAACCCGCTTCAGAGTTGCTCAGCCCCCACTGCCCCTGCATCACCAAAAGCAGCGCCGGATAGGTGGCAAATCCGGTCATGCTCAGAATCTCCACCGTGCACATGAGCAGCACCAGGCGTGCCGGGGAGAGTCGTTCGGCAAAAGAACTCAAAAGTTGACCTGTCGTGAGCGCTGGCGCAACAGCAGATCCATCAGCACCAGGGCGGTCATGGTTTCAACAATAGGCACCGCACGCGGCACCACGCAGGGGTCATGGCGGCCCTTGGCCTCCAACACCACCTCGCGGCCATCCATGGTCACCGTGGTCTGCGCGAGGCCGATGGTGGCGACCGGTTTGAACGCCACCCGAAACAGGATCTCCTCGCCGTTGCTGATACCGCCCTGCACCCCGCCGCTGTAATTGGTCAGGGTACCCAGCCGCTCGCCCTTGCGCACGAAGGGATCATTGTGCAGTGAACCGCGCATGCGCGCCCCGCCAAACCCGGACCCGATCTCAAAGCCCTTGCTCGCCGGCAGGGACAGCATGGCTTGAGCGAGCAGCGCCTCGAGCTTGTCGAAAACCGGCTCGCCCAGCCCCGTCGGCACCTTTCGGCACACGCAACTGACCACCCCGCCGATGGAATCATGCTCGCCGCGGGCTTGTAAAATCTCGTCCTCCATGGCCTTAGCCGCCCCCACATCCGGACAACGCACGATATGGGCATCGACTTCCTCGCGCGTC
Source organism: Geoalkalibacter ferrihydriticus DSM 17813 (assembly GCF_000820505.1). NCBI lineage: Bacteria > Pseudomonadati > Thermodesulfobacteriota > Desulfuromonadia > Desulfuromonadales > Geoalkalibacteraceae > Geoalkalibacter > Geoalkalibacter ferrihydriticus. The sequence continues at coordinate 240,561 of NZ_JWJD01000003.1, read as the reverse complement.
ACCCGTGCGCTGTCGACGCCGGCGGCCTCGATGCGTCCCACCGCGCTGACCCAGGCGATGATCTCGATCCCGCAGGTCTCACGCAGATACTTCTCCGCCACCGCTCCCGCCGCAACCCGGCCGATGGTTTCGCGCGCACTGGAGCGTCCCCCACCACTGGAAGCGCGGATCCCGTATTTCATCTGATAGGTGTAGTCGGCATGAGAAGGACGCGGCACCTGATCCATCTCGCCGTAATCGCCGGGCCGCTGATCTTTGTTCGCCACCAACAGACCGATGGGTGTACCCAGAGTCCTATCGAACTCCACACCGGAGAGAATCGATACCTGATCGGCTTCCTGACGATCCGTGGCCATCTTGCTCTGCCCCGGACGGCGGCGGTCAAGCTGCACCTGGATGTCTTGCGCGCGCAGCTCCATCCCCGGCGGACAGCCGTCAATAATCGCTCCAACCCCCTTGCCGTGAGACTCTCCGAAGGTTGAGACCTTGAACAACGTACCAAACGTGCTCGACATGGATTGCGGCTCCTTGGAAAAAATTTTAGCAATAATGTTAAGGGAAAAAGTCCGACATGCATAAACATTTTTTCCCCTGGAAAGGGGCGGGTCTTGGCAGCGTCATGGAATTGCGCTATCTTCCTCCTGTTCCCGTAATCGGGTACCCCTGTTTCCATGCACCCCGTTTGTCCCTGGAGCCTCAGACTCTTTGCCGCACATGACGCCTATTACCCTGACCTTGCCCCTCGATCATTTCGATCCCCTGCACCTCTACCTGCAGCTCTGTCCGCAGGGTCCGGGATTCCTGGAAAGTCTCAACCCCACGCCCCGTACCGGCCGCTTCAGCATTCTGCCGTTGCGCGTGCGCGATATTTTCCGTCTTGATGAACAGGGCCTGGCCCAATTTGAAAACGCCCAAACGCGCTTTTTGCCTGGCGATCCCTTCGTGGCGCTGGAGAAGGTTCTGGCCGCGCGGCGCTTGCCCCAGAGCTGTGAAAAGACTCCTTTTCCCGGCGGCTTCTTCGGCTACCTCGGCTATGACCTGGCGCGCTGGATCGAGGATCTGCCGCACCTGGCACGCCGCGACTTGCCCGTGCCGGCCCTGTGGCTGGCTTGGGTCGATGTCACCGCGGTTTACGATCATGCCGCGCACAGCCTGACTCTGGCCGCGCTGGATCAGGCCTGCGATCTCGAACAACTCGCCCGCCGCATCAAGATTGCCTGCGACCAGCCCCTGGTCGATCCGCGGCCCCTGGCGACGTCGCCCCTCGCACCGGTCCTCAGCCGCGAGGAGTTTATCGACCGGGTGCGCCGCGCCCAGGACTATATTGCCGCAGGCGACATCTACCAGGCCAACCTCTCGTGCCGTTTCGACGGACACACCGCTGCGCCCGGCACCGACCTCTATGCCCATCTGCGCAGAGTCAATCCCTCGCCCTTCGCCTGCTACCTGCGCACCCCGGAGGTCGAAATCATCTCCTCGTCCCCCGAGCGCCTGGTTTCGCTGCACGGACGTCTGGCTGAAACACGACCGATTGCAGGAACCCGTCCGCGCGGCTATACTCCTCCAGAGGATGTGCTGCTCGGAAACGAATTGCTCGGCCACCCCAAGGAGCGCGCCGAGCATGTGATGCTTCTTGATCTCGAACGCAACGACCTCGGCAAGGTGTGCACTGCCGGCAGCGTGGAGGTGGATGAGTTCATGGTGCTCGAGCGCTACTCGCATGTCACCCACATTGTCTCCAACGTGCGCGGTCTGGTACGCGAGGATTGTGGGCCCTTCGAACTACTGCGCGCCATGTTTCCCGGGGGAACGATTACCGGCGTCCCCAAAAAGCGCTGTATGGAGATCATCGAGGAACTCGAACCTGTGGGGCGCGGCACTTACACTGGCAGCGCCGGCTACATCAGCGCCGGCGGCGAGATGGACTGGAACATTCTGATTCGCACCTTTCAACGCTGCGGCAAGCGCTTGACCTATCAGACGGGAGCCGGTATTGTCGCCGATTCGAATCCCGAACACGAATGGGCTGAATGCCTGGCCAAAGGCGCAGCTTTGCGCAAAGCCCTGGAGGGGCAGTCATGATTGTCAATATTGATGGTGGATTTCTTGAGCCGGGTGAAGCACGTCTACCAGTTGACGACGGCGGTTTTCAGTTCGGCGAGACCCTTTTTGAAACCCTCAAGGCCTGCGATCGCAAGATTCTGCGGGTCAGCGAGCATCTCGATCGCCTGGAGATGTCCGCCCGCCTGCTTGATTTTCCCTGCGACCGCAAACGCATTGAAAGTGCCCTGGAGCGCACCATTCCGCGCCTCACCGCACCGGTTTCCCGCATCCGCCTGACCCTGACCCGCGGCAGCTTCGACAGCCTCGAGTATCCGCCATCCAAATCGGCGCGCTTCGTCATCATTGCGTTCCCCACCGAGGAACCCACCACCCAGGAGCGCCAGACCGGCGTGGCCTGCGTTTTTGCCCCCAACCGCCGGGTCAACCCGCTCTCCCATCTGCCGCAAATGAAACGCGGCAATTACGCCGACTGCCTGTTCGCCGCAAATCACGCGCGGCTCAAAGGGGTACGCGAAGCCTTGTTCGTAACCGAGCAGGGTGAGGTCATCGAGGGCGCCACATCCAATCTCTTCATTGTGCGCCAGGGAGCCTTGATCACCCCCCCCGCCGGCGAACTGGTCCTCGCCGGCATCATGCGCCGCCAAGTCCTTGAAGCCGCCGCCCGCCTCGGGCTCGATAGCCGCGAAGCGGCCATCTCCCGCGAGGAGCTGATGCAGGCTGAGGAGGTCTTTTTGACCAACTCTCTCATCGATATCCTGCCCGTCACCCGCATCGAAAACCAACCCGTCGGCGGCGGCCGAATGTGGAACAGCCTACTTTCTGCCATTGCGACAAAAACTCCTGCTTGACCCGTGCCCCGGTTATCTTTATAATCCGTTCCCTCTGCTACCTAAAACGGGGGCGTGGTGAAATTGGTAGACGCACTGGACTCAAAATCCAGCGGACGCAAGTCCATGTCGGTTCGACTCCGACCGCCCCCACCACTTAATATTCCGACAACATCCAATATAAACAAAAAGCCCTGAGAAATCGGGGCTTTTTGTTTAACCACACTCCATACTCGTCCCACCCTGATCCACCATCAAAAAAATAGAAAAACCTCGTTGGCCCAGATAAACCGGGAAGATAGAATGCTTGTGCGACCAAGAATCTATCACCAACGAGGTGAAGCAATCATGGCTCAAGGCATTCTTCCATTCCAGTACCAAGAGCACAGCGTGACTTCAGGCATGACGGCCCTGGCGGGACTTCCAACCTACCTTGATCTTGTCCAGGCGGCCGGAGTTCGCCAAGCCAGGGATTAAGTGCGCGCAAAATCCACCGAATAATCCACTGGAGCACGCGCAGAAGGGTCTCTGAGATCATTTCAGATTGCGTTTGACTCGAACTCTTATCTTTTTCTCATGATTTTTGAGGTTCAAGGCCGCTGCCATCCGCGGTGGCGGTGGATTTGGGATTTATAGGTGCTCTTGACGTACCTTTATTTAGGTGCTACTAAATGGTCAAGAGGAGGTGTGGTCATGGCCATCAAGTTTTCAGAAGATATCGTCCCGTTGGCAGATATAAAGGTAAATCCTGGAAAGTTTATCCGTCGGACTAGGGAGTCCCATCGGCCCATTCTATTGACCAGTTGTTGTTTACCTGTTGCCATCCCTGGTTTTTAATTACCAAACCGAAGCAAGGCCCCCCTTCGCAACGCATGCCCGGGGGCATTCGAACCCCTGCTCAAGATTCCAGCTCGGACTCACCCAAATCCTCGGCAATGAGTCGAAACTGTTCCAGCGCCGCCTCTAGATCCGCGACAATCTCGGCGGCAAGCAGGCTCGGCTCCGGCAAGTTATCCGAATCCTCCAGCGAATCATCCTTCAACCAGAAGAGATCCAGGCTCGCCTTGTCGCGGGCAATCAAGTCGGCATAGTCGTAACAACGCCAGCGCCCGCTGGGGCTGTCCTCGCTCCAGGTGGTGGCGCGCTGGCGGAGATTGCCGGCATGGTAAAGGGTAACGAACTCATCCAGATCACTGCGCCCTAGCGCATTGGTTTTGAGGGTGAAGTGCATGTTGGTGCGCAGATCGTAAATCCACAGCTTCTTTGTCCAGGGTGTTTCGCTAGCCGGTTTACGGTCGAAGAAGAGCACGTTCGCCTTGACCCCCTGGGCGTAGAACAGGCCGGTGGGCAGACGCAGCAGGGTGTGGACGTTGCATTCGTGCAGCAGTTTGCGGCGGATGGTTTCCCCTGCGCCCCCCTCAAACAGCACATTGTCCGGCACCACCACGGCGGCGCGACCGTTCTGCTTGAGCAGGGTTTTGACATGCTGGATGAAATTGAGCTGCTTGTTCGAGGTGGTTGCCCAGAAATCGTCGCGCTCGATGATCTCCTTTTCCTTGGCCACCCTGCCGTCCTCGGCGACGATGGTGGTGCTGCTTTTCTTGCCAAAGGGTGGATTGGTCAGGATGATATCGTAGCGATCACCCGGATCAGCAGCTAGAGAATCTCCCACCGTCAGCGGCAGACGACTGCCGTTGCCGCCGATGCCATGCAGCATCAGATTCATGGCGCACAACCGCGCCGTGCTCTGCACCAGTTCGCAGCCCTGAAAGGTGCCCTCTTTAAGCTGCTTGAGCTCGTCCTTTGTCATGTGGGGATGATGCTGGACGATATAATCCTGGGCAGCCAACAGAAAACCACCGGTGCCGCAAGCCGGATCGCAGATGGTTTCGCCGGGTTTGGGAGCAACGGCATCAACCATGGCCTGAATCAGTGGACGCGGCGTGAAATACTGCCCGGCACCGGATTTGGTATCCTGGGCGTTCTTTTCCAGCAACCCTTCATAGGCATCGCCCTTGACGTCGGCGCTCATCACCGACCAGTTTTCTTTGTCGATGAGATCAACGATCAGGCGGCGCAGCTTGGCCGGGTCCTGAAACTTGTTCTGCGACTTGGTGAAGATCAGCCCGAGCAGCCCCTTTTCGTTGCCGAGGTTTTCCAGGGTGTGGCGGTAGTGGTCGAACAACTCGTCGCCGTCTTTTTTGATCAGGTTCGGCCAGGCCCATTCGGCAGGCACGGAACTCGGCTGGTTGTAGGGCGGCTTGGTGCGCTCGTCGGCCATTTTTAGAAACAGCAGGTAAGTGAGCTGTTCGACGTAGTCGCCGTAGCTCATGCCATCGTCGCGCAGGACGTTACAGAAGTTCCAGAGTTTGCTGACAATAGCTGCGGGGGTCATAAAATTTAATCGTTGCTCCGGTTGATGAGATTGACGATGACTTTAACGATGGTCTCTTTTTCTTCAGGTCGGCTTTCGGCGATGAGTAGCGTCAGTGCCACCAGGGCATTGTCAGCCAGGCGCTTGGAGCCGTCGGGGCGATAGAGAATACCGTTGCCGGCGAGAAAATAGATGAAGATGGCGGCGGCGATACGCTTGTTGCCGTCGCTGAAGGCGTGATTCTTGACCACGAAATAAAGCAGATTGGCGGCCTTTTCCTCGACACTGGGATAAAGTTCCTTGCCGTCGAAGGTCTGGTAGATGGTACCAAGGGCGCTCTTGAACCCTTGATCCTTCTCGATGCCGAACAGCCCGTCGAACTCTCCCTTCATGGCATGGACGATGCCGATCGCTTGTTCATAGTCGATGACGTGCAGCGTCTCGCGGGTCGTCTCCTCGATGGCTAACGTCCCGTGGTCGTAGCGATCCAGGGTGGCCAAGGCGTAGGCGTAATCGGTGATTACCTGAAGAACCTCTTTACCGAGGTTATCAACCATTTCCTTATTGGAAAGTGTTCGTGAGAGCAAGTCGATGGCGCGCTGCATTTCACGAAGCTTGGAGCCTTCTTCACTCAGGCGCTGTTCATTGAGGGTATAACCTTTGACCAGGTGCTCACGCAGGAGGCGCGTTGCCCATTGGCGAAACTGGGTACCACGTTGCGATTTAACCCGGTAACCGACGGAGATGATGACATCAAGGTTATAGAACGCAACGGGTTTGTCTGAATTTGCAATGTGCATATTTTGCACATTACTTTGTTTGTCCAATTCACCCTCACGGAAGACATTATTAATGTGCTTTGTTACAACCGAACGCTCCCGCCCAAAAAGCTCAGACATCTGCGACTGGCTCAGCCACACTGTCTCCTTCTCTAGCTGGACCTCCAGGCGGGTCTTTCCGTCTTCCGCTTGATAGATGACGACGTCGCTCATGCCGTTTCCACCTCGCAGCAATCCGGTGTTATGAGTTGGCCGGAGAAGGCTTGATTGAGGATGGATTGACGCAGGCGCTCGGCGCGGCGCAGGTTGGCGTCGACCTGGGCTTCGGCCTCGGCAACGATGGAGAGGCGGCGTTCGACTTCGGCGACAATTTGGTGTTGTTCGGCGAGGGGGGGGAGAGGAATTGGGAGTGTTTTCAGCGCACCTTGCGCAATCGTGTTCTGGCCAGCGCTTGAAACTTTTTTGTGTTCTATGAACTTGCGATATCGTTCAGCATCGGAATAATTTCTGAGCCAACCCGCAATTATAGGAAACACGCATCTCACTCGAATGAAATGATCACAATAAAGGACATCTTCTGAAAGTTGTTCAGCTAATACTAATCTTCCAACCAAATCCGGACTGCCGTTGACCCGCAAAATCAGGAGGTCGTTCTTCTCCAACTTGTACTTGAGAATTTCATCTACCTCGCAATTAATGCGGCGTACATTATTAAAGCTGATTTTCCCCTCTGAAATGTCTGCTAGCCGCAGAACTATTCGAGGAAATCCTGCTGCCTGTGCACGCTTTCCGTACCCGTTCATAAGTTCGGTGGTGATTTGATCCACACTCGCCCAAACCCATCCCTCCGACAACTCCGGCAAACCACTGGTATCCGGCGCAACCGGCTCTTTGTATTTCCCCCGCCCCTGCCACTTCTCACGCCGTTCGGCCAGGATGCGTTGCAGCAGTTCGGCACCGGTTTCGATGGGTTGCGTAGGGGCGAGGCATGCCTCGCCCTGATCATTGCCCATGGACCGGGCGACGCATGCGTCGCCCCTACGACGCCATTCTTCGGTCAATTTGCCTTCGACAGCAGCTTTGAGGACGGCGGCTTTATAGCGTTTGAGGTTGGCCTTGACGCGCTTGAGATTGGCGACGGCTTCGTCGAGACGGGAGAATTGCTTTTCGATTTCCGCGACTATCCCTTTTTGTTGCTCCAAAGGAGCAAAAGGAAATGGCGCCCTCTGAAATTTACCCTTATTTACTATAGAGAGTGTAGTCGCAGAAGAAACCCCTTGGAGCCATTTTTTTAAAGTTTGAGTATAGTAAAATCCATATTCAGGCATGACGCATTCATTGAAAATAATTGCGTTAATTTGCTGATTGAAAGCAAGTGGCACTTTTGCAAGACCTGTTTTTCCAAGGCCACCAATGCAAGAGACAAGTACTGCGCCTGCGGGAAGAACCCTCGCAATGGCAGCCCCCTTTTCAGACAAACCATTAGGAGTTACCCGAATTCCACGATCCACAAGTTCTGGAGGCTTTACATAAGGAACGTCATTCCCATAATTATCCTTGTCGGATGTCGGTGGTGTATTGCCTGTAATGACTTGTCCAACATCAGATATTGTGACCCATTCCCAGCTATCAGGCACTTTCCAACGTGCCAGAGTTGTTGGGAGTTCTTTTTGTTTAAGACTCACGCCGCCAACACCTCATTCAACTCATCAAGAATCTTACTCAAATCATCCCCAAACAACTGCCACACCTTCCCTATCCCACCCGCCTGCGCAAAGGGCGCAAAGTCAAAATCATCCGTTTCGATCTGCAAATTGGCGGCAATGTGGTCGCGGATCATCTCCAGCCACTTGCGCTGTTCAGCGGTAAAACTCTTGCCACTCGCCTGCTGATTCTCAACCCAGGCCCGAAAATTAACCTGTACTTTCTCGGGGAACGGCACCAGTTCATTATCCTGCTGCATGGCAAAACGCACCAGCGACACCAGATCGGTCAAAATATGATTACCGGCAGCTCCGCGCACCTTGCTTGCCTGCAACTTTTGATAAGCGGCCCACAATTCATCCGGCACGCGCTTTTCCCAGCCTTGCGGATGGGTTTGGTAAATCCGCAATTGCTCCACCTGGGCGACCAGCTTTTCCGCCAATTCACGCACATCTTCAAAGCGCAGCCGCTGTTTGTAGGGTTTGCTGTAAAGCACCTGCAAGGCGGTGATTTCGTCTTTGTTATCGGCGATGAACTGCTCGAAGGAAGCTATCACGCTTTGGGCTTTTTCCTCGGTAAAACCGGCAAAGATAACCGAATCAGGGCTGACAGTGTCAATGATTTGCTCGTTTTTCTTCTTGATCGCCAGCAGCAGCTCCCGCAGGTTCGGATCGCATAAAGGCTTGGCCGCTTCGCTGATGAGTTGCGTTGCTGCATGACGGACCTGCTTTTCATCCGGCTCCTGTTGGCCGAAGATTTCCTGGGCGGCGGCAAGATGTCGATCCGGATCAAGGGCGGCGACCAGATCGCCGGTCAGGAATTTTAAGGCTCTCCCGCCATTCAACTCCTGAACCTGTTGTTGTTCTGCGGGAGTGAGTTTCTTTTCCAGCCGGGCCAGGCGTGCGGCGACGGATGATATCACATCGACTTCGGCATTGCCGAAGGCAACCGCCTGGAGCAGCTTTTCAAAGCTGATGTTCTTTTTGCGCTCCATGGGGCGCGAATCGGTCTGATCCTGTTCGCAGACACCCACGGCATCGACAATGACGAAATGATCCTTGGTGACGGCATCGGGAGTGACAGCTTGCAGGTCGTTGTCGTTGATAATGCGCACTCCACGTCCCTTCATCTGTTCAAAATAGGCGCGGGATTTGACGCTGCGCATGAAAAACACCACTTCGACCGCTTTGATGTCGGTGCCGGTGGCGATCATGTCGACGGTGACGACAATGCGGGGGTTGTAGCTGTTGCGAAAGGACGCAATCAGATCTTCCGGCTTGGCTCCGGTGGTGCGGTAGGTGATCTTCTGGGCAAAATCGTTCCCCTTGCCGAATTCCTCGCGGACAATTTTAACGATGTCTTCGGCGTGGGAATCATCCTTGGCGAAGATCAGGGTTTTGGGCACCTCGCTGCGGCCGGGGAAGACTTCGGTAAAGAGCTTATCGCGGTAGGTCTGGATGACCTTGCGGATCTGGTCGATGGCGACCACGTCCCGGTCGAGCTGGTTGGGATCGTACTGGAAATCGTCGTCGAGTTGTTCCCAGCGCACGGCGCGTGTCTCCCGGTCGCGCTTATCGACATAGTAGCCTGCTTCGACCTGACCACCCTGTTCGGTGATGGCGGTTTTGATCCGATAGACATCGTAATTGACGTTGACCCCGTCGGCCACGGCCTGCTCATGGCCGTATTCCATCACCAGATTCTGCTGAAAGAAGCCAAAGGTCTGCTTGCTCGGCGTGGCGGTGAGGCCGATGAGGGAGGCGTCAAAATATTCCAGGACCTGCCGCCACAGGTTGTAGATAGAGCGATGGCACTCATCGGTGATGATGAGGTCGAAGGTTTCGATGGGAACCGCCGGGTTGTACTCGATGGGATCGGGTTCACGGAATAATCCGTTGCCGCCGTTGATATTTTCTTCTTCCAGATCCTCGGGCAAATCGCGCCCCTTGAGGATGGAGTAGAGCCGTTGAATGGTGCAGATGCAGACGCGGGCGGTGGTGTCGATGGTGCTGGAGGTCAAACGCTGGACGATGTATTCCTCGCTGAACTTGAAGTTGTTGTAAGGCGAGACGTACTGCTGAAACTCTTTGAGGGTCTGACGACCGAGATTACCGCGATCGACCAGAAACAACACTCGCTTGGCTCCGGCGAATTTGATCAGGCGGTAAATGAAACTGATGGCGGTAAAGGTTTTTCCGCTGCCGGTGGCCATCTGGATGAGCGCCCGTGGGCGGTTGGCTCTCAAAGATTCTTCGAGGTTGGTAATTGCTTTGATCTGCGCCGGCCACAGCCCCGCGGTAACAAGTTCGGGCATCTGTTGCAGGCGGGCGAGAAAGGTCGGAGGTCGCCAGATCGGGTGGACGGAATCCGCCGCGATAGGCGTGTCCGTAGGGGCGCACTGATGTGCGCCCACGTTGATCGACGGCGTGGGCGCATGCAATGCGCCCCTACCCCCTTCCAACCAGTCTGCAAGGGTGTCGGGCCGGTGAAAGGCAAACACACCGCGTGAGCGGGGATCAGGATCAAGACCGTTGGTGAAACGAGTTTCCACGCCGGTGGACTGGTAGGAAAAAGGCAGCGGATTGTGCCAGCAGGGCAAGCCGGAAGGCAGCCCCTTGGTGTATTTGTCGGCCTGGGTTTCGACGCCGGTTAAGGTTGTTCCGGTCTTTTTTGCTTCAATAACCCCGGCCGCCTTGCCGTCGACATACAACAGATAATCGGCAAAGCCATGACCGGGCAACGGGAATTCACGGATCGCAACCCCTTGCCCCGCATGGATATGCACGGCGCCGGCATCCTGCACCAGCCAACCGGCCTGGGTCAGCAGGGCATCAATCTGTTGTCGTGCTTCTTGTTCGGATGGCGACACATGCCACTCCTTAAAGGGCGAGAATGTACGCAGGCTGGATGATTAATCGACCAAAGGCTGACCTTAACAAATCTCAACCCTCCTGCCTATCAGGAAAACCCTGGCGTGCGCCGCACCGACGTGGCAGCACGCCTGGGCGGGGATGAGTTCGGAATTCTCATGCCGGACACAGTCGCAGAACAGGCACGCGTATCTCTGGAGCGCATCGCTGCAACTCTCGCCGCCGAGGTCTGCGACCGCTGGGCCGTGGGGGTCACCATCGGCGCGGTTACTTTCACCGAACCGCCAGAGGACGTGGATTTCGCCGTGCGCGAAGCCGACGCACTGATGTACCGTGGCAAGGCTCAAGGGCGCGGGAGCATAGTGCTGGCCACCTGGCCGGAATCAGGTGTCGATATCAAAGAACCGCCGGGACAACCACCTGAAGCGTCAACCACATAAGACTACGTGTTACAGAGGTTGCAGAAGATCCCGGCGCAGCCTTGAGGGCGAACTCAAAACCTCTCGCCTCCTCGGTACTGACGGCTCGCCAATCATGCCGGGTTGGTAACAGCCGCTTTTCAGTCGACCTGGATCAGCTCGATCTTATAACCGTCCGGGTCTTCAATAAATGCGATATGGGTGGAGCCGTGCTTCATCGGCCCAGGCTCGCGAACCACCTTTCCTCCGGCCGCCTTCAGCTCATCACACAACGTATAAATATCCCTGGCGCCGATGGCGATATGGCCAAAGCCGTCGCCGATCACATAAGGCTCCTTCCGGTCCCAGTTATAGGTTAATTCGATCACCGACTGAGACGCCTCATCGCCGTAACCGACAAAGGCCAGAGTAAATTCACCACCGGGATAATCGTCTTTTCGCAACAGCTTCATCCCCAGAATCCGAGTGTAAAAATCAAGGCTGCGCTCAAGGTCGAAGACCCTCAGCATTGTGTGCAGAACGCGGAACTCACCTTTTTTAGACATGTTGGACTCCTTTTAAAGTGCAAGGTTTATATTGGCGTTTGGGCGCCTCCTCGATTGACAGGCCGTCCGGATTACGGCGATGATGGAGAACATCATACACAAGCGGGACAGAGAAGCTTGTGCAGATTGCCAAAATCTTTCCAGCGCCACCAGCCTGTCACCATAAACACTCTGCCGACATGGTTTTTTCAGGGTAAAGTTAACACATAAATTTAAAGGAATGACAGAACATGGAAAAGTCCCAGGGTTCAGTCCTGATTACCGGAGCCACCGGCTTCATCGGCAAACGTTTGACACAACGACTGCTTGATGACGGCTTTTCGGTGCGCTGCATGGTTCGACGCACGACGACCGCGATGCCGGAGGGTGCCGAGATTGTTCAGGGCGACATGCTTAAGCCCGAAACTTTGGAACAAGCCTTGGACGGCATAGATACAGCTTATTACCTGGTGCATTCCATGTCGGGCGGCCGAACCGGCTTTGAGCGGCGTGATCGTGACGCAGCTGATAATTTTGTAACGGCAGCTAACAGGGCTCATCTGCGGCGCGTGATCTATCTGGGAGGACTGGGAGAAACGGGGGATGACCTTTCCGAGCATCTTAAAAGTCGTCTCGAAGTTGCTGAAATACTCAAAAAAGGCGCATTCAGCACCACCTTTCTCAGGGCGGCCGTCATTATTGGTGACGGCGGAGCATCCTTTGAAATGGTCCGGTCACTGGTGACCAGGCTGCCGCTCATGATAACCCCACGCTGGGTGAGCACCCGCTGCCAACCAATAGCGGTCGACGATGTCATCAGCTACCTGGCTGGTTGCCTCGCGGATGAACGTACGGCCGGTCGAACTTTCGATATCGGCGGACCGGAGGTCCTTACGTACAAAGAGATGATGGAGCGATTCGCCGACATCGAAGGAAAGAAACTCTACATTTTGCCGGTGCCGGTGCTTACTCCCAAGCTCTCTTCTTACTGGGTCGGTTTAATAACCCCGGTGCCGCCTTCGGTTTCCATGCCATTGATAGAAGGCCTGAAAAACGAGGTGATATGCCGAGACAACTCGATACTTGACATAATTCCCCTGCACCTCAAGCCTTACGATGAAGCCGTTCGTAGCGCAATAAAGGGGCGCTGACCAGAGAGGCCTCAACGACGGCCTGATTTCGCCGCCGCCAGGCTTGTCTGTCACCGCAGTTCCCCTCCTTGCGGATTGTCGGAATTGCTCAAAACAGACCACGCACCCTCACGAAATACGCTCCGGTGCGAAGATAACATCAGGCGTTATCAGATGCTGCCAGCAGCTTCCGATAAGTCTGCAGATCAGCCTCGGAAAAGCAGCAGAAGAGAACTTCCTGCACACTTGAGGGTTCAGACAAAAAACTCTGCACCGTCTTCACGGCGATTTGTGCAGCCCGCTCGGCCGGGAAACGATAAACGCCGGTACTGATGCAGGGAAAGGCAATGGACTTGACCTGGTATTCTTTCGCCAGTTCCAGGCTGCGTCGGTAACAGGCTGCCAAGGCTTCGGGTTCGCCCTTGTCACCACCATGCCAAACCGGTCCAACGGTGTGGATGATGTATCGCGCGGGCAACTGATATCCTTTGGTGATTTTAGCGTCCCCCGTCTCGCAACCTCCAAGTGTCCGGCATTCTTCCAGCAGGTCCGGCCCGGCGGCGCGATGTATTGCACCATCCACCCCGCCACCACCCAAAAGCGATGAGTTCGCGGCGTTGACGATGGCATCAACCTTCAGCGTGGTAATGTCTTCCTGAATGGCGCGAATCATAAAGCCTCCTTTCATTTCGGGCTGGATGTCACCCCAGTTTCAGCCTGTCTTTTCTTTACTCTATCAGAGGCCGGCGATTCAACATCCCGACACCCTGGTTACGATGCTGATGACGTAAAAACGTTCGTCAAAATACTCCTGAAGCACCGGCCTTACAGCATGCCAGTCGAGACCGCCGCCTCCGCAACCGGGGCGGGGGACAACGATCTTTGTCCAGCCCTGTTGGTCGGCGAGATCACGCAACTGCTGCGCCGATTGTCTGATCAGTCGCAGATCGGGAAGTGACCAGGCGGTCTCTTCAACGGGGAAACTTACCAGCCCCTTGCCGAGATCATGCACCCGCGCTCCCTGCTCCTGCAGCAAACGCCCGAGATGCTCGGCAAGATCTGGAAAATACTCCAGAGCCTGGCGGGCGCAGCCGCGTCCGATAACGGCGCGACCACGTCGGTCGACCCCGCAATTGGTGGTGACGACGATGATTGCCTGATCCAGAAAATCCCAGATGTTGCCGGTTATTTCATGCATCCTTAATATTTTCAGTCGCCAAGTCGAAGTATTTGTTGTGCATAGGCCCGCACATCCTCCCAGTCGGTGTAATCAATGACCGTGCTTTTGTCGGTAGGGCCCTTGGTAATTTTCATGATCAGCTGAATAATCAATACGTCGTACCAGGCCCAGGAGGGGTAATCAACCTTGCCGGCAATGACCCTTAAATTCGATGGTTTCCACGCAGAAAGCTGAAGAAATTTCTGCATGTAGCGGTTACCTTCGACCGTCGCCTTCAGTGGATTTCTGGCAACCACGGAAACATTGAAAAAGCTATTGGGTCGCGCTTCCAGTGCGGCTTGATGGGTCCGAATGAAGTCAAACACTGATTTGTGGTAAGTACCGTACAAAACCGGGGCTCCGAGAACCACGGCGCCGTACCGATCCCACTCTACTCCTTCATGAGTGGCTTCAACGAGGTCCATCATGTCGCAGTCACCGCCTGCCGCCAGAATGCTCTCCATGAGGGTCCGGGCTATGCGGGCCGTGTGACCCCCGCGGCTCATGTACAGAATCAGAATCCTTTTCATACCAACTCATTCCCTTCCTGTTTCTTCGGTTTTCCTTGCCTTTTGTTCCCCGATGCGAGGCGTTGCAGCATGCCTGGACGCTCTTTTTGCGCTCTACGCCTCGGAAGCCGTGCGATTTCGCAGGCGCACCAGGTTGTAGGCCGATATGGCCAAGGTGAAATACCAGTCAAGGTTGGCCGCGACCCGCTGGCGGCTCTTGCGCAAATTGCCGATGGTCTTGACCCAACCGAACACCTCCTCGACGCGCTTACGGATGCGCGGCATCAAGCCATGTGGCCAGATTCTGCAGTACAATGAAACGCAAAGACATGACATTGCGCAAAAAAGGCTGAATGACAAAATTTGTCCTTGACGTGAGAGGCCCTAGCTTGGTAAAAAAAGCTCATCTACGATCGCCGAGAGGCGGTCATTCCCCCGCCCACACCCCCTCCGTGAGCGGGGATTTTTTTTGCCCGCATCCCCCCTGATCTTTGTGCTCAGGCGACTTCCCACCGCAAGCCATCAGTCTGACATATAAGGGCCTGCCGCGACCACCCCTTTCCGCCGACAGAGACACCACGGATGAAAGCCCTGAGAAGGAAAATCACCGATCCAGGAAAGGGACCGCGCTCTTTCGCAAGATAGACTTTCCGGGGTTTTGAAGGTAGATTGTCCTGCCGGAGGGTTCCATCTGCAGGATGGCCCCGCACATGAATTCCGGCTGTTCCCCAAGGATTTGAGGCAAAGCTTTTTTATGCCTGACGGAAAGATTCAGCGCCGCATGCATTATACCCTGACCGCCACCGATGGCGGTTACCTGTTGGAGTTTGCCCAGAAGCCACATCTTGACCTTCGCGAGCTTGGGCTCTTTTGCGGAACCTCCCTGGAACCAGGAGATACCCTGGTTTTTACCCATCCAGAAGAGGCACAGGGCGAAATACTTAAAGGCCGAGTCGCACCCAGATTCGTTTTCGCCGGCATTTATGCCGATCTGGAAGGCACCTTCGCCTGCTTCAATCCCATTGAAGAGAGTCCGGACCCGGGCGCACCAGCGCCGGATTCCCTGTCCTACCTCGGCTTTGAACTGCGCGCCGACGCCAGTCTCAGCTATGCCGCCCCGGGACAAGAGCCCCGCAGCATCGTAGCGCACAAGTTGTCCATCCCCCGGGAAACGCCTGTCACCCCTGCGCCGCCGGTGGCGTCCGCCGAGAGGGATCAGCAGGTGCAAAAGGTTCGTCAGGCCATGACGCTGATCCGCGACGCGGCAGAAGCCGCCCTGGAAAAAGCCCGCAACCACTACGGAATCAGCGAACCGGCTCAGGTGGAGATCGATTTTTCCTTGCGCGGGAAAATGGCGGGCCAGGCGGGTTGGCGCCTGCACAAGGTGGGAAGAAAGAAGCGGGCAGGAGACTTCCGCCTGCGCGTCAACCTTGAGGCTTATCTGCTCAATCCCCAGGAAATGCTCACCGACACCGTGCCCCACGAGGTGGCCCACCTGATCGTCGCGGCACGCTTCGGCCCAGGACCAAAACCCCACGGACCCGAATGGCAGGAGGTGATGCGCGCGTGCTTCGGGCTGACTCCGCAGCGCACCCACTGCCTGCCTCTGACCGCGGCCCGCCTGGTGGAACGGCGCTTTATCTACACCTGCAAATGCCGCGAGCATCGCCTGACCAGCATCCGTCACCAGCGAATCCGCCGGGGAAAAAGTACCTACCGCTGCAAAACCTGCGGCGAAACGCTGCGCTTCCAAGACCAGCTTCTGTAACAACCCTCCTTAAAATCCTAAGGATCCAGCAGCAACGCCCCATTGCGCCGCGGCCTGCGGTGCATGCGCAACAGCTTTCAAACAATCCGAATCAACAAAATGCACAAAAGGTCGTTGCTCTCGCTCTTATCCCCGTTATGATTTTCCTATGACTGAAAAAATGGTCCCGGACGCGTTTTGGGAAAAAACCTGGGCCGCATTATTTGATTTGTAACTTCAGTTGCAACGTCCGACAGTGCCGCCGCACCCTGCGGTGCATGCGCAACAGTTACTTTATTTCAAGGAGGATGCATTTGCTATGAGTTTTGGAAATTGGATCAGACGGCGGTTGGAGGGATGTGAACCCGCGTGGCGCGAAGCGCTTCCGGCGGGAAAGGATGCGGCTCGGGCGTTTTGGTCTTTTCTGCGGAAGGATATATTTTTCTTCGGATTCTGCGGCCTGATTATCGGCTTGCTTCACTGGCTATGGCCAGTTGTTTTCTTAGGGGTGCATCCTGAATCAGCACTGGCGAGCCAGATCTTTTCCGGCCTGATCGCTCCGGAGATTCTCGGCGTCTTTCTCTTTGCCGCTCTGATCTTCATCGGCCTGTCTTCCCTGCTGCCGCGCGATTTTCTCGTCAGTGCCTGCGACCAAACCGTGCTGCGCGTTCGTCAATTCGCCAGCGTTATGACGGCGTTTCTGGCCGGATACGTTCTGGTGGCCCTTATCCAGGGGATACTGCTGGGTCTGCCTGTCGCTCGACTGATTGCATCCTCGGTCCTCTACATTCTCATCATCCCTCTGTTCTGTATTGTCCTGACCGCCCCTGCCTACTTTCGCGGAAGGCTGTGCGGGTTCATTGGCGGGATGCTGATCCTTCTCGGCCTGCTCGGCATTCTGCTGAGTGCCCTCCGGGCATGAGATCTACCGAAAGAAACACCGCCCTTCTGAATGACTATGATAAATTTTGATTGACACCAGTTTTCAATTTCACTAGATTGACATAGTTGAATATGACTTTCAGAGAACAGTTCCGCCTTCCAGTTGAAAACAAAAATCAATTTTACCTGGCTGTTTTTTACGCCCTCCAGCAAGGGAGTGCCTCATGCAGCAACAGAGATCCACCCGGCAACGCCGTCCTTCCTGGCACGAAATGTCCGATCTCTTCATCGATGAGAAGCAATGCATCGCGTCGTTTCTCGCCCTTGAAACCGCCGAGATTCTCGAAGGGGCAAAGCCGGCAAACCTCATCAACATGCCCAACCGCTCTCGCCATTGCGGTCGTAACCTCTATACGCTATGGAAAAGTCACGGCGCCTGCCTGCTCAGACAAAGCGGCCTTGAGTTCCGCGAGATCATGGAGCGCGGTCAGTCCGTGCTGCTCTTCATCTACCATCGCAGGGCCCTGGAGCAAACCCTTGCACGCCCCAACGTCAGAGCCTTCCTTGCCAAGGCCGGGCATACCCATACCGCCGATGTGGAACACACTCTGGACGAAATGCAAAGGCGTATTCAGAGCGCGCCCTTTCCCCATGAAATCGGGGCGCTGCTCGGCTATCCGCTCAAGGACGTTGCCGGTTTCATGGGCTGGGCGGAACTGCCCACCAGCAGCGGGCGAACCCCCTGGAAAATTTTCGGGGCCCCGGAAAAAAGCCTGCGCCTGGCGGAAGAGTTTCTCAACTGTCGCTGCCGCATGGCCCAGCGCCTGACCAGCTGCGCCGATCCCATTGAATGCTTGAAGCTCGCCCGGGCCGCATGAGCGTATTCATCGAGCCTGATCCAGGCTCACAGCTCATGGACCCACACCCGCCCCTCATCGCCGATCCCCCGTGCCGCTTCCACCACCTGTCGATGATGGGTAAAGAGAATCACCTGATTACGCCGTCCCAGTTCCGCCAGAATCTCCAACGTAGCGCGCGAACGCTCGTCGTCGAAGTTGATGAGGATGTCATCGACGATGAAGGGCATGGCTTCGTGCTGCTCCAGGCGCCATTCAAGGGAGGCGAGACGCAGGGCGAGGTAGAGCTGATCGCGGGTGCCGGAACTCATGCCGCCGACCGGCAGGCGCGTGCCGTCGGCGCGTACGCCGACCAGAATCGGCTGGCCCTGATCGCCGACATCGGCACGCAGACCGGCAAAGCCGCCAAGAGTGAGTCGGGCAAAGAGGCGCGAGGCGATACTCAATAGCGGATCCTGGTTCTGCGCGCGGTAGCGTTCGATTTCATTGTCCAGCACCTGGGCCGCGATCCGCAGACGCGCATAGCGTTCGACCAAACGGCGCAGGCGGGCCAGGGTGCGCTCGGCGTGTTCGGCTTCCAGAGCGGCGCGGGAACTGCCGTCCATGCGCTGAAGTTCGGTGCGCGTTTCCCCGATGAGTTGATTGAGATGACTGATTTCCGGATCGAGACGCTCACTCACCTCGCGCTCCAGATCGGCGATGCGCGCCGGCAGTTCATCGGCATCGACCTGCGCCGCCTGTTCTTCCAGATCGGCCAGGCTCAATCCCTCGCCGATTTGCATGAGGCGCGCCTCCACATCAAGCAGTCGCTCACGCAGACGCTGATGCTCCGCCCAGGCACGCTCTGCCTCATCAAGGGTTTCCTCTCCCGCACAACGCGCCAGTCGACACAGCCGTTTCAGTTCGTCCCCGGCGGCGCGCAGCTCGGCTTCGGCCTGGTGACTGTCCTCATCGAGCTGACGGCGATCCTCGGCAAGCTGTTGCAGACGGCTGTATTCCTCCCGCGCCCGGTTCACCAGAGACTGCATCTGCACCATCGCCTGATCGGGCGCAAGGTCCCCGAGTTCGGGCGCGATCTGCGTCTGTAACGCCCGCACTGCGGCGGCATAACTCTGGACATCGCGGTCGATGCCCTCGATGCGCTTGTGAAAATCGTCGGCCTGGCGCAGATGTTCAAAGCATTTCTGCAGGGTTTCGAGAAAGTCGTCGGCCTCGCCGGGTAAAGCGTCGCCGGGCAGGCCGAGATCGGCAAGAATACGGCGCCATTGACCACGCCAGGCATCCAGGGCGCGGCGGGCTTCGTCGCGCTCGGCAATGGCGTGTTGCAGAGACGTCTCCAGATCCTTGAGGCGCACGGCGAGATCGGTCTGTTGGCGCGCGCTCTGCTCCAGACGCCGCACCACCTTCTGCCCATGGCGCACAACTGCGGCCAGTTCCTCTCCGGCAAAATTGTTCGTTTCGCCAAGGCGCGCGAGTTCCTTGAGCAACTCCCGACGCAGCAGGTCGCGCCGTTGGCGGCGGTCTTCAAACTCTGCGCAGGCGCGCTGCCAGGCATCCACGCGCAACCGCAATTTCTCAACTCCCGCCAACCACAGGGCCATTTCCCGGGGAGAGCGAGGACTGATGCTGCACCTCGCCCAGAGGTCACGCCACTGCTGCTGAAAAAGATCCAGAGCCTCGGCCAGGCTCTGCTCCTCGCGTTCCACCTGGGAGATGGCTTCCTGCACGGCCTCGGTCTGCGAGACCAGCGCCGCATACTGGTGAACCCGTGCGGCTTCAAGACGCAAGCGATCAGCTGTGTCATCGGCCTTGCCCATGGCCTGCTCAAAGGCGTCGGGCAGGGGCAATTCGGCATGATAGGCACGCGCCTCGGCAGCGATATCCTCACCCTGCAGCCAATGGCGACGCAGCAAGTGCCAGCCGTGGTCGCGACTGTCACGGATTTGCGCCAGATCCTTTTCCGAGGGCAGTTCGCCGCCCGCCTCCATTTCAGCCCGATCGCACAGTAGTCGCCGCTGCTCGGACTGCAACTCCTGATGACGACGGCGCAGGCGTTCCTGCTCGTCACGAAGTCGGCGCAGCCGCTCTTCTTCCTGACTGAGAGTATCCGCCGCGGGCAGGCACAGCTCAAGCAGTTCCTGCCAGGGACCGCTCCAGAGCCCGAGGCGCTTGAGTTCTGCGTTGAGGCTCTGTTCATCCAGAGCCGCAAGACGACGGCGCTCATGCAGATCTTCGTCGAGATCCCCAGCCTTCAGGGCCCGCCTCAAGCTATCTTCCAAAGCCTCGAAATCAGGCGCCGCGCAATGCCCGGAAAGAGCCTGGCGAAGCTTTTGCCCTTCGTCGGACAGTTGCTGGACCTGACGTTCGGCGCCACGGCAGCTCTGTTCAAGGGCTTCGGCCCGCGCGCCCAGTTGGTGGATGGTCTTGCGCCGAGCGAGCATGGGGCGCAGGGATTCGATCTGCTCCAAGGGCAGGTCGGGGCGAATCTGCCGCAACAGATCGGCCGCTTCGGATTTAAGCTGGCGGCGACGCCCTTCGAGGCCGGGACGATCCTGCAGGCCCTTGCGGTATTCGCCGAGGCGCAGCGCAAGCGCCTCGACGCTTTCGGCCTGATCGAGAATCGCTTGCGGCGGTCGCAGGCCGGCGACGCGCTGGTTGAGCTCCGCCAAGCGCTTTCGGGCGCTCAACAGGCGCTGTTCGGCGGCGCGTTTCTGTTCCTGGAAACGGCGGCGCGTCGCACTGAAATCTTCGGGAAGAGGCACGACTTCGCCCAGCGCCGCGATTTGCACGCGCAGTGCCTGGTGTTGGGCCAGTTGCGGCAAAGCCTGACGCAGACGCTCCAGATGCAGGCGCCGGCGCTCACAACGGCGTTGCTCGTCGCGCAGCTTTTCCAGCGCTTTTTGCGCGTCTTGCAGAGCTTGCTGATGTTTCTTCCAGTCGCTGCCTGCAAGATTGGCTTCACGCAGGTTTTTCTGGCTCTCTCGGAATTCGGCGAGAGCCTGATTGATTTCCGGCTTGCTGCCACGCGCCTTGTAAAGGGCATCGCTCTCCTCATGAAGTTCGGTGAGGATACGACGCAAAGAGGCGATGCCGGTACCCGCGGCAAACAGGGAGCGCCCCACATCACCTTTTTGCTCGAGAATATCCTGCCCACCGCTTACCAGGGTTTCATGGTCGATACCGAACAGAGCGTCGAACACCGCAGGCTCGATGCCGTGAAGAAAGCCCGCAAGCACCCCCGCATCCAGAGGCTCGCCCCGGGCGTCGAGCAGATCGGCCTTGCGTTTTTTGCGCCGCTGAAAAACAAGCGCGCGCCCATCGGCGCTGTGCAGACACCCAGCCACCAGCAACTGTTCGTTGGGATGCACGAAGTTGTCGGTGGTGCGTTCGGGAAAACCGTAGAGCAAAGCCTTGAGACCGCGCAGGGAGCTGCTCTTGCCCGCCTCGTTGCGCCCGAAGACAATGTGCAGACCCGGCTCCGGGCCGGCAAACTCAAGTGCCTGGCCGGTAAAGGGACCAAAGGCCTTGAGTTCGAGGCGCGTCAGCTTCATACGCCCCTCCCCTGGTGCAGCAGGCGCGCCAGCAGCAATTCGCGCACGTCCTGCTGCAATTCGGCGAACTGCGCGGGCTGCGTCGGGTCAAAGGGATCCGCGCCGCCGAGAAGTTCGGCAGGCAGGCGGTTGCGCAGCTCTTCAAGCTCCGGCACCAGGTCGTAGAGCCGGTGATTATCGAGCTGCACATCCGCCAGGGAGCGCAACAGTCCGGCAAAGGGAGAATCCTCGTTGAGCAAATCCGCGCCGCCGTCGGGCGCCTGGGTGGCGAAACCCACCTTTTCCAGCCACAGATCGCCGAGGGTGGCGGCAAGGCCGCGAACTTCCTCCACCCAATGGGCGACATGCTTTTGCAGCAGTGCATGCACGGGCGTGCGCCCGCTCAGAATCAGGCGCAGGGCCAGGGTGCGTCCTTCGGCCTGGAGTTTATTTTCCTCAAGGGCAGCGCGCACCTGGCCGTAAACCTCCTCCTCGTTCTCGGCTGCACTCAGATCCACATCGCAGCGTGTCCAGCGCAACACATCGAGGGCGCGATGCTCGATGTCCGTCACTTCGCCGTCGGCCACCCTTACCAAAGTACAGCCTTTGGCGCCCGTTTCACGGATGTGGCGACCCTGGATGTTGCCGGGAAAGACCACCCAGGGTGCCTCGCTCACCACCTCGCGCTGGTGCACATGGCCCAGCGCCCAGTATTGATAGCCCTTGGCGCGCAACTGGTCGAGGGAACAGGGCGCATAGGGCTCGTGCCCGGGGCGGCCGTTGAGGGCGGTGTGCAACAGGCCGATGTTGAACCAGCCCGCCTCGCCTTGGGGATAGTCGGCAGCCAGGTTGTCGCTGACCGCGCGGTGGGCGTAACCCTGACCATGCAGGGCCAGGCCGTGCTCCTTCACATGCACGGTCTGTGCTTTTTTGGTGGAAAAGACATGGACATTGTCGGGGAGTTGCAGATGGCGGGTGATATGGCTGGCGGCATCATGATTGCCGGAGACGATGAATACGCGGATGCCGGCCTGATGCAGGCGACCCATGCGTTGAGCGAAATACAGACCGGTGTTGTAGTCCTTCCAATCGCCGTCATAGAGATCGCCGCACAGCAACACGAAGTCCACCTGTTCTTCAAGGGCCAGGCCGACAAGATTGTCGAAAGCACGGCGGGTGGCGGCGCGGATTTCTTCCAGCGGCGCGTCGGGATAGACTTCCAGGCCCCGCAGGGGGCTGTCGAGATGGATATCGGCGGCGTGAATAAAGCGAAACATGGCCCCTCCGCAAAAAGACTCAGAACAAGCCGCAGTTTCGCAAATATCGCCGGCGGATGCAAATCTGCTGTTGCATGAGCAATCAATATCTCCCGGGCCCCCTGCTAAAAATCAGCAGTCCCGGAATTTCGCGATCAAAAAGGCCCGGCATGAGAACCGGGCCTTAAAAACAAGTAGAAAAAAGTGAGCTATTCAGCTGCAATGCCCACTCGCACAGCAGTCTGCGGTGCCGACTCGACAGTTACAAAAAAAAATCAATTGTGATGTTTCGGAACTTCAAATTCATAACCGCAGGCCGGACATTGAACTCTGGTATCAGCATCCGGCGGTGCCATAGCGGCACACCCGGCCAATCCGACCAGCATAAGAGAAGTGACCAGCAAATTCGCCAGACGTTTCACAGATAACACCCCCTTTCGGTTGGAGAATCAGAGGGATTCTTGCTCCATCAGTTATTAGTATAACATCCTCGTCCCGGTTCCGGCCAAACGTTCAGAGTTCTCTAATTGTTCACGAATCCTGAAATTCAGCCTTTCTCTTTTCAAGAAAAGCCGTCATCCCTTCTTTCTGGTCGTGTGTGGAAAAGCACAAACCGAAGAGATCGGCCTCGTACTGCCCGGCGCGCAGGCTGTCCATCTCCAGGCCGTTGATCACCGCTTCCTTGCACAAACGCACCGCAATCCGGCTTTTCTCAGCGATCCGCCCGGCCAGCTTACGGGTCTCGGCCAGAAGCTCACCCTGGGGTACGACCCGGTTCACCAGGCCGATGCGCAGGGCTTCCCGGGCATCGATCCAGTCACCGGTGAGAATCATCTCCAGGGCACGTCCCTTGCCCACCAGGCGCGGTAGGCGTTGGGTCCCCGCCCAGCCGGGAATGATGCCGAGATTGATTTCGGGCTGGCCGAAGCGGGCATTTTCCGAGGCGACACGCAGGTCGCACGCCATGGCCAGTTCGCAGCCTCCACCCAGGGCATAGCCGTTGACCGCGGCGATGACCGGCTTGGCGCAGCGCTCGATGTCGGCGAGAAACTCCTGGGCCAGCAACGCGGTTTCACGGGCCGCAAGGGGATCGAGATCGCGCATGGCGCCGATGTCTGCGCCGGCGACAAAGGCTTTGTCGCCGGCGCCGGTGAGAATGATGACCCGCGCGCGTTTGTCGCTGTCAAGAACAGCAAGTTTCCCGCGCAGATCCTGCACCAATTCAGCATTGAGGGCGTTGAGCACTTCGGGACGGTTGACGGTCAGTGTGGCAATCCCTTCCGCGACATCCAACAAAACCAGATCACTCATGAAAAGTCTCCTTGCGCCTCGAAATCTTTTCCGATTCGTAACTATTCGGCAACGTCCGAGAGTACCGCAGGGTGCGGCGGTTGAGTGCTGCGGCAAATGTTTGAGCCGCAGGTGAGTTTTTGCCGCACGCGATGCCGCCGTACCCTGCGNGGCGGTTGAGTGCTGCGGCAAATGTTTGAGCCGCAGGTGAGTTTTTGCCGCACGCGATGCCGCCGTACCCTGCGGTGCATGCTGAACAGTTACTCCGATTCAATCTTTCATATTGACCAGGGTGCGCCCCCTGATTTGCCCCTTGAGAATGGCCTGGATTTTTTCTTCCAGTTCCTCCAGGCCGCATTCACTTGCGGTTTCCTCAAGGTGCTCAGGCTTCCACAAGCCGGCGAGCTTTTCCCACACGGCGAGGCGCGGTTCTGCTGGACACTGCACCGAATCAACGCCGAGCAGGCTCACCCCGCGCAAGATAAAGGGAAAGACATTGATGTTGAGATCGGGTGAGCCCACCAGACCGCAACAGGTCACAGCGCCCCCATAGCGGGTCGCCTTGATGGCGCCCGCCAGCAGATCGCCGCCGGCGACATCCACCACCCCCGCCCAGCGTTCTTTCATCATGGGCCGCTCGGCGCCTTCGAGGACCGCCTCGCGCCCGATGACCTCAGCAGCTCCCAGCGTCTTTAGAAAATCTGCGGCGGCGGTCTTGCCCGTCACAGCAACCACACGATAGCCCAGCCTGGCCAGGATGCTCACGGCGATACTGCCCACGCCGCCACTGGCACCGGTCACCAGTATATCGCCCGCGTCGGGCTGCACGCCGGCCTGCTCCAGCTTCCACACGCACAAGCCGGCGGTGAAACCGGCAGTGCCGATGATCATGGACTCGCGCAGGCTCAGCCCGTCGGGCAGCTTCACCGCCCAATCACAGGGAATGCGAATGTACTGGCCGAATCCGCCGTCGGTCTCCATGCCCAGGTCATAGCCCGTCACCAGCACCTGATCGCCGGGCTGGTAGCGGCCGCAGCTGCACTCGACCACCTCGCCGGCGGCATCGATGCCCGGCGTATGGGGAAACTTGCGGGTCACGGCCTTATTGCCCGTGGCCGAAAGAGCGTCCTTGAAGTTGAGCGATGAATAATGCACGCGGATGAGCAGATCACCGTCCGGCAGATCGCTGATTTTGCGCTCACCGATACGGCGGGTGAATTTTTTCGGCTCGGCTTCTTCGACGATCATGGCTTTAAAAGTCGTTTCGGACATGGGCATTTCTCCTTGGATGGTAAAGAATCAAGAATGGGAAGCAGATCCAAGCGGATCAGCGCAGATCAAAAACAATGCGGGTGGCCACCCTCATCCCTTTAGCCGCTCCAGCCGTTGCGAAACACACGAGCTGGGTTAAAGCGTTCGGCCGGCGGTTTGGTTTCCGCCGGATGGCCGAAGGGCACCAGGGCGAAGGGGATGATATTCGGAGGGATGGCGAGCAGTTCGCGCATTTTTTCCACACGCTCTTCGGTGGGATAAATCCCCACCCACACAGCACCCAGGCCCTTGCTCTGAGCCGCCAGCAACAGGTTTTCCACCGCGGCGCTCAGATCCTGCACCCAGAAGCCGGGGTATTTTTCCAGGGACGGGTCGCCGCACACCAGAATCGCCGCAGGCGCATGCCGCGCCATGGCGGCGTAGGGGTGAAAATCGGCGATGGCTTCCAGCAGCCGGCGTTCGGTGAGAATCACAAAATACCAGGGCTGGGCATTGCCCGCCGAGGGCGCGGCCATGGCGGCGCGCAAAAGCTCTTCCATATCCTCGTCGCTGACCAGCTCAGGGGTGTACTTGCGAATACTGCGTCGGTAAAGAATTTCCTTGAGACTCATAAGCGTTTTCCTCCTCATCCACCTGAAGGGTTAGTCAATGCCTTTACCCTAACAGACAAATAGCATATCGTCAGCCCGTTTTCCCGGCATTGACATAGGTTACCCGCAGGATAACCTTTAAAAAACCTGACCGATCCCTCGTCCGGGAGGTTATCCGGACCAAACGGCCCACTGGTGGGCCGGCACCCAAGGAGGCTGACCGTGATCCGCATCCGCAAATCTCAAGAACGCGGGCTTGGCCGCGAATCCTGGCTGGAAAGCCGCCACACCTTCTCTTTCCACACCTATCAGGATCCGCAGCACATGGGTTTTCGCCAGTTGCGGGTCATCAATGAAGACCGCGTGGCCGCAGGCGGCGGCTTCGGCATGCACGAACACCGCGATATGGAAATCTTCTCCTTCGTCATCAGCGGCGCCCTGGAGCACCAGGACAACCTGGGCAACCGCGAAAAAATCGGGGCAGGCGAACTGCAGATGTTTTCCGCCGGCACCGGCATCCGCCACAGCGAGTACAATCCGTCGGAACACGAGGAAGTGCATTTCTTCCAGATCTGGATTTTTCCCGAGCGCCAGGGGCTGAGTCCGCGCTACGAAAAAAAATCCTTTGATCTGGCTAAGCCGGGCCTGCAACTCATCGCCTCGCGCGACGCAAGCCAAGGCTCGGCCGTGCTGCACCAGGATGTGCGCGCCTATTACGGACATCTGCCCACCGGCGATAAAATCGACTTTTCCCTCGCCGTTGGCCGCCATGCCTGGCTGCAACTGGTGGATGGGCGTCTGGAATTGAATGCTGAGCTGCTGGAAAGCGGTGACGGAGCAGCGCTAAGCGAGGAAGGTTCCCTGAAGTTGGCAGCACGGGAAAAGGCGCGGTTTCTTCTTTTTGATCTCAACTGAGTTCATTTCTGGGGCGAAATTCCCAGATGGCTCAAAAGCATCGCATTTTCAACCTCTTGATATCGCCGCCGAGGCATGCCATGAACGAAAACGAACTTAACGACCGCATTCTTGAACGCGGCCATGAACTTTTTGCCACCGTCGCCCACCGCAAGCCTTCAATTTTCAACCGCGAACTCTGGGCGGGAAAAGTTCTGGACTGGTGCATGCGCCGGGAAGATTTCAAAGTCCAGATGTTTCGCTTTATCGATGTGTTTCCCAGCCTCCGGAGCGGTGAGACCCTGCAGCGCCACTTACAGGAATATTTCGGACAATTGCAGGATCTACCCGATTTTCTGCGCTGGGGGCTGCGCACCTCGGGCGTCACCGGTCACCTGGGGGCAGCGGTGCTACGCCGCTTCATTGCACGCAATATCCGCCAGATGGCACGCCAGTTCATCATCGGCGAAACCTCCGGTGAGACGCTTCGCCGCCTGGGCAAACTGCGCCAGGAAGGTTTTGCCTTTACCCTGGATGCCTTGGGCGAGGCCACCGTCAGTGAAGAAGAAGCCGAGCAGTATGTAGCCACCTACATCCATCTGCTCAGGCGCCTGGGTGAATTTCAAAAGAACTGGCCACCCCTCAGACCCTCCCTGGAGGGCCCGGGAGGCGATTGGGGTTACGCGCCCAAAATCAACGTGTCGGTCAAGCCCACCGCCCTCTACTCCCAGACGAACCCCCAGGACTTCAACGGCTCCGTCGACGCCATCACCGCGCGCCTGGAGCAGATCTACGTCCAGGTCCAGGCGGTCGGGGGCTATCTCTGCATCGACATGGAATCTCACCACAGCAAGGATATCACCCTGGCCGTTTATCGCCGCCTGCGCGAAAAATATCCCAAATATCCCCATCTCGGCATCGTGCTGCAGGCCTATCACCGGGAAACCGAGGAAAATCTAGACCTGCTGCTCACCTGGGCGCGCAAGAAGGGTCTGCACCTCAACATCCGTCTGGTTAAAGGCGCTTATTGGGACATGGAAACCGTGCTCGCCGCTCAGCATGGCTGGCCGGAGCGGGTTTTCACTGACAAGGCGGCGACGGACGCCAATTTTGAAAAACTGGCCTACAAAATTTTAGAACACAGCGACCTCTGTGATCTGGCCGTGGGCACCCACAACATCCGCTCCATCGCCGCGGTGCTCGAAATGGCGCGCTTGCTGCGGGTTCCTGAAGACCGCTACGAGTTTCAGGTTCTTTACGGCATGGCCGAGCCGGTGCGGCAGGCCGTACGCGGACTGGTCGGTCGGGTGCGGCTCTATTGCCCCTCGGGCGAAATGGTGCCGGGCATGGCCTATCTGGTGCGCCGTTTGCTGGAGAACACGGCCAACGAATCCTTCCTGCGCCAGAGTTTCGTCGAAGGCGAAACCATGGATCACCTGCTGGCCGATCCGCGCACCCTGTTGCGGCAACGCACCCTCGGCCGGCAGACCCGAAAAACGCCTCTGGGGCTGCTGCGCCCTTTCCGCAACGAACCCAGTGTCGACTTCACCCGCCCCGCACAACGCGCCGCTTTCGCCCAGGCTTTGAGTCAGGTGCGCGAAAAGTTCGGCGCCACCTACCCGCTGTTCATCAACGGGCAGAATTTGGCGACCAGGCAAACCCGGCCCTCCGTCAACCCGGCCCAACCCGAGGAGATCGTCGGCCAAGTCAGCCAGGCCGGCCCGGAGCAGATCGACCAGGCAGTGGCCGCCGCCCAGGCCGCCCTGTCCGGCTGGCGCGACACGGCGGCGGCCGAACGCGCCACTTCTCTGATACGCGCCGCCAAAGCCGCGCGCGCGCGCCTCTTCGAACTGGCCGCCTGGCAGGTTTTTGAAATCGGCAAACAATGGGATCAGGCCCATGCCGACGTATGCGAGGCGATTGATTTTCTCGAATATTACGCGCGCGAGATGCTGCGCCTGGACAATCCACCCCAACCTGCCTCCCTGCCCGGCGAGGACAACCGCCTGCTCTACCAGTCCAGGGGCGTGGCCGCAGTCATCGCGCCGTGGAACTTTCCCTTGGCGATCAGTTGCGGTATGGTGGCTGCCGCCCTGGTAACGGGCAACACCGTGGTTTACAAACCCTCCAGCCTGACGCCGGTCATCGGCTGGACCCTGCAGGAAATTTTGCGTGACGCCGGATTGCCCGCCGGAGTATTTAATTATGTGCCGGGATCAAGCGCCGAGATCGGCGATCTGCTGGTAGAGCATCCGGCAGTCAGCCTGATTGCCTTTACCGGCTCGCAGGAAGTCGGCCTGCGCATCCTGCACAAAGCCTCGGCCCTGGGCCCGGGGCAGCGCCAGGTGAAGAAGGTGGTGGCGGAAATGGGCGGCAAAAACGCCGTGATCGTCGATGAGGATGCGGACCTCGATGAGGTGATACCGGCGATTCTCGCCTCGGCCTTTGGTTTTCAGGGGCAGAAGTGTTCCGCCTGTTCGCGGCTGATCGTAGTCGATGCGGTCTATACCGCCTTGCGTGAGCGTCTGGTGCAGGCGGCGCGCTCTCTGCGCATCGGCCCGGCGCAGGATCCAGCATTCTTCATGGGACCGGTCGCCGAGCCTGCGGCCGTGGAAAAAATCCAGAAATACATCCAGCTGGCCCGGCAAGAGGGGGAACTGGTCTATCAGAGCAAGGTTCCGGAAGGACCGGGGTTTTATGTCCCCATCACCCTGGTCGAAGGCATTCGTCCCGAGCATCGCCTGGCCCGCGAAGAAGTATTCGGGCCCCTGTTGGCCTTGATGCGCGCCGACGATTTCGACCAGGCTCTGCACTGGGCCAACGCCCCGCCCCAGGCGTTGACCGGCGGGGTGTTCAGTCGCAGCCCCGCCCATCTGGAGCGCGCGCGCGGCGAATTTCGCGTCGGCAACCTCTACCTCAATCGCGGCATCACCGGCGCCCTGGTCGCGCGCCAGCCCTTCGGCGGGTTCGGCCTCTCGGGTACCGGCACCAAGGCCGGCGGCGCCGACTACCTGCTGCATTTCATGGATTCACGCTGCGTGACGGAGAACACCCTCAGGCGTGGCTTTGTACCACCTCAGATTAAAAGGGAAGAAGAATGACGGAGGAAAATGCGATTGTTCTGGAATACAATCTGACCGAAGAGATGTGGCGCCGTTTTTTTTATGCCCACTATCAGCATCAGGCTTTTTTTCGCATGCGCTTTATTTACGGCGCGATACTCTCGGCAATAGGTGCTTTTATGGTAGGTGTGCCCGCCGCAAACAATTGGATCGGTGCCGCATTTCTGGCAAGCGGTCTTTATTGCGTGCTGTCAAAGCATCTCTTCCTTCTCAAGTCCATGGCTTCGGCCCGCAAAGGGCCACTCTTCGAAGGGCGCATTCAGGTGCGCCTGACCAACGACGCCATGAGCGTCAGGGCGGGCACCCAGCACAGTGAGAGAGGCTGGAAGGACTTTCACGGCTACCGGATTGTTGAACCAGGCTTCATGCTTTACACCGACCGGAACGCGTTTTTCTTCGTGCCCCAAGAGGCACTCACCGATGCCACGGCTTCGATTCTTCAGCGGTTTCTTGACCACAGCGGGATAAAAAAGTTTAACGGAGAATAGACCAATCAGCGCCGCTGTGCGGCACCCGGTGCCTGCGCATCAGTGCTGAGCAGATAGTTGGCCAGAAAGATGAACTCATCGATCACATCGCGCACACCGTCACCATTGAGATCAAACTGCGCATCAAAAGGATCACCCTGACGGAAAAGCCGATAGTCCGCCGCGTCGATACGACCATTGCCGTCGAAGTCGATGTCGCGCAGGGGCGTGACCACTACCGGCACCTGCCACATTTTCCCCTGACCGATGACAAACACCTTGGCTTCCCAGATGTCGTTATGCGGCACAGCCTCCAGCACCCACCGGCCTTCTTCCTTGGACAAGCGCTGCATTCTCAGATCGGACAGAACCAGGTTGGGCGACTCACTGCCGTCAAGCGTAGGAAAGTGCAGATACAGAGACGTTTCGCCATCGGCCACAGCCACCGCCGGTTGCTGCTGAACCCTGTCGCCCACGGGCTTGCGCACCAGATCCAGCCGGGCGTCCAGGCTTTTGTTTGCATCGGCCTGGGCAAGACACTCCAAAGGGCTGGGAAAAGAGAGCATTTCAGCGGCCGGTGGCGCCGGCATAGAGGAAGGTCGTTGCGCAGGTGTCGGCAAGCGCTGCGGGGTGCGTGGCTCAGGGGGAATGAATTCTTGCGGCGCGGACAAATCGTCCGCGCCGGGACGTTGTGGAGATTCGCCTTGGTCACCCTGAGTCGCGGGAACCACCGGCGCGGTCCGCGGCAAGGTCGTCGGCCCGAAACGCAGGCCGGAATCTTCTCGCTCAGAATGAGGCTCGTCTTCGTTCAGGATCACAGTTTGCGCCGAGGCGCGCAAATATTCACCCGCGCCGATAAGGGCCGGCGGAAAAAACCCGGGAAGAAAAAGGGGAATCACGAGGATCAGAAAAACAAGTACGCGTCGCATGAGCGGATTATACACCTTTTGCCCGTGGGTAAAAGCTGGAAAATACTCCAAAGGCATAGATCGAAAAGGAGATTGACATCCTCTCAAGAGACTTTAAAATAAGAATAATCTTATCTCGCCTAAACAACCAACCATTGAGCCCTGCATGATCTTGCCTGCCGTGGCCGAAAAATATTCTTTAAAACCTGCGCTGATCCTTCTGGTTCTCATAACAGCGGGGCTGGTGGGAAACATATTTGCGCCACGCCTGTTCATGGGCTTCAATTACCTTTTCGGCAGCATTGCGGTGCTGGTGATCCTGCGTGTTTATGGCCTTCTGTGGAGTGTTGTCGCGGCGCTCATCGCCGCATCGCCCACCATCTGGCTCTTTCATCACCCTTTTGCCCTTATCTGGCTGACCCTTGAGCCCCTCGCCATCGGACTGCTGCTGCGCCGCAATCCCAACGCTCCGAATCTGGTGCTTTTCAGCGCCATCTACTGGACTCTACTCGGCGTTCCCTTAATTTTCCTGTTTTTTCTCGGTGTGCAAGGCGCCGGCCTCGGGGGCACTTTGCCCGCGGCCATGATGTATTGGCTCATCGGCGTCACCAATGCCCTGGTGGCCAGCCTGCTGCTCAACATTCCGGTGGTCGCCGCCCTGGTCGGGTTACGAAAAAGGCTACAGTCGATCTCCCTGCGCCAGGTTATCTTCAACCTGTTGATGGCGGTGGTGGCGGGCCCTGCCATCCTTGTCATGATCCTCAATGGCCGGATGATGGAAAACCAGAGCCATGCAAATGCACTGAAGGTGATTGAAGACATCGCGCGAGTCGCGCCCCTGGAAATCGCTCTGGCCCTGGGCCAGGACCAGGAAACCCAGGCCCTCGGCGCGATTCTCGTCGATCTGGGCGCGGCGATTCCCGAGGGAATAATCATCAGTGTCTGCGATGTGCGGGGCGGCGTCCTTGCCAGTTCCTACCCGGCTATCCGCCCTGCCGGAGACATTCACGACCCCTTCTACAATAGCGATAAACTGCCTGTAGCGGCCGGCATATACCGCGCCATGCCTCGTTCGGACATTCCCATCCCTCTCTGGCAACGGGTACAGCGTTCTTCCCTGGTCCGGGAATCTCTCCTTGAATCGGCGCCGGAGTTGCGCCTGCTGATCGAAATGCCCCTTGCGCCCCATCAGCACCGCCTGCTCCAGCGCCAGACAGGCTCACTGGCCTTATTTCTCGCCCTGATCATCGCAGCGCTGATCAACGCCCTGTTTTTTTCGCGCTGGCTTGCCGCCCCTTTGTTTCAGCTTTCACGAGCGACCACCAACCTTCCGGCCCGCATCAACGACCGCGCCCGAATTGACTATCCCGAAACTCGCATAACTGAAATCGATCGATTGATCGGCAATTTCAAAGCCATGGGCGAGGTTCTTCAGGAAAAATTCAGTGAGATTACCAAGTCCAATGAAACCCTGGAGCGTCGGGTCCAGAAGCGCACCGAAGAATTGGAATACCTGGCCACCCATGATCCCTTGACGCGCCTACCCAATCGCAACCTGCTCCGCGACCGCCTGGAGCAGGCGCTGACCCAGCAATCCCGCCATGGAGACAGGATCGGCCTGCTCCTACTTGATCTCGACAATTTCAAGATGGTGAACGATACCTTGGGCCACACGGCAGGCGACCTGCTCCTGCAGCAGGTGGCACAGCGGCTATGTGGCAGCGTACGCCGGATGGACACCGTTGCGCGCCTGGGCGGTGACGAATTCGTGATTCTTGCCGCCGAGGTCCATTCGGCTGATGGGCTGGGCAAAATCGCACAAAAGGTGCTTGAGGAATTCGGGATCCCTTTCCTGTTGAGCGGACAGGAATTGTTCATCACAGCCAGCGTCGGCGTAACCCTCTCTCCGGACGACGGCCATGGCGCCGACCTTCTGTTGAAAAATGCGGATACCGCCATGTATCAGGCGAAGAAACTGGGGAAAAACAATTTTCAATTTTTTACCGGCGAGATGGATTTACGCATCCGCAACCGCCTTGATCTGGAAACCCGATTGCGCCGCGCCCTGGAGCGGAATGAATTCTTGCTGCACTACCAACCGCAGATTGATTTGTACGACGGTCGCATCGTCGGCATTGAAGGGCTGATCCGCTGGCAAAAAGAACCCCATGAGCTGGTGGAACCAACCGACTTCATCCCCATCCTCGAAGAAACCGGCCTGATTGTGCCCACCGGTGACTGGGTGCTGCAAACCGCCATTGGTCAGGCAAAACAGTGGGAAGCGGACGGATTCGGTCCCTTGCAACTGGCGGTGAACATCTCGGCGCGGCAGTTCTATCGTGAGAACTTGCCGGAAAAAATCCAGAGAATTCTTTCCGACAACGCATTTGACAGTTCGCTATTAACCCTTGAAATTACCGAAAGCATTCTTATTCAGGATATCGAAGAAAGTGTGAGCAAGCTCGGTGCCCTAAAAAAAATGGGGGTCAACATCGCGCTCGATGATTTCGGTACGGGCTACTCCTCCCTGGCTTACCTCAAGCGCCTGCCCATCGATGAGCTCAAGATCGATCGCACTTTTGTCGACGGCATCACCCATGACGCCAACGATGCCACCCTGATCGATGCGATCATCGAACTGGCCCACAAACTGGGCATGAAGGTCGTTGCCGAAGGCGTTGAGACAGCTGATCAACTGGCCTTTCTGAAACACAAGGGATGCGAAAAAATGCAGGGTTTTTATCTGAGCCGCCCGCTGCCGCCGACGGCCCTGGAAGATCTGCTAAAAATCGATGCCGAGCAAAAATCAGCCCGCGGAGAAGAACATCGAGCCGCTCTCAATCGCGCTTTTTGGGATGCACAGGCGTCTTCTCCACCGAAGGATCAGCATCTCGCGAATCGCCGGTGATGAGCCGGGCGCTTTTGGTAAAGGAGAGATAGGACCATAGCCAGGAGAACACGACGAACACCCGCTTGCGGAATCCGACCAGCGACAGGATATGCACCAGGCACCACAGCAGCCAGGCAAAAAATCCAGAGAACGTAAAACCCTTGAGAGAGGCCACGGCGCCCATATCCTGCTCATCAATCAATGATTTGCAGCATTACAGACGCCGAGGGCAAGGTTAGTCAACCCAGATTATTCTGCCGACGAAAACGCTCTGCGCGCTCGATCGATTCCTGCGCCTCTATAGAACATCGAGCCAGGGGCAGGGCCACCAGGCGGCGCAGGCCGATCTCCTCCCCGCTCTCTTCGCAAAAACCGTAGGTGCCCTCCTCGATCCGCTCCAAGGCCGCATTGATCTGCTCCAAAAGCTTAAGGTTACGACAACGTTGCTCGAAATCAAAGTGCTGCTCGCTTTCCTGAACACCCTGGTCGATGGGGTCCGAACTGCGATCTTTTTCGCGCCGCAGCCGCTGGAGGCTTAAGTAGTCCTCACTTTGTAGCATCCGCCGCCAACTCAGCAGTCGCTCCTGAAAAAAAGCCAACTGACGTGGATGCATGTAGGGTTCCTGCTCGCTGGGTCGGTAGCCGCTCATTTCACCTTTGCCCACAATAGACTCCTTTCTTTAAGGTATGGGGAGATCACCAACGGCATTAAACCCCCAAAACGTTTCTTCTGTGTTGGCAGGATGTAAATTTTTGATTTTCATTGGCACTTGCCGTATGGTAGCGGCAGATAGACATTTTCGTTTCGGAAGTCGATTCATGTCCCCTTCCCTGCCCGAACTGCCCGAGGAATTCACCGCCCTGCTGGCCCAAGTCGTGCCCGTCGCGCGACACAAACAAGTCATGGCCAGCTTTGCCGCCGTCAAGCCGGTAACCTTCCGCGCCAACACCATCAAAACCAGCGCCGCGCAGTTGCGCGCGGAATTGGAACAGGCCGGTTTCGCGCCGCGGCCCATCTCCTGGTGTCCCGAGGCTTTCGCCTTGGCCCACGAGGCCAAGCGGGCGCTGACTGAAACACCGGCCTTCTACGAGGGGCGTCTCTACATCCAGAATCTCGCCAGCATGCTTGCGCCCCTGGCCCTGGATCCCCAGCCCGGTGAGACGGTTCTCGATCTCGCCGCCGCGCCCGGCGGCAAAGCCTCGCAGATTGCGGCGCTGATGGGCAACGAAGGACGCCTCTCGGTGGTCGAGGCCATCAAGCCGCGATTTTTCCGTCTCAAAGCCAATCTTGACCAGCAGGGCGTTGCCATCGCCCGCGCCTTTCTCATGGACGGTCGCCTGGTAGGGCGCAAATGCCCGCAGATGTTCGACCGCATACTGCTCGATGCACCCTGCTCGTCCGAAGCGCGCTTTACGCGCCTTGATCCGCAAAGCTGGGGGCACTGGAGTCCGCGCAAGGTCAAGGAAACGGCGCGCAAACAGAAAGGCCTCATTGCCGCCGCCTGGACCGCCCTCAAACCGGGCGGCACCCTGGTCTACTGCACCTGCTCCTTTTCGCCCGAAGAAAACGAGAAGATAGTGCATAACCTGCTGCGCAGAAATGAGGACGCGGTGATCGTGCCCTGGACGCCTGCCATCGACAATCTGCAGGCGGGCCTGACCAGCTGGCAGGGCAAGGAGTTACGCCCGGAGGTGGCCAACACCCTGCGCGTGCTTCCGGATGGGATGATGGACGGGTTTTATCTGGCGAAAATCCGTAAAGCGGATTAAAACAGGGAGAGACGGCCTTGTCTGAGCTCTGACCGAACCGACGTCATCAAGGAGTCAGGATCAATGGCGAATTCTCCGCGCAAACCGACCACGCCGCCCGTGGCCCGCGAAACCATCCGCCACGCCCTCAGCGCCCTGCTCAGAGACGGCCGTTTCTCGGCCAAGGAAATCTCAGCGGCCTTGGGCATCCGCGAAAAGGACGTCTACAGCCACCTCGACCATATTCGCCGCAGCCTTCAGACTGGCGATGAAGAACTCGAAACAACGCCTGCTGAATGCCGCTCCTGTGGCTTTGTCTTCGCCAAACGGGAACGCCTCACGCCCCCTGGCAAATGCCCGATGTGCCGCAAGGAAGCGATCAGCGATCCGCTCTTTCGAATTGTCCGGGAATAGCAAAAAACCAGAAATAAGGCTGTAGTGGGATTAACGCCTGCGCTTTGCAGCGTTGCGACCGGAGGACAGGTTGTCGTAAAACCTGTAGCTGGCAACGATATGGAGCAGCAGAACCAACACCGAAAAGTAAATCAGGATTTCGATGTTGAGGATGCCTGCGCGGGTCAGAACATTAAGTACGACAAACTGCACCGTAAAACTCAACACCGCGAGAATCATCAGAAGAGTTGTTTTCTGTTTTGCAATCCCCGTGTCGTGCTTGACTTTTTTCATCACAAAAAACGTCGAGATCAGGGTGGCGCCGCCGATATAAAAAAACACATAGAGCGGCATCATTTCGCTGGCTTCTTCGGCCCCGACCAGAGCTTGAACAAGTTTCACGATGATGATGAACGCCAGAACATACGCCACATAGCCGATCAGGCCGTTGATGGCGTGGTTTGCGTAGGTATAGGCCTGGGCCGTCTTGCCTGCGTCTTTTTTTTTCATTCCACCACTCCTGCGGACAACCTGTTGTGCCCGGCAAATCTCCCATCAATTTTCAACGCACAAAACCCCAACCTCAGGGTTGTCGGCTATGCCAACGCCTCCAACTCCTCCCAGCGTCCGTAACAGACAGCCAATGCGTCCTCAACGGCAGCCAGCCGCGCCT
This sequence comes from Geoalkalibacter ferrihydriticus DSM 17813, assembly GCF_000820505.1. Classification (NCBI taxonomy): domain Bacteria; kingdom Pseudomonadati; phylum Thermodesulfobacteriota; class Desulfuromonadia; order Desulfuromonadales; family Geoalkalibacteraceae; genus Geoalkalibacter; species Geoalkalibacter ferrihydriticus. Next base: position 203,622 of record NZ_JWJD01000003.1, on the reverse strand, counting down.
GCATGGCGGCCGAATCGCCACCGCCGGCGCGGTAAAATGCGGGATCGGAGAGGCGGGCATGGATTTCGGCCTGCTCTTTTTCCAGTTCCTCGATGCGCCGCGGCAGATCCTCCAACTCCTTTTTCTCCTTGAAGCTGAGCTTGCGCGGGCGCTCCTTGGGGGAGCGCCGCTCAGGCTTGGCTTCTTCGGCTTTTTCCGGCAGGGGGATCGCGGGACGCTGGCGCAGCCAGTCTTCGTAACCGCCGACGTACTCTCCGACCCGCCCTTCTCCTTCAAGCACCAGGGTGCTGGTCACCACATTGTCGAGAAAGGCGCGATCATGGCTGACCAGCAACACCGTGCCGGAAAATTCGACGAGCAGATCTTCGAGCAGTTCGAGGGTTTCGAGATCCAGATCGTTGGTCGGCTCGTCGAGCACCAGCAGATTGGCAGGGCGGGTAAAGAGCCTGGCCAGCAACAGGCGGTTGCGTTCGCCGCCGGACAGGGTGCGCACCGGGGAGCGGGCGCGTTCAGGGGGAAAAAGAAAGTCCTGCAGATAACCCATGACATGACGCCGTTGGCCACCCACCTCGACCCAGTCGTTGCCTTCGGCGACATTTTCGTGCACCGTGCGGTTCTCGTCAAGCTGGGTACGCAACTGGTCGAAATAGGCGATCTGCAGATTGGTTCCGTGCTTGACCCGTCCCTGCTCGGGCGCAAGTTCACCGAGCAGCAGTTGCAGCAAGGTGGTTTTTCCCGAGCCGTTGGGGCCGATAATGCCCACCTTGTCGCCGCGTAAAATGGAGGTGGAAAAATCACGAATGAGCGGTTGTTCATCCCAGGCATAGGAGATGTTGTCGGCTTCGATCACCATGCGGCCGCTGCGCTCGCCCTCCTGCACCTGCAGGGCGGCTGTACCGCTGCGCTCGCGGCGGGCGCGGCGGTCGGCGCGCAATTGCTGCAAGGCACGCACCCGCCCCATATTGCGGGTCCGGCGGGCTTTAATGCCCTGACGCACCCAGGCTTCTTCACGGGCCAGTTTTTTATCGAATTCGGCCCGCTGCTTTTCTTCAGCGGCAAGCTGCTCTTCGCGGCGCACGAGATAGGTGTCGTAGTCGCACTCCCAACTTGAGAGGTGGCCGCGGTCCAGTTCGACGATACGGGTCGCCACGCGGCGCAGAAAGGCACGGTCGTGGGTAACAAAGACCAGCGTCTTGTCGCGCCGCTGGAGAAAGTCTTCAAGCCAGGCGATGGTTTCGAGATCCAGATGGTTGGTCGGCTCGTCGAGCAACAGAATATCGGGATCGGCCACCAGGGCGCGGCCGAGCATGACGCGACGCTTGAGGCCGCCAGAGAGCGTGGCGAACTGATCTTCGGCCGGCAATTGCAGGTGACTGATGACCTGTTCGGCGCGCTGATGCAATTCCCAACCGCCGGTTTCCTCCAGACGTTTCTGCAAACGTCCGAGTTCGTCGAGCAATTCCGGCGAGGTTTCCTGTGCCAATCCGCGGCTGACGCGATGAAAAGCCGCAAATAAGGCGGCCTGCTCCCCAAGTCCGCCAGCCACCACGTCAAAAACGTTGCCTTCAATCCCCGCGGGGACTTCCTGCGCCACCAGTGCGGTACGCAGACCCTGACGGCGCATGATCTCGCCCGCATCGGGCGGCAGATCGCCATTGATCACGCGCATCAGGGTCGATTTACCGGCACCGTTACGGCCCAGCAGGCAGATGCGCTCACGCTCGCCGATAGCCAGGGTTGCTTCATCGAGCAGGGGCGCCGCGCCAAAGGCCAGGGACAACTGGTGAAGGGTGATCAGAGCCATAATAAGTTCCTGCACATTGCTAATTCAGTCTCCATAAAAACAAAACTAAAAAAATATCTGTTCATCATGCACCGCAGGACAGGCATTTTGCCCGAATAGCGAGCAAGAGCGAATACTAAGATATCCGGAAACAGGCGACAAGTCCGCATTTTTTGTGGCAAACAACTAGGGCGGGTGGACTTCCGCGCCATTTACGCTATGTTTTTTTAAGGAAAAACAGACAGCTGGAGGTCAAAATACATGGCACGAAAATACCCCACCACCGAAGACAACCTCTGCACTAACCTGGAGGGTCATCCATTGCACATCTGCTCCCTCAACGCGGCCGGCCGCACCGAAGAGATCCGCAAACGGACCGACCAGCCGCGCTTTGCCTGCTTCAACTGCGGCGCCCGCGCCAATGAAGAGAAGAGCCTGTGCAATCCGACGCCGCTGGCGGGAGAAGCGGAAACCTGACCAAGAGCGCCAAAAAGCATGGAGCATGCGGGAATCAGAATGGGCAACCCGATGAAAAATCACAAAAGGAGGGCTTTATGAGCGTCAAGATCAATGTCATTTTTTACAGTATGTATGGCCACGTTTACCGCATGGCCGAGGCCGTCGCCGAAGGCGTGCGCGAGGTGTCCGGGTGCGAGGCCAATCTGCTCCAAGTTTCGGAACTGGTGCCTGATGAGGCCCTGGAAAAATCCGGCGCGAAAAAGGCGCGTGAGGCTTTTGCCCATGTCCCCACAGCCAAGGTCGACGATCTGGCCGCCGCCGACGCACTCATTTTCGGCACGCCGACGCGCTTCGGCAACATGGCGGCGCAGATGCGCAATTACCTTGACCAGACCTCGTCGCTGTGGATGAGCGGCGCTCTGGTCGGCAAGGTCAGCAGCGTATTTGCCTCGACAGCCAGCCAGCACGGCGGCCAGGAAACCACCATTACCAGTTTTCATACCACCTTGCTGCATCTCGGCATGATCGTCGTCGGCGTGCCCTACAGCGAACAGCGCCTGCTCAACATGAGTGAAATCACCGGCGGCACGCCCTACGGCGCGACCACTCTGGCCGATGCCGACGGCTCGCGCCAACCGAGCGAAAACGAGCTGGCCATTGCCCGCTTCCAGGGCCGCCATGTGGCGCAGATCGCCAAAAAACTCAAAGGCTGAGCGGTTTTCTCAGCACCCATAAAAAAAGCGCCCTGCGCGGGCGCTTTTTTTATGGAAAAAACTTCGTCGGCCATCTTCAGCAGCAATCACCCTCGCCCATACGATAAATGACCGGCACCTGCCCGGGGCCATCGACGCTCAGTCCGAGATCTTTGAGCAGGCCGTCGGACAGGGAATAGATCCAGCCGTGAACACTGAGGGAATCGCCGCGCGTCCAGGCATTCTGCACAATGGTGCTGTGCGCGACGTTGGCCACCTGCTGGGCGACATTGATTTCGCACAGTCGATCGAGGCGCTCTTGTTCGTCGGTGATTTCATCAAGGCGGCGGCGATGCAGGGTGTAAACATCCTTGATATGGCGCAGCCAGTTATCGATCAACCCGAACTGACTGCCGCCCAGGGCAGTCTTGATGCCGCCGCAGCCGTAATGGCCACAAACGATAATGTGATCGACCTTGAGCACCTCGACGGCGTACTGGATAACGGACAGACAGTTGAAATCGGTATGCACCACCACATTGGCCACATTGCGGTGCACAAACAGTTCGCCGGAATCAAGTCCAACGATCTCGTTGGCCGGTACACGGCTGTCGGAACAGCCGATCCATAAGTATTTGGGCGCCTGCTGGCGGCTGAGACGCCCGAAAAAATCAGGATCAAGGCGAGTGCGCCCCGCGGCCCATTCACGGTTTTTGTCAAAGAGATCTTGAAGTTTTTTCACTTTGTTTTCCTTTCACTGTGCGAAAGTATACGCCGAAGTACCAATCGAATCGGCATCCAGCCGCCCTCGGCAATTGCTTCTACGTTCTGAAAATGGTAAAAGGTGCGTTTCGGGCTTTTTGATCCCGCCGATCACAGACGCGCTATTTACCCTATCGTTATTCGCGTTTTTTACTATATAAAAGCTCTACAATAGCAAAGTCAAAGAAAAAGGGAGACGATCATATTCAACATGGCAGATATGAATTGGGAAAAAACGCCGCGCACGGCCAGCCGCCATCCTTACCCTCTCATGCGTGTGGGAATCATCGGTGGCGGTCAGCTGGCCAAGATGCTGGCCCTGGAAGCAAGTAAACTGGGCTTCTCCATCGACGTCCTCGATCCGGCCCCCGATGCTCCGGCCGGACGGTTGGCCGAACGCCAGGTGACCGGCGGCTATTTTGACGCCGCAAAACTGCAGGAACTGGTCGCAGGCTGTCAGGTGACGACTTACGACATCGAACACATCGATGCCGGCGAAATGCGCAGGCTCGAGCTTGCCGGCCACACCATCCATCCTTCTCCCGGCATTCTGGAAATTATTCAGGACAAGCTTCATCAGAAACTGGTTCTCGAGCAGGCCGGGTTGCCCGTGCCACGCTTTGAGCGCATGGACAAGCCCGATCCGACCCTTATGGAAGAGTTCGGTTTTCCCCTGGTGCAGAAGGCACGGCGCGGCGGTTACGACGGCAAGGGCGTTTTCGTTCTGCGCGATGCCGCCGAAGCCGCCCAGGCGTACACGGGCGAATCCATGCTTGAGAGCATGGTCGATATCGACAAGGAACTGGCGGTGATGGTGGCCTGCGGCGCCGGGGGAGAGGTGCGCTGCTATCCGGTGGTCGAAATGCTTTTCGACAACCGTTCCAATCTGCTGGATCTGCTTCTCGCGCCGGCCCGCATCAGTGCCGAGCAGACCGCACGGGCGCAGGAACTGGCCATGCAGGCCGCACAGGCTTTTGAAGGTTTGCGTGGCGTCTTCGGCGTGGAAATGTTTCTGACCAGATCCGGAGAAATTCTGATCAACGAAGTCGCTCCGCGCCCGCACAATTCGGGTCACTACACCATTGAAGCCTGCGTGACCAGCCAGTACGAACAGCATCTGCGGGCCATCAGCGGGCTGCCCCTGGGTTCGACGGAACTGCTTGTCCCGGCGGTGATGGTCAATCTGCTCGGCGCCCCCGGCGCCAACGGTCGACCCTGCATCGTCGGGCTCGAAGATGCCATGGCCATCGAAGGTGCGACAATCCATATTTACGGCAAAGAGCAGGTGCGGCCCATGCGCAAAATGGGGCACGCCGTCATCGTCGATCAGGATATCGATCAGGCCCTCGCCAAGGCCGACAAACTCAAATCTGTTCTCCATATCATCGGGTCGGAGGAAGCATGAACCAGCCAGCAGTTGGTATCATCATGGGCAGCGATTCGGATCTCCCGGTCATGGAAAAAGCCGCAGAGGCCCTCAAGGCGTTGGGCGTTTCTTATGAAATAACCATCGTCTCGGCCCATCGCACCCCGCAACGGATGTATGAATATGCGCAGACCGCCCAGCAGCGTGGTCTGGACGTGATCATCGCCGGAGCCGGCGGCGCCGCCCATCTGCCCGGCATGGTCGCCGCCCTCACGCCGCTGCCGGTCATCGGCGTCCCGGTCAATGCCACCACCCTGCAGGGCCTCGATGCACTGCTCTCCATTGCGCAAATGCCAGGGGGCGTGCCGGTGGCGACCGTTGCCATCAACAACGCCTTCAACGCCGGCATTCTCGCCGCGCGCATCCTCGGCATCAAACACCCGCAGATCCGCCAGGCCGTCCTTCGCTACATGGAGGAGCAGGAAGCGCGGGTGCTGGAAAAGGCAGCGGCACTGGAAAAGAAAAACCAGAACTAAATCGGATTTGTCCTGCAACATTAACTTTGTTTACCTATTTTTCTGGAAAGGATTTTTTCATGCCTGAAACACCCCGCGTCGGTGAACGCCTGCACGGTTTCGAAGTCACCGCGGTAACCCTGCTGCGCGAGATCAACATCACCCTCGTTGAACTGCGGCACCTGACAACCGGTGCCCACATGGTGCATCTGGCCAATGAAGATCCCAACAACCTGTTCGCCATCGGCCTGCGCACCACGCCCCGGGACTCCACCGGCGTCGCCCACATACTTGAACACACGGCCCTGTGCGGCTCACGCCGCTACCCGGTGCGCGATCCTTTTTTCTCCATGTTGCGGCGCAGTCTCAACACCTTCATGAATGCCCTGACCTCCAGCGACTGGACGCTCTATCCCTTCGCCAGCATGAACCAGAAAGATTTCTGCAACCTGATGGATATTTATCTCGACGCGGTGTTCTTTCCGCGCCTGGATGAGATGAATTTTCGCCAGGAGGGCCATCGCCTCGAATTCGCCGATCCCGAGGATCCGACATCACCGCTTGAATTCAAAGGGGTGGTTTACAACGAGATGAAAGGGGCCATGGCCGACCCCTCGTCTCTCATGGGACGCCGCCTTAACCGGCACCTGTTTCCCACCCAGACCTACCACTACAATTCCGGGGGCGAACCTGCCGAAATCCCCGATCTGACCCACCAGGCTCTGATGGACTTCCATGCCGCCTATTATCATCCGAGCAACGCCTGGTTTTTCAGCTACGGCAATCTGCCCTTGCAAGACCACCTCAAAACCATCGAAAAACGCGCCCTGGCCGAGTTTGAGCCACGCACCGTCGCCTCCAAGGTGCAGCCCGAACAGCGCTACGATGCGCCGCGGCGCAGCACTGAAACTTTTCCTGTCGCCAAGGACGAACCCATGGAGCGACGCTCGATGGTACAGGTGGCCTGGTTGACCTGCGACATTTCCGACAGCTTTGAGCGGCTGGCGCTGGATCTGCTTTCGGTTCTGCTGCTCGGCAATCCGGCGGCACCCCTGTACAAGGCGTTGCTCGATTCGCGCCTGGGCACCAATCTGGCGCCGGGATCAGGCTACCATGACGACTACCGCACCACATTGTTCGCCGCTGGCCTGCAGGGGACCGATCCCGAACAGACCGAGGCCATCGAGGCGGTCGTGCTTGACACCCTGGCCGAGGTCGCACGCAAGGGTTTCTCGCGCGAGCGTATCGAGGGCGTGATTCATCGCTTCGAGTTCGGGCACCGGGAAGTGACCGGCGACAGCTACCCCTATCCCCTGATGCTGTGCATGCGTATGCTCGGTCCCTGGATGCACTGCGCCGATGCTGTATCGCCGCTGCAGATCGCGACTCACCTTGACCGGCTGCGCAAAGAGCTGGACGGCGGACCTTTCTTTGAAAATCTCATCCGGCGCCACCTACTCGACAACCCGCACCGCGTCACCCTGACATTGCGTCCCGACCCCCAGCAGAAACAGCGGGAAGAGCAGCAGACCGCGACGCGTCTGGCGGAAATCCGGGAAAAACTGACCCCTGCGGAAGAACAGGAAATCATCGAGCAGGCACGCCGTCTCAAGGAGGCTCAGGAAGCCGAGGAAGATCTCTCCTGTCTGCCGACCCTGGAACTCAGCGACATCCCCGCCGAGGAAGCATCGGTGCCTTCGACCCGCGGCACGCAAAACGGCCTGCCGGTGCAGTGGTTCGATCAGCCGACCAACGGCATCGGTTATTTCATTGCCCATCTTGATGCCGGAACGCTTGACCCCGCTCATCAGCCCTACCTGCCGCTATTCTGCTCCCTGCTCACCCAGATTGGCGCAGCGGGGCTGAACTACATGGAGATGGCCGAACGCATCGAAGCCGGCACCGGTGGCATCTCCGCATCGACGGAGGTTCTCGAAAACCCCGAGGACCCCAGACAGTTTCAGGCTCTGGTGCAGATCCGCGGCAAAGCGCTGGTGCGCAATCAGGACAAACTCTTCGCTATCCTCGCGGATATTTTCTCCGCCCCCGATTTCAGCGACAAAGAGCGCCTGCGCACAGTCCTCGGCCAGATCAAAACCTCCCTGGAAAACTCCATCCCCTCGGCCGGGCACAGTTACGCCGCCCGTGCCGCCGCGGCCAGCCTGAGCCCGGCCGCGCGCCTGCGGGAAACCTGGTCGGGACTGGAGCTGATCGCCCTGGCGAAAAAGGCGGCAGAATTGAAGGATGACGCCCTGGAGGAGTTCGCCGCGCGCATGCAGACTATCGCCGGCGAACTGCTGCGCCGCAATCATTTGAGCTGCGCGGTGGTTGCTGAAGAACGCCATTTTGAAGAGCTGCGGCCAGCGCTCGGTACGTTTCTCGGCAGCATCCCGGAAGGAACGCAAAAAGCAGCGAACGCCCCGGCTTTTACCGCGACACCGGCGCGCCTCGGGGTGATCGCTTCGGTACCGGTCTCTTTCGTCACCCGGGTGTTCCCCACTGCGCCTTATACCCACGATGACAGCGGCGGCTTGCTGGTCCTGGCCAAACTGCTGCGCGCAGGCTACCTGCATCGCGAAGTTCGGGAAAAGGGCGGTGCCTATGGCGGCATGGCTTCGGCCAATCCGGAAACCGGTCTGATGTCTTTGCTCTCCTACCGCGACCCCCACCTGTCACGCACCCTGCGGGTCTACGACGAGGCGGCACACTGGGCGGCAGACGGACGGTTCAACGACCAGGATATTAAAGAGGCGATTCTGGCAGTCTTTGCCGATCTCGACAAGCCCCTGTCTCCCGGGGGCCGCGGCTTCCGCGAATTTGCCAATACCCGCCAGGGCTTGACCCTGGACATGCGCCAGGACTTACGCCGCAAGGTTCTGGCGACGGATCGGGCCACCTTGCAGCGTCTGGCGCAAACCTATCTGGTTGAAGGCCGCGCGCGCAGCGCCGTTTCGGTGCTCGCGGGAGAAGATCTCCTGCAAAAGGCCAATGGAGAGTTGGGCGAGGAAGGTTTGGAGATTCGCAGGATCTGAAAATTCTTTCTCACCGCAGAGGCTGCTGAGAACGCGGAGAAAAACGGTTTTTATTTTTCATTTGCGTTTCGTAAACCGTGTCGCGGTCGCGTTCCAGGGGTCATCAGGCCAGGGATGTCTGGGATAACGGCCGGACAGCTCCTTTTTTACCTCGGGATAGACGTTGTCCCAAAAGCTGCACAGATCCTGTGTCACGGCCAGGGGCCGCCGGGCGGGCGAGAGCAGATGGATGAGTACCGGCACCCGCCCTCCGGCCAGACGCGGGGTTTGCGCCAGGCCGAAAAGCTCTTGCAGCTTGACGGCAAGTACCGGCGGGCCATCTGCCTGGTAGTCCAGCCGGATGCGTGAGCCGCTGGGCACTTCCAGGTGGGTGGGGGCCAGGCGCTCCAGACGTTGGCGCCGCGACCAGTCAAGCAGGCTGTGCATGGCCGTCAGGGGATCAAGCCGCGCCAGGTCGGCACGGCTGCGGCAAGCACCAAGAAAAGGCGCGAGCCAGGTGTCGAGGCGTTCAAGCAGGGCCTCCGGCGAGACCTCGGGCCAGCCACCCTCTGCATCCGCGCGGGCAACAAATTCCAGCCTCGCCAGAAACTGCCGACTTTCTTTCGTCCAACCCAGGGCATCCAAACCCAGACGGCGCACTCCCTCAAGCAGTGCCTCAGACTGTTCTTCTGCGCTTGGCGCAACACTGCGCTCGCGCAACACCAGCGCCTCCAGCCCCTGAATTTCGCGCGCAACCACCCGCTCCTCGCGCTCGCTCCAGTGCACTTCGCGTCGCCAGACTAGCCGATGAGCAAACTCATCCTCAATGATCTCGCGCGTCAAACGGCTGGCCAGACGAATTTCACCTTCGCTGCGCTGGCCGCCGAAAATCTCCACCGCCACCAGAAAAGGTGGTGATTGCAGTGCCGAATGCCGTGACAGACGTGCGCCGCGCCCGTTGGCCAAGAGATAACGATCCGTTTCGGCGCCGCGCCGCTGCGCGATGCGGTCGGGATAGGCCGCCCCCAGCAGTCTCCCCAGCAGATCAACGGAAACGCTTTCCCTATCTTCGCCGCCGCCCAGGCGTTTACGCCAATAGCGTGCCGCGCGCTTCACACTGCGCAAAGCACCCTCGTCTACGCCGATCGGCACCCCTTGGTCGGCGTCGCGCCGCCGCAGCAAGGCCGCAATACGCGCCGAGAAATCCGAATCGGCGGCGTGGCTGGGCTGCCCCAGGCCACGCAGAACGTCGCGCTCGGCAAGCAGCGCCGCCAAGTCGCAGGCCAGTCGAGGAACCCCGAGAGCGCGACCACGCAGCATGAGATTGGCCAAGCGCGGATGGGCGCCCAGATCACTGAGCGCCAAGCCGTGCGCGGTGATACGCCCCCCGGCATCCAAAGCGCCCAACTCGCGCAGCAACGCGCGCGCCCCGGCCAGGGTGCCGGTAGGCGGAGAATCGAGCCAGCTCAGACTCTGCACCTCAACAATCCCCCAGCGCGCCAATTCCAGGGCCAGTTCCGCAAGATCGGCGTGACGGATTTCCGGCGGGGTGAAGGGCAAAAGGCTACCCTGGGTTGCCGGACTCCACAGGCGATAGCAGACTCCCGGCCCCAGTCGTCCCGCACGCCCAGCCCTTTGCTTGGCCGAGGCCGCGGAGATACGTCCCGTTTCCAGGCGCGTCAAACCGCTTGCCGCCTCAAAGCGCGCCTGTCGCGCCAGACCACTGTCGACCACTACCCGCACCCCCTCGATGGTCAAACTGGTTTCGGCAATGTTGGTGGCCAGTACCACCTTGCGCCGCGCGCCGGGCAGAATGGCGCGCTCCTGCTCGGCAAAAGACAGCTCGCCGTACAGGGGACAAAGCTCCAATTGGTGCGCGGCGAGAGATTGCGCCAGCAAGCCCTGACAACGCCGGATTTCTGCTACACCGGGCAGGAAAACCAGAATATCCCCTTCTGTTTCACCCAGGGCGCGCTGCACCGCGCGCGCCGTGACTTCCGCTACAGGGCCCTGGGGATCTTTGTTTAGATATTGGATGTCGAGGGTATGGCTGCGTCCCGCGCTGGTGATCAAGGGCGCATCACCGAGCAGGCGACTCACCGGCTCGGCATCCAGGGTTGCGGACATGACAAGCAGACGCAGATCCTCGCGCAGACCCTGCTGGGCATCGCGACACAGGGCCAGGGCCAGATCCGAATGCAGGTTGCGCTCATGGAATTCGTCGAAAATCACCAGCCCTACATCCTCCAGAGCCGGGTCGGATTGCAAACGTCGGGTAAGAATGCCCTCGGTCACGACTTCGATGCGTGTGCGAGGCGAAACGCAACGTTCGAAGCGGATGGTATAGCCGACCCTTTCGCCGACCTTCTCCCCCAGCAGCGCGGCCATGTAGCGCGCCGCATTGCTCGCCGCCAGACGACGGGGTTCGAGCATAAGAATGCCGCGTCCCGCCAGCCAGGACGCGTCAAGCAACGCCAAGGGCACACGGGTGGTTTTGCCCGCGCCGGGCGGTGCCTGCAGGACAACGGCATCCCGCGCAGCAAGCGCCTGGCGTAACTGGGGCAAAACAAGGTCAATGGGCAAGGAGGTTTTTTCCATAAATCAGACTCGGGCAAGGAAACTTTTATCCGAAGGAGGTACACTTAATTTGTCGGGTTGTTGTCTCAGAAATTTTTACCAGCGGAAAAAAATGTACCCTCGGGAAAAAAAAACGACTATCAGGTTCAAGATTTTGCGCAGTGCAAATCTTCTGGCGCTGGTCCTGATCCTTGCCCATCCGTGCCCGGCACGGGGAGAAGCGCAGGCACAGCCGGAATTAGCCACCTACGCGATTGAAAATCCCGCGGCGGAAAATGACCTTCTGCCCTGGGGGCTGGGGCCTCTGGCGGTGTGGGGTCATCGTTCGGCCCTGCCCTATCACGACGCGCGCGGACAGGACTGGCTATATATCCAGGATCGCGCAGGCTGGGAAAGCCACCTGCGGCTGCCGGGCAGTCTGGGCCCCAACGATCGGGCCCATGCCGGCTATGCCTTTGCCACGCCCCACGATTTCTGGCTCTGGTCGGGTGTCCTGGGGCGCACACATCTGCGCCATTACCACCTGACAGGCGCGGGCGCAGCCCCTGAGCGCCTGTCGCTGGTCAGCGAGACCGCCATCGGCGATCAGGACACCCGCCCGGGGGGACTGATCGCTCTGGCCAATGGTGGGCTGGTCGGGGTCTGGCACCAGTTCACCTACCATGAGGATCGCCACCTGGAAGTCGGCTTTATTTACCGCGATCCCGAAGGACGAGTGACAACCCTCGCTCCTTTGCGGGTTCCGGGACGGGCGGGAAATCCCGTAGCCACCCGCTGGGCCCTGGTTCAGCATCCGGCGGACGGCAGCATCTGGGCCTTCCTAAAACGTGACAGCTACCGTGAAATCAGCGCCATCCGCCTGGAGGAAGGTCCAGAGGGCTTGCGGGTCGAGCGCATCGAAACAGCCTTTATTGACCGCCGTCAGGGTCTCCACGCACCCGAAGCCGAATTCCCCTATCTCGCGGCGGTCCCCGATCTGGAGCGCAAACTCATCCTGCTCGGATATCAAAACTCCCAACAGCGAATTTTCCAGATCACCGACGGCGAAGGCAGCCTGCTCGGCGGTGTCTGTCCGATTCCCGCGAACGGACCACTTAAGCCGCATATCTTCGCCAAAGGGGCGCAGTTGAGCATTGCCGAAATTGCCGGGGACGGCAGCGCATCTTTTGTCGCCCTGCCCGCCTACACCGAACGGGTTCGGCCCTTCGGCCTGGCCGTGGAGGAAGGACTCTGGGTGATGTTCGAGGAGGCCTCTTGCCACAGCCATGGGCCGTCGTCAAGCGCGATCAACGATGAGATTTTTCTCGCGCGTCGCCAGGGAAGCTGGCACCCCCCACAGCGCATCGGGCGTGCCGAAACCCTAAACAACTCCCTGGCCTCGCACATTTTCTTCAACCCCGAATGGCCGCAATTTGTCGTACGCCTGGAAAACGGGCGCCTGCACAGCATCGAGCGGCGCTGAAATCACGGTTTAAACGCTGAACTCCCGAAAGCGCCGCACCGCCTCGCTGATCCCTTCTTCACCAAGATTGCCCAAAGCGATGCGCAGATAGGAGGCCAGCCCCGGTCCGAAAACTTCCCCGCCCAAAGTCAAAACCCCCGCCTCTTCCAGCAGCAGGCGCGACACCTGGCGTCCCGTATGGCCGGGGAAGGGATGGCGCACCCAAGCGAAAAACGAGCCACCCGTCACCAGGCGAAAAGGGTTGCCCGGGCCGCGGAACTGCTCGACAAACAGTTCATGCCGGCGCTGCATGCGCTCGCGATTGGCCGCCACCCAGTCCGAAAGATGCCGCACGCCGTAAAGGATGGCGTGTTGGGTGATGCGTGGCGCGCATACCGCCATGGTGTCCTGCGCCTTGAGGGCCTGGTGGAGAAAATCCGGAGAAGCGGCAAGCACCCCGGCGCGCAGACCGGTGAGCGCAAAGGTCTTGCCGAAGGAAGTGAGGTGGATGAAATGATCATCCCAGTCGGGATCGGTGAACAGGTCGTGGGGTCGAACGCCGCCAGGGATGAACTCGCCGTAGGTTTCGTCGAGAATCAGAGCCACGTCGTTTTTCTTGGCCAGCTGAAAGATTTCAGCGAGAACCTCCGGCGGCGACACGGTTCCGGTGGGATTGCTCGGGGTCACCAACAGCAGCGCGCGGGTCCGGCTGTTGATGCGCGAGGCCAGGGCGCGCACGTCGGGCACGCCGCCGCGCTCTTCGTCAAAGGGCACAAAGACGCTGCGGATGCCGAGCATATCCAGCGCCATAACATGGTCGAAATAGTAGGGCACGGCCACCACCACCTCGTCCCCCGGACGACACAGGGTCACCACGGCCAGCCAGAAGGCCTGACTGGCGCCGATGGTCAGGCACAGATGGTCGGCGGTCATTTCGGCGGCGTAGCGTTGCCGGTAGTACGCGCACAGCCCCTGGCGGACTTCGGGAAGGCCTTCGTCGGCGGAATAGCGATAAAGAGCAGGGTCGTCCAGCAGGCCCTTCAGGTGCGCGACCAGCTCCGGCGCCGGCGGATAGGACGGCACCGCCTGGCACAGGTCGATCAAGGGCCGATCCTGGGGATGACGGCCCGCGTTCACCCAATCCCACACTTCAGAGATAGGCGGAAAGCCGACTTCGCGGATATGGGGATTGATGGAATATTTCATGCCCGCCGCAGGGTCTCCACCAGCAGTTCGGTCACCCGCGCCATGTCGGCGACACTGACCGACTCGTCCACGGTATGCACGTTGGTCATGCCCGTGCCGAGAATCAGGGTTTCGATGCCCTGGGCATTAAAGATATTGGCGTCGCTGCCGCCGCCGGCGGAACGCACCGTCAGGGGCTGCCCCAGAGCCGCTGCGGCCTCACGTATCAGAGCAACCATGGGTGCGTCCAGAGGCACGTTCATCATCGGATAATCGGAAATGATTTCCCAGCGCACCTCGGGGGCGACCAGAACCCCTTCGATCTCGCGCCGCAGCTCCCGCGCGGCATCCTGGAAACATTGAATCATGTGCTCGGTCTGGGCTTCGAGTCGTTGCGGATCATGGCTGCGCGCCTCACCCTCCACCACCACCTGGCGGGGCACGATATTGATGGCCTGACCACCGTGAATGGTGCCGATATTGGCCGTGGTTTCTTCATCGACCCGCCCGAGGCGCATGCGCGCGATGGCGCGGGCCGTCACCTCAATGGCCGAGAGTCCCTTTTCGGGAGAAATTCCCGCGTGGGCCTCGCGCCCGATGACCTCGATGCGCAGCTTGTTGCCGGCGGGCGCGCGGTGAATGGCCAGATCAACCCCGGAGGTATCCAAAGCCAAGCCCCGGCGGCTTTTGATGAGAGAGAAATCCAGGTGCTTGGCGCCCAGCAGGCCCACCTCTTCGCAGACGGTGATTACGACCTCCACCGGACCGCGGGCAATGCCCTGCTCATGCATGACTTCAAGAGCCTCGATGACCTCGGCGATGCCGGCCTTGTCGTCGGCTCCCAGCACCGTGTCTCCGGCACTGGTGAAAACCCCGTCACACAGAACCGGCACCACCCCCATGGCCGGCTCAACCATATCCATGTGCAGCGAAAGCATGAAGGGGGCGCAATCACGTCCTTGAGACGGGAAATAGGCCACCAGGTTGCCGCTTTCGCTGCCGATGCGCGCGCCGGCATCATCAAATTTCACCTCGCCGCCGAGCCGGGTGAGGCGTTCGCGCAGGTAGCGCGAGATCTCTCCCTCACCAAAAGAGGGGCTGGCAATGGCGGCCAGACGGGCAAATTCTTCGCTGATACGTGTATGGTTGATCATGCACAGGCCTCGTAGAACAATGGGAAAAAACGTAACTTTTCAGCCGCATTGCCAATCGCGCCGCAGGGCGTGGCGGTTGAGTGCCGCGGCAAATGTTTGAGCCGCAGGCGAGTTTTTGCCGCAAGCGATGCCGCCGCGCCCTGCGGCGCATGCTGAACAGCTGCAAAAATAAATACATGGATGCCTATCTTTTACCCCAGTTGCAGACAGAAAGAAAGCCCCAGGCGGCAAACATGAAAACTTATCCAGACTGGACAATAGTCCCTTCAAACTGCTAAGATGCGGCGGATTCCACGCCAGAGCAGCGCGACGATAAACACCTCTTGTCTACGTTATTTTCGGTAACTATTCCGCTGCAATGCCCAATTTCGCCGCAGGGCATGGCGTTTGAGTGTCGCGGTGAATGTCTGAGCCGCAGGCGAATTTTTAATTTTTTCTGCAAGGTTTGCAGTTATGAACATGGATTATAATCCGCCCAACAGCTCTTCCAGCAAACGCGGCGGACGCAAACATCTGCCATCGCTGCTGCTGCTCTTATGTGTCGCGATAGCCGCCGGACTTTTTTTCTATCGCGCCGCGATCACCCAGACGGAAGCCCGAGTCGCTCCCGACACACCACCCGATTCTTCGCCAGCGGTCGCCGCGCAGGGCGCACAAACACCAGCGGAGCTGGAAATCCATCGCGAAACAATTTCCGGCATCATCACTCCCGGCGACACTCTCACCGCCCTGCTCGGCGACTATCTGACATCTCAGGAAATTCACCGTCTGGCCCAGAAAAGCCGAGCGATTTTTCCGTTGACGAGAATCTGCGCCGGACAGCCCTACGAACTCTGCCTGGAAGAAGGCGACTTTGAAAGTTTTCTATACGAGATCAATCGCGACGAACAATTGCTCATTCGCAAATCCAACGAAAAATTCGAAATCAGCCGCATACCTATTCCCTACACCCTTGATACCGAGGTGATTCACGGCACGATCAACTCCAGTCTGTTCAATGCCGTGGCGGCCATCGGCGAATCCCCCGAACTGGCCATCAACCTGGCGGACATTTTTGCCTGGGACATCGACTTCATCCGCGACATCCGCGAAGGCGACTCGTTCAAGGCTCTGGTGGAAAAACGCTTTCGCGACGGCGAGCAGGCAGGCTATGGCCGGATACTCGCAGCCGAATTCGCCAATCAAGACACACTTCACCGCGCCGTTCTTTTCAAAGACGGTGAGCGCCCGGCCGACTATTTCGACCCCGAAGGCAACCGTTTGCGAAAAGCCTTTCTCAGGGCGCCCCTGGAGTTTACCCGCATTTCCTCCGGATTCAGCATGCGCCGCTTCCACCCGGTAACCAAAACCTGGCGGGCGCATCCCGCCATCGATTACGCGGCTCCCACCGGCACTCCCATAATGACTGTCGGTGACGGCACCATTTCGCGCATCGGTTACACCAACGCGAATGGAAATTACATCCAGATCCGTCACGCCAACGGCTACGCCACCATGTATCTGCATATGAGCCGTTTCGCTAAAGGCATGAAAGAGGGCAAACAGGTGAAACAGGGCGAAGTCATCGGCTACGTCGGCGCCACGGGTCTCGCCACCGGCCCCCATCTGTGTTTCCGCATGACCAGGAACGGCGAACCGGTGAATCCGCAGAGAATCAGACCGCCTTCGGGGCCAGCCGTGCCCGCCCAAAATCTCGCTGAGTTCAAGGCGGTAGCCGCCCCCCTGCTGGCCCAACTGGCTGAGACGGAAAAGCGCCAGGCGCGCCTCGCCGAATCAAAATCCGCGGAGCAACCCTGAGGCCGACAAAATCCTTTCTTATCTCTGCCGCACCCGCCGCGACCTGCGGTGCATGCTGAACAGTTAATTTCCCGCGGAGACATGACCATGGCCATAAAGCTCGGCACCCTGTTGGTTCAAACCGGCCTGATTACCTTGAACGAGCTTGACGAAGCGCTTAAATTTCAAACTATTTTCGGCGGCAAACTGGGCACCAACCTCATCGAAATGGGGCTCGTCGAAGAGGAGGATGTCGCCCGCCTGCTCAGCCGCAAACTGCATGTGCCCTATACCAGCAGTGAACAACTCCTCGAAATCCCCGCCGGCACAATCAATCTGATGACGGTTGAATTGGCCGACAAATACAAGGTCGTGCCTTTTCACCAGGAGAAAAAACGCCTGCATCTGGTCATGATGGACCCCGGCGACCTGCGGGCGGTAGACGAAATAGGCTTCATTACCGGTCTTGCCATCCGCCCCATGGTCGCCCCCGAGGTCAGTCTGGTTCTGGCCCTGGAAAAACACTACGGCATCGAGCGGGACAAGCGCTATATCCCGGTCATCAAGCAGGTGCTCAAGCGCAAAGGGCGCTTGAAGAAAGACGGCCAAGAGACTTCAGGTCCGGTTCCGGACATCAAACGCGAGGACTCGCGTCGCTGGCGCGAAAGTGTCGCCAGGCACTCCATCGATCACCTCTCATCAGCCTTGGCGGATGTCAAGGATCGCAATGCGATTGCCGCTCTGGTCATGGAATATGTGGGCCGCTTTTTTGAAAAAACCGCCCTTTTCCTGGTGCGTGAGCAGAGCTTCAGCGGTTGGCAGGCGCATGTCCATGAAAAACCGGCGGCGGGTTTTGAAAAATTCGCTATTCCTCTGGACCAGCCCTCCGTTCTGCAGACCGTGGTTCAAACCCGCAGCTTTTATCTCGGCACGCCTCCCGACTCTCCCGCCAACAACCAGATCCGGCAGGCACTACAGGTTAAACTTCCGGAAACGACCCTGCTGATCCCCATCGTCAAACAGAACAGGGTCGTCTGCATTCTGTACGTTTCCGATAATTCGCCGGAACTCAAGGACGCGTTCTTCGATCTGCAGAAGGTCGTGCAAAAAGCTTCCCTGGCGCTGGATATCCTGATTCTGCGCAACAAGATCCTGATGACCTGACATGAACTATCTCGTGCATCTCTACCTCTCCGACGGTAGCCCGGGGGGCCTGCTTGGCAATCTCATGGGTGATTTCATCAAGGGTTCCCTTGGCGAGGAGTTCTCCCCTGAAATCCGCGCCGGCATTCGCCAGCATCGCCAGGTCGATGCCTATGCACAAAAAAACGTGCATTTCCGCCAGAGCAAAAGGCGGCTTGACGACAGCTTTGGCCATTGCAAAGGGATCCTCGTCGATGTCTTTTACGACCATTTTCTGGCGCGAACCTGGCAGCACTATCACCCTCTCCCCCTGGAAACATTTGCCGCTCGGGTTTACCAGCTTCTTGAGGAGCATTTTGCACTTCTGCCGCCGGGCCTTCAAGACGTCGCGCCGCGCATGATCAAACACAACTGGCTCCTGTCCTATCGAGAGACGGCTACTGTTGAGCGGGTTCTGCACAGGCTTGCCGCGCGTCTCTCCCGGCCGACGCCTCTCGCACAAGGGCTTTCGGCCCTTCTCGCAAACTATGATGAACTGGGCAGCGACTGTCGCGGATTTCTTAGCGACGCGCGCCGATTCTGCGTGCCATCCTAAAAAAACTCTTTGACGCGCAGGCCGTGAGGCTTTCCTTCTTTTACATTTGATCTGCAGATGAATCTTGCTAAACTCCTTTGAATTTTAATCTTTTTTGCCAACGATGGAAAGGATCCCATAAGCATGTTAACAAAACTCCACTTCCCCACGTTTCTCCTGACCTTTATCCTGCTGTTCGGCTCACTGACCTGCGCGTCATTTGCAGATGAAATCACGCTGAAAAACGGAGATCGCATCACCGGCACGGTGGTCGACGCCAAGGACGGGCAACTGCAAATTGCCACTCCCTACGCCAGCAAAATCCTGGTGAATTTCGATCAGATTCTTTCGATAGAAACAGACACTCCGGTAACTGTGCGTTTTCAAGGAACCGAAGTACTCAAAGGCCGCCTCGCGACCCGCGACGGGCAAGTCATTCTCCTCGCCGGTGAAGAACGCGGCGAAACAGTCATTGCCTGGGACCGGGTACGCTCCCTCAACGTGCCTGACATTACCTGGAATGGGAACATTTTTCTCGGCGGCACCCATCAGGCGGGCAACACCGACCGCATGAGCCTCTCTTTCGGTGCCAATGCCGTGCGCCGCAGTCTCGATGACCGCTTCAGCCTCTCCTTTCTTTACAATTACGCCGAAGAAGACAACGAGTTGACCACCCGCGACGCCTATGGTGCGATGAAATACGATTATTTCTTCACTTCCAGATTCTACGGCCTGCTCAGCGCGGAACTGCTCAAGGATAAATTCAAGGATCTCAACTTGCGGGCGGTGGTAGGACCGGGTGTTGGTTATCAGATTTGGGACGACGCCCGCAAAGGCCTGGATGTCGAGGCCGGCATCGCCTATTTTTCCGAAGATCGTGTCGAGGGCGAGGACGAACAATGGATGACCGCCCGTCTGGCGGCGGTCTTTCGCTATCAGTTTACATCCTGGTTGCGCTTCACCGACACCTTCATACTTTATCCGCACCTGGAGGAAGGCGGTGAGTACACCTTGCGCAACGACGCCGCCCTGATCACTTCGCTGAGTGCAAACTGGTCCCTGCGCCTGAACAATATCTGGGAAAGGGACAGTGACCCTGCCCCAGGGGTTAAAAAGGATGACTCCAAAACCACTGTCGCCCTGCAATACTCTTTCTAACCTGAATCCGTGAGATCCTGGGCTAAGGGTGTTGCACTCCACATCTGACCGATTATACTGAAAACATATCGAATTCAGACTGTGACGAGGGAGGCAAAAACATGAACGGACTGGACATCGCTCAGGGAATCGAACGCACGCGTACCGACAAGGATAAATTCATCCGCTGGTGGCGCAGCGAAAATGATTTCGTCGATTACGACCTCATCGACCGATTTCTCGACAATGCCCGCGAGGAAGATGAATTTGAAGGGTTCGAGCTCATTGATACGGAAACCATGTGGGAAACTCTCACCTCGAAAGTTCCTGACAGGGTCCGCCGCGAAAAACACAAAGATGGTGAACTAATCGTGTGGGAGCGGCCCGGCAAGGAGGATCAGACCTGCCCCTTCAGTGCCGAGTCCATCATGACCATCTTTGACGTGGAAACGCGCGGCAACGTCATCGAACCCTAGGTTTGGCCGAAATTCTATCGTTGAGCGCTGCGAACCTCTCGCAGGGCTCGGCTTTTTTCAGAAATGCAGCTGTATTGAGCATGCACAGCAGGCCGTCGCGCGACTGAGCGTTGCAGCAGAATTGCTCCTCAGGAATTAACCTTCATGGCGCAACCCTACAAAATCAGTGCGAAAAAAGTCGTTGCGCAGACAGACGATCTGCGTGTTTCAGAGATGACCCTGGCCGTCGGGGAGGAAATCCCCTGGCATATGCATTCCCTGGTCAGCGATACCTTCTATTGCCTTGAGGGTGCAGCGCGCCTACAGACCCGAGAGGCTCCTGAGGGCCGACTGTACCGGCCGGGCGATTCGGCAACCCTGCCTCCGGGTGAGCCGCATCGTGTTTCCAACGCCGGGCAGGGCGTCTGTCGCGTCCTGCTCATTCAGGGGATCGGCCATTATGATTTTCTGGCAACGGAGCCGCCCCTCACCGACAACGAAGAAAAACCTCCCACCGATCACCGCCGAAATGACCCCTGACGCGCAGAAGCCCTCCCCTATCACCTTGCGCGATGAGCGCATCAACCTGCGCTTTCTGCGGTTTTTCGTTATGTCCGCAGCCTTGTCTTACCTCTTCATCCTGACTCTTTCGACGTTCGGCACTTACCTGACCTTCCAGAATTACATCCGCACCGATGCCGAGGGCTATGCGGTACGCATCACCCAGACCCTGCTGGAACAGGATCGCGCCACGCTGACCCACTATGACCCGGACGGTCATCCACGCATTGATTTGGCCACAACGGATTTCGATGATTTCGATGCCCGTCTGCGCCCCTTGCTCGAGGCCTTAAATGTCGCTAAAATAAAAATTTACGATGCCGACAAACGCATTGTATATAGCAACGATTACGCCATCATTGACCGTATCGACACAGAGAACCGCGCCCTCGCAGAAGCCCTGACGGGAAAGGTCCGCTCAAACATCGGACATAAAGGCGAATTCTGGGATCTGCAGGAAGAACTGCGCTTGGATATCGACGTGGTTGAAACATACATCCCCATCGATGACGGAACCGACCACATCATCGGTTCTTATGAGATCTATCTGGATGTCTCCCATTACCGTCAGGACGTGCGCAAACTGGTACTGGCGGTCGCCGGCCTGCTCAGCGCCATTCTGGGTTCGATTTTTCTGGTGATATTCACGCTGCTGCGCAAGACCTCAGCGATCATTCAGAGCAAGTCCGCGCAAATCAAAGTCCTGAGCGGCCTGCTTCCGGTTTGCTGCGTATGCAAGAAAATCCGCAATGAAAACAACCAATGGGAAGCGATGGAAGAGTACATCAGCGCCCGCTCCGAATCGAATTTCTCTCACAGTTACTGCCCCGTGTGTCTGGCCCGAAACTATCCTGAGTTTGACCTGAACGGCGATTAAACGACGGCCCAAGGGTAAGGATTCAACAGGTGCCACAGGGTGCGGCAAAAGCTCGCCTGCGGCCCAAATATTTGCGGCAGCACTCAACCACCGCACCCTATGGCATTGTCAGACGTTGCAGTTGAACGGTTGCGCCCGATGTTCTTTAATTTTCCAGGACTTGACCTATTCTGTGTTGATCTGCCATATTGCAGCAGAAATTACACAGATGTCACCTTCTACCTCCTGCCAGACACTGCGACTGAACCTTGCATGATTCTTGCAAAACCCAACAGACATTAGCCTTCAGATTTCTGATTTCTATTCGTTTCCAATGGAGTACTCCCCCTAGGCACAGCTTCTGCCCCTCGCCGCAGACTCCCGCTGTCGCCATTTGACCAATAGGCGTTGTTTGGCTTGCCCGCGGAGAAAAGCTCGGCCCCCACGACAAGCCCATGACGCAATGGAGTTATTTACACAATGAAGAAATTGATTCTCTTTTCAATCGCCATCACCCTCTTCGTCACTGGCTGCGGTGGTGGCTCAGGCTCAGATGGCCCCCTGGAAGGTGAGGACAATTCAAATACGCGCACAATTTCAGGCATCGTCACCGATCCGGCAATCAGAGATGCAAGGCTAGAGCTCAGAAAAACGAGCGACGGCAGCCTTGCGGCAATCTGCGGCGCCGCCGGAACCCAACTCTGCAATAACACCTGGTCGGGTGCCGATGGCCGTTTCACCCTGGCAGTCCGGAAGACTTCCGATCTTTCCGACTATTATCTTGTGACCCACGGCGGAATTGACACCGTTTACGGCACCAGCTTCGAGTCCATTTCCCTGCGAAGTCCCCTTCAGGCTTTTTCCGGCCATTCCGGTGAAATCGTTGTTTCCCCCGTTACCAGCATTCTGAACCCATTCGTCGAAGAATGTGACCTCAGAACGGCCCTCGGACTTTCAGGGCATACGAATCTCCTCGCAGATCCGACCGAGAATACTGAACTTCTCAAGGTGTCCTATCTTCTGGTCAAAATCGCCCTTGCCTACAACGAGCTGGGCGGCTCGGAGGATGCCTTCGCGCGGATGGGAGAAGAGCTGGCGCTGCAACCGCTTTTTGACCAAGGCGGCAATTTGCGCAGACCATTTCTCGAAGAAGTTTTCCATGATTCATCCCTCGCGGAAGACTATTCCGCAAAAATGGACGCCATCGCGGCGACCGCGTTGCGCCTGCGAGGCTTTTCTGGAGATCCGGCCGCGGTCATGGGAATGATTGCCGGATCGGAAAAGCTGGCGGCGTTTACCGCAGCCCTCAATGCCATCATCGTCGATCTGCCTGAAACAGTCTCTGACACGTACACGGAAAACGTCACGGCTCTTTATACCAAGGTAGAAGAGCTTGCCGGCGAAATTCCCATCGAAGGTTTCAGCATTTCACAGCTGGCAAGATTTGTCGCCTACAGCAACGCCTTCTTTGCCGATTATACGAACTATCTGAACCGGGAAATTTTCGCCGCTGAACTTGCGGTCATCGTTCCCCCAGGACAGGAAGGGGAGGCATTCCTTGAAGCGCTGCGCTACCTTGCCCAAGAAAGAGTGCAGGTGGCCAGTGTCCCTCTTGCGGCCCCCCTCGGCAACGATAATGCTCAGCGAGCCGAGTACTATTTCAATTCGAATCTGGACCGCGGCTACCAAGCAAGAACGCTCATCAGCGCGATCTACAACGATGCGATGAACGATGAAATCTACCTAGAAATCGTCAAATACTACGCCGCACAGGGGCGGCACCAACGGGCGGCGGCACTTGCCGATGCCTATATTGTCAGCTCCCTCAACAGGGCAACGGCTTACAGCCATATCGGTCGTCATAGCGCTGCCTATTCCGCAGAGCTTGCCTTTGACTATCTTTCCCAAGCTGAGTCGCGATTCAGGGAAATCGCACAAAACCGGGGGTTATCCGACGAGTTGGTGGATGAATTGATCCTGGTCGCCAACCGATACACCCAGCTGGGGAACTTTTCCCAAGCCAGGGCGCTGCGGGAATGGCTGCTGGGCGAAGTCACGCGGCTGGACAACTCCGGGACGCCAACCCGCTTTACCCTGCATGCAAGACTGATCAGCGGGCAGCAGCATCTCATCGAGGACCTTATCTCCGAAAATCAAAAAGCGGAGGCCCTCGCCGGCATCGCCTATTTTGTCGAGTTGGTAGATAAATTAGAGATCAATCCGTCGCCGACAAATGCCAACCCCTATGCCCAGCACATGGTTTATTATGCCAGGGCCATGGGCTTCTATCGTGACCTTGCCGACAGCGCCAACGACGCCTGGATCAAAAATGAGGTCATGAACCTCTTTGCCGAAATACAGGCTCTGAAGGAATGGACCCAGGACAACAGAGGCGGGTTTCAGTGGATGGGTTCGACCTATTACGGCACGATTGCCGGTCACGTCTGCTGGGCCGGGGGGTTGGATGCGGCAATTTCTGAAGTTCTAAATCAGATCGATGTGGACAAAGGCGCGGTAGCGATCACCGGCAGGTACGCCGCCCTCAGAGGGATCATGATCGCCCTGGCGGAAGAGGATTTTTCCGCCGCGCGAGCCTTTTACGAAGAGCAGAATCCTCTGGCGGCGGATTTCTCGAATCTTTCCGTCAATCACAGCTACATTGACGCCTATGCCTACTTCAATCAAAGCAATCCCGGGCTGGCGGTTCATGCGCTGGAACGGGGCGATAGCCTTCTGGCGGAAAAAGCCCTGGATTATATTCGCGGCAAAATCGATGAGGCCGTTGTCTACTACGTCACCCATAACATCAATGAGGCCGCAAGCCTGGTCTCATTTGCAACGACCATGGCCGGCAGCCGCTACCTGGAGCGCGGCTATGTGAAACTCGCTCATGCCTATGCCCGCCTTGGCGCTAAGGACAAAGCCGCCGCGGTGCTGCTCAGCGCCGAGGAGTATGTCGACACCCTGCCCGCCTCGTTTATCAAGTCCAAGTCCTACGCGACCATCGGCTATTTTTTCCATGATATGGGTTATCAACCAGATGCCGCTGCGCTGTTCGACAAGGCCAGAACAGTCGATTCCTCCGGGATAACCGACGCCAAGGAGCGCTCGGAGTACTCTCTCGGCATTGCCAGAGACTTCTTTTTCCGCGGCGACAATGCCGGCATGAGCGGTTATCTGGAAGAAGCGACGCGTCACGCCCTGGAGATTCATGCTTCGGGTACGATCGACAATACTCGTGCCAGAGACGAATCGACGGCGCTCCGAAACATCGCCTTGGAGTACGGCAAGGTTCCGGATCTGAAAAAAGCCAAAGACCTGTTGCAACTCGCCATCGAGGCCGCAGAGCAGATTACCGCGGACAATAGCAGGACCACCGCCTACGCCAATATCGTCAGAACTTATGCCAGGCTCGGGCTGGTGGATCTTGCTTACGCGGCAGCGCAACGCCTTCATGCCACCGTGCCTGAGAGAAATTCATCCATTCGCGACATCGCCAAACACGTCACCAGCATTGATGACTTTCCCGACTCACCCCTCGCCTTTGTGGATACCGACAAAGATGGCAGGCCGGACTTTTTCGTGCCCTGGGCCAGTCCTGAGCAGATCGCCGCTTCCGGGCTCGAGCTCGACGATGACAGCGACGGGGACGGCAAGCCGGACACGGTCGATCTCACCCCCTTTCACGCCGACTGATGAAGTTGGTCCTCCGATTCTTTCCCCTAAGAGCAAAAGCGGGGGCGGTGCTGGCCGCCCTTGTTTTTGCCGCCTTATCCGCTTTGAGCGTTCAGGCCGCGCAGAGCGACGGGCAGAGCCTGTCGCAGAGGACCAGCCCTGCTCTTGATGAGGAGGAAGTTCTGGTTTTTGAAGATGTCGAAGTGCGGGCCAGGCGGCAAGAACAGGATTCCGGAAGCACACAGATTCCACCGCCATTTATCGAAAAACTCCCCCAGGGGCATGGAGATGTGACGGATCTTCTAAGGATTTTCCCTTCCGTTCAGTTCAGCGAGAGCTATAGAAGCGCCGCCACGGCCGGTGAAATCGCCCCTGCCGAAGTTTCCATTTCCGGCGGCAAACCCTATCAGAATCTATTCCTTCTCGATGGGATGAGCAATTCGAGTCTGCTTGATCCCGGGCAGGGCAATGCCTACCTGGCCGCCGATGTGTCAGGGCATGCGCAGAAATTTTTCGTGGATACATCCATCGTGGAAAGCCTCAGGGTTTATGACAGCAATGTGCCCGCCTCCTATGACAACTTCATGGGCGGGATCGTGGAGGTCAAGACCAAAAACCCGGGGCTGAGTTTCGGTGGCGACATCTCCTACCGAACAACCCGCTCAAGCTGGACGCATTTTTTCACTGATGACACAAAACCAGCGGCGACCGGAGGGACGGCCAACGTCGATCTGCAACCCAGGTTCGAAAAACACCACTTTTCAACGACGCTGAATGTTCCGGTGACGGAGGATACCGGCCTTCTGGTGAATTACAAACGCCTTGAATCCAGCATCCCCGTAAAATATTTCAGCGGATGGAAGAAGCAGGAGAGAAAGTCCGAGACGTTCTTTCTCAAAGGCGTTCACTACCTGGACGACTCAAGCCACCTGGAGTTCAGCGGCGCCTACGCACCCTACACCGCAAGGCACTTCACCAAAAACACCAGGAACAGCTATTTTACCGTCGAAGGCGGGGGATATTTTGCCGCCGCCGCCTACCACCGGGCAAGGGATGACAACCAACTTAAATTCCAGGCGAATTATTCCTATTCCGAAAACAGTCGCAATGCTCCCACGGACTTCAAGGCCTGGCTCGCCTCACCCAACAAACCCTGGGGGTTTGAGCTCCCCCTGGCAACAGACGCAAGTGGAAAGCTCAGGCAGCCCCTGAGCAACGAAGGGGGCTGGGGGAGCATCGACAAGCAAGAGGAAGCGGTGAGTGTCAGTCTTGACCACACCCCAGGCCGATTTGAAATGCTTGGCATCCATAGGCTGAGCTACGGTCTGCGCTACAGCCACATAACCGGGCGCTTTCATCGATTGACTGACGCAGCGACCTATCAGGATGCCGTCTGGGCGCCAGAGGTCAACTGCAATGGCGATGTCGCGACCTGCGTGGACAGCGAGCAATATTTCAGCCGTCGCACCCTCACGCCGGCCTCGGATGTCAGCGCTGCGATCAATGACTATTCCGCATATCTCGAAGACGATTGGAGCGCGTGGCGGTTGCGGCTCAGGTTTGGTCTCAGGGGCTCTTACGACGATTTTCAGCAAAACCTCAATGTCTCACCCAGGACCCTGCTTCAATACGACCTTTTCGGAAACCGCAGAACGGTCCTGTCCTCGGGATACAACCGCTATTACAGCGCTGCTCTCCTGGCCAACAAGCTGCGGGAAGGGCGAAGGCCGAGCTCTATCGAAAAGAGGGGGACCCACCAAAACATACTTCAGGATTGGGAAGCCAGCACCGACGGCACCAAGGTCTCCTACAGCTTTGAAGATCTCAAGACGCCTTACTCAGACGAGTATATGGTCGGAATCGATCAGGCCTTTATGGGCGGCTACCTTAACCTCAAGTACCTTGAGCGACAAAGCAGAAATGAATTTGCACGGCACAGAGGCGATGCGCAAGCCGACGGAATTGTCTACTGGAGACTCAACAACAATGGGAAAAGTGAATTCCGGTCGGTTCAGATCAAATGGGACAGGTCATGGCGGCGCCATTATCTTTTGTTCAACGCCTTCTGGCAGGAGTCGAAAACCTCCAATGACAGCTATGACAAGACATTTGATCTGGAAGACCTGGACACCCAGGTGATTTTCGCGGGCAAACTCATCCCCCTTGCGCAGATGCCCAAGGACAACTTCAACCGACCGGTGATCGTCAACCTTGCCTACACCGGGCGATTTTTCGATCGTCTCAGCATTTCCCCGGTCGTGAAATACAGAGGCAGTTACAGGCAGATCCAAATCACGGACAGGGACTATTTCCTCGGTTTTGGCGCGTTCGATCCGATTACCGGCGAGCAGACCAAAATAACCACGAATGCCTACGAGGTGGTCAAACAGGATGCGGCCGTCACGCTCGACTGCGCCCTGGCCTGGACCCAGAGCCTGGGGCGGAGCCATCAGGTGACTTTCACCCTGGAGGTATTCAACGTCCTCAATGCCAGACACCAGGAAGGAAAAAGCTACACAACGGGAGAAACGCCGGACAGCTACGAACTCGGCAGGCAGTTCTGGGCGGGGGTGGGCTACTCTTTCTGAAATACGGCGGAAAGTCCTCCCTCTGCTGCCGCAGGTGCCGACAAGGTTAGAATCCCGGGCAACTCCACGGACTGGGGTCCACGGCGTACCGAGAGGTTATAGTTGCCGGGCCGCGCGGGAACAGGCAAATCCACGACCAGGTTTTTGCGACCCCGCACAGACTGGCGCTTAGACTTGATGGGCAGGGAAAGGATGCTGATTCCGGCATGTTCGGACAGCCACAAATCCTCACCCTCAAAGAAGAAATCGCGAACCACAGTGCGCGTCGGGACAGTCACGACCCACTCTGGACGCTTGATCTCGCGGATGTCAACAACATGCAAGCCGGCCTGATGCGCCTCGATGAGCAGCAGGGAGTCCTGGACCTTGATTCTGCGGCAAAAACCCGCGAGGGGCAGACTTCCGACCAGGTGCAGTTTTTCCCCAGCGTCCGCCAGAGCAAAGACGCCAAGACCGGCATCACCGTTGGCAACCAGAAGGTAGTCGTCCACCAAAACCAGATCCCGCGCCGAGGCAAAAACACTGCGGGGCCAGGGCAACTGATGCTGTTGCAGCAGCCGCGGGTGTTCCGCAAGGCGGATATCCCATACCTGCACCCCGGCAGCCCCGGCCGCCAGGTAGACCAGATTATCGCGCACGGCCAAGCCACTGAGATCGGCTGTGCCGAGATCAATCTCCGCCGCTAATTGCAAGGACTCCGGTCGGCGGATATCCACCACGGACAGGCGACCGCCGGCGTCTAAAACATGGGCATGGGTTGCATCGACGTGCCAATTGCGCAAATTCTGCGGAAATCCCAGAGTGGAGAGAGGCAACAAACCACCCGAGTCGTCGCGCGTTAAAACATGCAACCCCGATGTCCGGTCGAGAACCAGCAGATGTTCGCCTCTGGCCTCCAGACCTATCACCTCGCTGATATTATCGACCGAGGTGCGCACCAGGCGCGGCGCATGGGGATCAGAGACATCCAGACGCCGAATGCCCATGCGCCCCAGAAGAAGTTTCAAGTTTCCCGAACCAAGCGACACCAGATCCCTAGTCCCACCTCCAATAGCCATCGCGTTGACCTCGCGCGGCTCTGCAGGTTCAGCGATATCCCAGACCTGCAGAGTGCCTCCCGGCAAAAGATAGAGAGTTTCATCGAAAATGCGAAGAAACTCTTGCTGTCCCGGGAGGGCGATGCGCTTCACCAGAAACGGCATCCCTTGCCTGGCGAGATCGAAAATCAGAAGTTGCGAAGTGAAGCGCTTCGCAGACTTGGCAAGCAAATAGAGATGGTCTCCGGAAATCCCCAGACTGCGGGGCTTTGTGCCGGCAGCCAGGGCAACTTTCTTGAGCGAGGTCCGCGGCGCGCGAATATCGATCAGATAGAGGTGATTTCCCTCGCCGATAACATACAAGGTGTCCCCGTGAAGTTCCAGACCGCGCAGGATATCCGGCAGGCTCACCGAGGCACCTAAGCGCGGCTGCCGCGGATCCGTGATATCCAGCAGATGCACCTGTCCGGTAGCGTCCAGGGCAGCCATTCCCCCCGGCCAGACCAGCAGGTCCACCAAGTTGCCGAGGCCGCCAAGACGATGGATCAAGGTGGGTTGCCGCGGGCGCGCCACATCGATCACCTGAATGCCGTCCAACCCAGCCGCAACCACGGCGATACGACCCTCGTCGAGCAGGACCACGCGGTGCGCAACCCCTCCGGCGACCAGGTGACCGATCCGGCGCATTTGCCCTTCTTCGCCAAGGTCTAGAATCTGCAAGCCATCATTGCCGGTCGCCAAAAATAGAGAGTCGCCGGCAACGGCGCCGTCGCGAACCGCCGAAAACGACTTACCAAAGGTTCCGCGGGAGACCAGCGTGTCTTCCGCATCGCGCTGAAAACTCTGGAGACCCTGGTTTTGCATCCCGGCGTAGAGGATCGGGCCGTCCTGAGCCAAGGCCGTGACAATGTCGCCGAGGGAATGATGGACGTTCAGGCCCGCTCTGGCGCGGGACAATTCAGCCACTTGCAAACCCTGGCGACTGTCGGCTACAAACAGAAAATCGTCGCTGAGAGCCACGCCGCGCGCGGTTCGCAGGGGCTGGACAAACCCCGTCTTACGCGGGCGGCGGGGATCTGAGACATCCACAATTTTCACCCCGTTCGTCTGTGTGGCAAATGCCAGGGTATCGCCGTGCACCTGCAAATCCCTGCCGATTCCGGCTAAAGTCAATTCGCTCAAGTTTCGCGGCTTTGCGGGATCACTCACGTCAAGCACAATCAATCCGCGCTTCTGGTCGGCCAGAAAGACCAAATCCTCCTGAACAACCACTGAGTGGAGATTTCCTTCCGTTGCAAGCTGTGCGAGCAATTGGGGTTGGGCGGCATTTTGCAGATCGAAGATGCGCAATCCGCCGCGATTGTCGGCGACAAAGGCGAGATGATCGCGCACCGCGACGGTCCAGGAGAAATCCAGAGAAGGGAGCCTTCCGATTTCGCGCGGTGCGCGCGGATCGCTGACATCGAGCAACAAGACCCCTTTTTTCCCCTGGGCCAGAAGAACCAGGCCCGCCGGCGAGGCCGCCAGCCCGAAACAGGCGTCCGGGGTCACAAAGCGCCCGACGGCCTGGGGGCGCGTCGCATCGGAGACATCGAGAATCACCAGCCCCTGGCGGCTGTCGGAAACATAGGCCAGATCACCGGCGACTTTAAGATCCCAGGGGGATCTGAAGGCCTCTTTTTCCACCCCGAGAACCTTTGGCCGGCGTGGATCGCTGATGTCCACCACTTGTATCCCCGAGCGGCTGTTGGCAAGATAGGCTCGGTTCCCAAGGACGCGAACCTGCTCCAGAGTGCCGGGGATACCGAGCGTTTCGAGGCTGCCGACAATAGCGTGACGATTCGCGCTGTCAAGAGTCAATGCGACCTGTGTCCGAGAAGAAAAACCCTGTCCTTCAAGCCGCAGGCGGAGAGTATCCTCGCCGGATGCGGGGAGAATTTCGACGGATGAAACCACCAGGGGCCGGGAGTCTTGCCGCCATTGATGGGCGCCCAGCCACAAGGCCGCGGCCAGTGTCAGAATGAGCCCGAACAAACTCACGGACAGCAGCAGGATGTTATTGAAAATCTTCATGATTTCTCGATTAAAATCAATTCAGCCACTTATCGAGCATGTTGAACAAATCCTGCTGCCTGAAAGGCTTGGCAAGAAAATCGTCCATGCCGGCGTCCAGGCAGCGTCGCACATCGTCCTTCTGGGTGTGAGCCGTCATGGCGACGATGGGCATGCGGTAGCCGCGCCGACGCAGAATGCGTGTGGTTTCAAAGCCATCCAGAATGGGCAACTGGCAATCCATGAACACCAGATCGGCACGGCTTCCGGCAAGGCGTTCCAGCGCCTCGCTGCCGCTGCCGACAATACAGAGGCGATAATCCAGGCCCTCGAAGAGAAGTTCGATCAGCCGCTGGGTCGTGGGATTGTCTTCCGCAACCAGAATCCGCCGGGGAAGCTGGCCCCTGTCCTCCGCAAGGTCCAAAACAGGCACCACCGGCGTGGGTCGCGGCACCGCAACCGGAAGCGGGGCCGCCGCCAGAGCAGCGGCCAAGGTTTGCGGCAACAGCGACGCGCGCACCGGCTTGCACAGGGTGCGGACAACGCCGGCAGCGACACGCTGATCCGCGGAAGCGCACATCTGGTGCGGACACAGCAGGACAATCCGGGTCTGGGCAAAATCAGGCCCGCCGTGAATCCCTGCCGCCAGTTGCAAACCGCTCTGCCCAGGCAGGCTCTCATCGATGAGCGCCAGGGCATAGGGCCGTCCGGCAGAGACCGCGCGACGCAGAAGGTCCATGGCCGCGGTCGGGGTTGCCGCTGTCTGCGCCCGCAGACCCAGATCCGCCAGGGAATCAACCAGCGCTGAGCAGGCCGCTTCATTATTCTCAACCACGAGAACTTCGCGGCCGCCCAGTTCGCTTGGCACGACACTGGCCGCGTCCTCCTGCCCGCCGCGTTTGGCGACACGCAGATTGACCCAGAAGACCGAACCCTTGCCGGGTTCGCTCTCCATGCCGACGGTGCCGCCCATCATCTCCACCAGCTGCTTGACAATGGAGAGACCAAGGCCCGTTCCCCCATACTGGCGGGCGGTGGTGTTGTCGGCCTGGGAGAAAGACTCGAAGATCTGTTCCTGAACCTCGCGCGCGATGCCGATGCCGGTATCACGTACCTCAATACGCAGCCAGGTATTTTGTCGCTCCTCCATAAGAGTGCGCACGCTCACCACGATCTCACCGGCGGCGGTGAACTTGACGGCGTTACCGAGCAGATTAAGCAGGATCTGTCGTAGACGCCCGGGATCGCCGCACACCAGGCGCGGAGTTTTTCCATCGATGTGGCAAACCAGTTCCAATTCCTTGCCGAAAGCCTTTTCAGCAAGGAGTTCCACTGCGTCCTCCACGCACTGGCGCAGGTCAAAATCCACCCGTTCAAGCTCGAACTTGCCAGCTTCAATTTTGGAGAAATCAAGGATGTCATTGAGAATGCTCAAGAGTGCTTCGCCGGAATTGTAAACTGTTTCTGCCAGACTATGCTGACGCTCATCGAGATCGGTGCGGAAAAGCAGGTCCGTCATCCCCAGCACCCCGATCATCGGAGTACGGATTTCATGACTCATGTTCGCCAGAAACTGCGACTTGGCCCGATTGGCAGCTTCAGCTTCTTCTTTCGCCCGCTCAAGCGCGGTCACCGTTTTCAGGAGTTCTTCGTTGGCACGACGCAAATCCAGGGTGCGCTGATCAACAAGAGTTTCCAGGTTGCGCCGATGGTTTTCCAGTTCAAGGTCGCGCTGCTCGATATGGCTGAGCATTTCATTGAACCCTTCAATCAGTCCACCGATTTCGTCTTCACTGTCTTTCCGGGCTCTTACCCGAAAATTCTGCTCCCGGCTCACTCGGTTCATGACCCCGAGGAGTTGCAGAATCGGCAGCGAGATAAATCCTTGCAGGCGCGATGAGATCAGGTAGGCGAGAAGCATGGACGACCAGAGAACCAGCAAAGCGCCGATACCAAACCACTGCCACCTCTGATAAAGTTGACGAAGATCGGACTGCAGAACCACAGTTCCCACCTGGTGACCATCCATCGCAACGGGATGCAGCAGAATGAGCGAGGTCAGGGTAAAGCGATGGGACTGCCGTCCGTCCTGTATGAGAACGCGCAGGTCTTCATTGGGGAGAGCCAGATCCTGGGCGTTTTCCTCGAATCCGGAATGACGCGGATTCAGATAATGGGCAAAGGGAGCATGATCGGAATCGAAAATATAGGCCGCCCGAATGCCGTCCTCGGCACTCAGCGAGGCGAGAGTTTCTCCAGCCGAGAGAAAATCCCTGAAAACCAGGGCGCTGCGGCTGTTGCGACCGATGATCTCGGCCAGGGTAGAGGTCTTGTCGACGAGAGTTTGACGGAAGGTGACGACTTCAGTGAGAATGAATGCACTCAGGGTGAGCACCAGCACCACGGAGCTGGTCAGCATGATGATGGCGTTCAGCTTCTGCCGGATCGGCGCATCGCGAAAAAAACGACTCATTAAAACGCATCCTGCCGCACAAGAAGAATAAAATCAAAAACGAATTCTAACAAATCGCGGCAGAAAAAAGAAACGAATAATGACAACAGCACCTGCATCCGAAGACGAACATGAGATTGTTCCAGCCGAGATCCTTCCAGAGGCGGGCCGATGCCTCTCGATAACACGTGTGCGAACCTGGTCTCTGGTTCTGGAAGCACGCCAGGTTCCCCACCGGGTGCTGCGGCGCGGTTGGGAGTGGACCATTCTGGTGCCGCATGCGCAGCGCGAGCAAGCCGAATACGAAATCCGCACCTACGAGGAAAAGAACCGCCACTGGCCGCCGAGAAACACGGAAATCCAAACCCGCGACCATACCCGCGAAACGCTCTCGCTTCTGTTGCTCCTGGCCATCTTTCACAATCTTACCCTTCTTGACCCGGGCCCCTTGGGCCTGCGCCCCGAGCAATGGTACGAACAGGGCGCGGCTCACGCGGCCGCCATCCGCAACGGGCAATGGTGGCGCACCGTCACCGCCCTGACCCTGCATATTGACTGGCGGCACCTGACGGGCAACCTGATCCTCGGCGGCTTGTTCGCCGCGCGCCTGTGCGCCGTCACGGGATTCGGCCGGGGCTGGGCGCTGATTCTCGCCTCCGGGATGGCCGGCAACCTGATCAACGCATGGCTGCAGACCGGCAGTCATCGCGCAGTGGGAGCATCCACAGCCGTGTTCGGAACCATCGGGATTCTCTGCGCCATGGAAACACGTCGCCGCGACAAAGCCATGAACCTGCGCCGTTTTCTGCCCCTGGCGGCCGGAGCCGCGCTGCTGGCCATGTTCGGCGCGGGCGGAGAAAACACCGACCTCGGCGCCCACCTCTTTGGTTTTCTTGCCGGGTTGGGCCTTGGCTATCTGGTGCCCGACCCCAGGGCTTCACATCCAACAGCCCATTCAAGATTCGGCTGGTCGGCGGGCCTTGGCGCCCTTGCCCTTGTTGTCGCAGCCTGGACTCTGGCATTGCGGCACAGCTTCTGACCACCGCCCACACCTCACCTCCAGACCTGCACGCTCAGGGCATCAGTTCGCGGCGCCGCAGTTCCTGTCGCACCTCGTTCCAACGCTCACGCAAGGCTTGCACCTGTGCTTCATCGGCCATGCCTCGGGTGGCGCCGACGCCGAAGGAACCGGTGCCGTATCCGACATTTCCGGAGGTGCGCAGCGCACGTGACTCGCGCGCCAGTTGATCACTGAGACTCTGGTAATAAGCCCGTATCTCTTCATCAGACATGACCTGATGCTCTTTCTCAAGCAGATCGGCGGTGCGCTGTCCGGCGCCGGCCGCACAGGCCGTCAGGAGCGCGGCCAGCAGAAAAAGTCGCACCCAGTGGATAATAACCTTCATTGATACCTCCTCTTGCACACGATTTCCGGCGCATGCCTGAATCAGCTCGAAACTCATTGATCCAGGCTACGATCCATCTGTCATTCTTGCAGAAATAAGAGATGAGGGGAATTTGTTTTCTTTTATCCACACCCACCGCGCGAAAAAACAGAAAACCCATCTACGCTCATCCATCGACCTTAGCAGAAACCCTTCCTGTCCGTGGTTGGACAATTTTTTCCACTGCGCCCCGCGAAGGATCAAAGTAAAAATTGACATTTTTGTCATGGGCTGCTAGAAAAGGATGGATTGTGTATACAGTCTACTTCTGAAGAGGCGTTAACGGCTCGTAATCCCTAAGGAAAATGGGAGCAAAACGGTCATGAAACATGGCTTTTTGCAGGTCCCCCTGCTCGCCACGGGCATTTCCTGATGGACATGGACGCAAAAGCACTCCAGGTCAACTTCCGGTCACCCGCATCATGGCGGGCACCGCCGCTATTTCATGGATTTTC
The DNA here is from genome assembly GCF_000820505.1 of Geoalkalibacter ferrihydriticus DSM 17813. NCBI lineage: Bacteria > Pseudomonadati > Thermodesulfobacteriota > Desulfuromonadia > Desulfuromonadales > Geoalkalibacteraceae > Geoalkalibacter > Geoalkalibacter ferrihydriticus. The sequence continues at coordinate 168,471 of NZ_JWJD01000003.1, read as the reverse complement.
GGCGCCGGTCTGTTCCGGCGACATTAGGATTATTATCGGAGAGAGTGCCCTCTGAACAAGCGTCGGAGAGGCAGAGGCAAGTCAACTTTTTCAGGGGATGATGGGTATGCAAATGTTATTTGGATCCTCGGTGGGTAAGAAGATCGCCATGGCGGCAACGGGGCTGATTCTAGTCCTGTTCGTCATCGTCCACCTCATCGGCAACACATCGATTTTCGCGGGGCCCGACGGCATTAATGCCTATGCGGCCACACTCCACAGCATGGGGCCGATTGTGTGGATCTTCCGGCTGGTGATGCTGGGAGTTTTCCTGCTGCACATCTGGCTGGGCCTCAAGCTGACGCTTGAGAACAAGCTGGCGCGTCCCGTCGGGTACGCACAGAAGGAGAACCTTCGCACCAGCTATGCTGCGCAGATCATGATTTACAGCGGTCTAGTGCTTCTGCTTTTCACCATTTACCACCTGCTGCATTTCACCGTGCGCGTCACGAACCCCGAGATTTCTCACTTCGTTGATGCTGCCGGCCGCCTTGATGTCTATGCCATGGTGGTCCTCAGCTTTCAGAAATTCTTTATCACCCTGACCTACGTCATCGCCATGGTGTTTTTGCTGCTGCATCTGAGTCACGGCATCGGCAGCATGTTCCAGTCCACAGGCCTGAACAATGCACGCACTCTGCCGACCATTCAGACTGCCGGCAAATGGATTGCGATCGTCCTGTTGGTAGGCTACATCGCCATTCCCATTTCCATTTTCGTAGGCATGATCAAACTCTAGGGGGAACTATCGTGATACTCGACGGCAAATGTCCTACCGGACCCATTGAAAAGACTTGGGACAAGCATCGCTTCGATATGAAGCTGATCAATCCCGCCAACAAGCGCAAATTCAAAGTTCTGGTGGTCGGAACCGGCCTGGCCGGTGGTGCGGCCGCCGCATCCCTCGGCGAACTCGGCTACAACGTCGAGGCCTTCTGCTACCAGGACAGTCCGCGCCGCGCTCACTCCATCGCTGCGCAGGGCGGCATCAATGCCGCTAAAAACTACCCCAACGACGGCGACAGCATTTATCGCCTGTTCTATGACACCGTCAAGGGCGGCGACTTCCGTGCCCGCGAAGCCGACGTCTGGCGCCTGGCCCAGGTCAGCAACAACATCATTGACCAATGCGTTGCCCAGGGCGTGCCCTTCGCCCGCGACTATGCCGGCTACCTCGACAACCGCTCCTTCGGTGGCGCCCAGGTTTCCCGTACTTTCTACGCCCGCGGTCAGACCGGCCAGCAGCTGCTGCTCGGAGCTTACTCGGCCCTGTGCCGTCAGATCCGCGCCGGATCGGTCAAAATGTTCGCCCGTCGCGAAATGCTTGACGTGGTGGTGGTCGATGGTGTCGCCAAAGGCATCACCTGCCGCAACCTGGTCACCGGCGAGGTCGAATCCTACTGGGGTGATGCGGTCATTCTCGCCACCGGCGGTTATGTCAACGTGTTTTACCTCTCCACCAATGCCATGGGCTGCAGCGTCACCGCCCAATGGAAGGCAGCCAAAAAAGGCGCTTTCTTCGCCAACCCGTGCTATACGCAGATTCACCCCACCTGCATCCCGCAGACCGGCGAGCATCAGTCCAAACTGACTCTGATGTCCGAATCCCTGCGTAACGACGGTCGCTGCTGGGTCCCCAAGAAAAAGGAAGATGTCAGCAAACCCGTGTCGCAGATTCCCGAAGAGGAGCGCGACTACTATCTGGAACGCAAGTATCCCTCCTTCGGCAACCTGGCACCGCGTGACATCGCCTCGCGTGCTGCCAAGGAGCAGTGCGACGACGAACGCGGTGTCGGCCCCGGCGGCCGCGGTGTATATCTCGACTTTGCCGATTCCATCAAGCGCCTCGGCGAAGACACGATTCGCGGACGCTACGGCAACCTGTTTCAGATGTATGAAAAAATCACGGCTGAAAACGGCTACAAAGTGCCCATGCGTATTTACCCCGCCCCCCATTATTCCATGGGTGGCCTGTGGGTCGATTACAACTGCATGAGCAACGTGCCCGGGCTGTTTGTCCTGGGCGAGGCCAACTTTTCCGTGCATGGTGCCAACCGCCTCGGCGCCTCGGCGCTCATGCAAGGTCTGGCTGATGGTTACTTTGTCATTCCCAACACCATCGCCAATTACCTCGCAGGGGTTAAGCCGGGTCAGGTCAAGGACGATCATCCCGAGTTCAAGAAATCCCGGGAAGATGTCGATGGGCAGCTCAAAAAACTAATTTCCATCAACGGCAAGAAGTCACCCGCGGAACTGCATCGCCAGCTCGGCAAGTGCATGTGGGACAACGCAGGCATGGCGCGTAGCAAAGAGAGTCTTAACACCGCGCTGAAAGAAATCCCTCAAATTCGCGACGAATTCTGGAACAACCTCAAGGTCACGGGCTCCGGCGCTGAATTCAACCAGCAGTTGGAAAATGCCTGGCGTCTCGCCGACTTTCTCGAATTTGGCGAACTCTTCGTCAAAGATGCCCTGCATCGCGAGGAATCCTGCGGCGGCCATTTCCGCGTCGAGCACCAGACTGAGGACGGCGAGGCCATGCGCGATGACGAGAATTTCGCCTACGTGGGTGCCTGGGAATTCAAGGGGGTCGATAAGGAACCCGAGTTGCACAAAGAGCCCCTGAAGTTCGAAAACGTTAAACTTGCCGTGAGGAGTTACAAATAATGAATCTGACACTCTACGTTTGGCGCCAGAAAGGGCCCGGCGAAAAGGGCAAGCTTGAGAAATACGAAGCCAAGGACGTCAGTCCCGATTCGTCATTTCTTGAAATGCTTGATGAAGTCAACGAGGAATTGATCCGCAAAGGCAAGGAGCCTATTGCCTTCGATCATGACTGCAGGGAAGGCATCTGCGGGATGTGTTCTCAGGTCATTAACGGCGTTCCTCACGGGCCGGAGGAAGAAATCACTGTCTGCCAGTTGCACATGCGCACCTTCAAGGACGGAGATGCCATCTACATCGAGCCCTGGCGTTCCAAGGCTTTTCCCATAATCAAGGACCTGGTTGTCGACCGGACCGCCTTTGAGCGCATCATGCAGGCCTATGGGTATGTGAGTTGCCATACCGGCGGTTGTCCCACCTCTACGGAAAGCCACAATGGGGGGGTTCCCGACTCCAACTCGATTCTGATTCCCCAACCCGACGCCGAAGCCGCCATGGATGCCGCGGCCTGCATCGGTTGTGGAGCCTGCGTCGCAGCCTGCCCCAATGCGTCCGCGATGCTTTTCACCTCGGCGAAGGTTTCGCAGCTTGCGCTGCTTCCGCAGGGCAAGCCTGAAGCCGCGCGCCGTGTTAAAGCCATGGTCGAGCAAATGGACAAGGAAGGTTTCGGCAACTGCACCAACCATTATGAGTGCGAAGCAGCCTGCCCGAAAGGAATCAGCGTCTCCTTTATCGCGCGCATGAACCGCGAATTGATTAAGGCTATGCCTCAGGCAGATTGAGGCCCACGATAAGGCACAAAAAAGAAACGGGGTGGTCTGAAGACCACCCCGTTTCTTTTTGCAATTCAGATCCGCCCCACATCAGATGCCGGATTCAATCATTTCGTCGTAGGCAGCCAGCAGTCTTTTCAAGTGTCGTCGTTCGTCGCCCGCCAGAACCTCGACGATACGCTGAAGGTTTTCATCAGACAGACGCCGTTTTAGAGTGAGGTAGCGGTCATAGGCATTGGTTTCAAGTGCGATGGCCAGATCCAACAGCTCCCGCGCACTTCTGCCTTCGGCCCAGCGGCACACTTCGCGCAGGGGGACGCCGCCCTCAATAAAGACCTCTCCTTCCGTGCGTGGCAAAAGTTCAAGGGCAAAATGTTCTCCAGCTTGTTTTCCGGAGAAAACTTCATATAATCCGGACAGTGTTTTTTTATGCTGAACCTCGGCTTTGGCCAGTTCACCGAAAAGGAAAGCCACGGCCATATGTTCACAAATGGCGCCAATCCTGAGATAAAACTGCTCGGTTCCCTCTTCCAGCAGCCAGGCAGCGGCAATAAACCGTTCATTGGATGAGGTGTCAAGAACGCCCAGCACCTGGCTGTCAAGCCCGGTGGCGACCTCTCCCTGCCAGGCGGCAAAGCCTCCCTCGAGAATTGCGACGTCACGACAACCTGCGCCGTGCAACAGGACGGCTGCTGCGCGACTGCGTAAACCAAAACTGCAATAGAGGATAAGAGGCAGATTTAAATCGAGTTCGCGAAGGCGCTCCGGAAGTTCCCACAGGGGCATGGAAATCGCCCCTGGCAGGTGTCCCCTGCTATACTCCTGCTTTTGACGCACATCGAGCAACAGATAGTCATCCGGATGCTGGTCCAGCAACCAACCACGCAATTCCCGTGCAGACAACAGGGACAGAGGCCTGAACATATCAACGACACCCATGGACTTCCCTGAAAAAATTCGCGTGACACCAACCCCTGGATTGACCCCAATCTGCGTCCAGTATGTAAATTTCCCTCTTGCCTGTCAAACGAGAAGAGACAGAACACTCCAACCAATGTTCATGTTTTGTGAACATAATGGCGCACAACCAAAAAAAAACCGCCCAGCGGTAGGGCAGAACCCGCCGGACGGAAATGCAACTGCTTTATGTTTTGTGGGACCTGCGAGTGCGAGACGTTAAGCCTGCCGGCAAGGTGGCAACCGAAATTTCGTAACTGGCTAATGTGATTGCAATCTAAATGCCAACCAAGAAACCAACTATTTTTCAACAGGTTACGCAGAATGCAAAAAAAGACGCCTGTTCAAAAGGTGTTTAGCACCGATCCGCTGTCGCCAGAAAGCTACACCTGTTTATCCACATAAGCTCCTTGCCCTAACAAGTAAAAACAAAAATCTCTCGACCATTTCTCGGAACCATCTATTATCACAGTCATTTTATCTTACCACCCAGGCTTGAGAGCAAGCCCATTGCGCAGAGGGTCAACGCCATCGCAGCTGTTGTCGAAAAGCGACATTATTTAAAAAGTGTCGGCACTATATGATGACGGCTGAGTAATTTGTAGAACTCAGTGCGGTTACGCTTGGCGAGGCGCGCGGCATGACTGACATTGCCATTGGTAATCTTGAGCAACTGTACAAGGTATTCCTGCTCAAACTGGCGCCGGGCATCGGCAAAGGAAGGGATGTCTTCTGGTGTCTCGCGAATGGCGTTGTTGATCAGATCGGAGGAAATGACATGGCTGGTGGATAAAGCTACGGCCTGTTCGACCACGTTTCCCAACTGGCGGATGTTCCCGGGCCAACTGGCGCTGATCAGTACATCGAGGGCTTCGGAAGAAAAACTACCGACGGTTTTACCTGTTTCACTCGTGAATTTTTGCAGAAAATGATTGGCCAAAAGGGGGATATCTTCACGCCGCTCGGCCAGTGTCGGCAGCTCCAGGGAAACCACATTCAGTCGATAATAAAGGTCTTCACGAAAGTTTCCCTCCTGAATTTCGTCCTCCAGCACCCGGTGAGTCGCGGAAATAATCCGCACGTTGATATTGGTTGCGATGGCCGAACCAATGGAGCGCACCTGCTTTTCCTGCAACACCCGCAGCAGTTTGACTTGCAGGGAAAGGGGCATGTCGCCGATTTCATCAAGAAACAGGGTGCCGCCATCAGCGGAGCGGAACAATCCCGAGTAGTTGCGATCAGCCCCGGTAAAAGCGCCCTTGGTGTGACCGAAGAGTTCCGACTCAAGAAGGCTGTCGGGAATCGCACCGCAGTTCACAGCGACAAAGGGTTTGGACGCACGCGCACTGGCCTGATGAATTGCCCGCGCGAGAAGTTCCTTGCCCGTGCCGCTTTCCCCCAGGATCAGCACACTCGAACCACTGGCCGCGGCAAGATGAGCCTTGCTCAGCAGATCTTCCATGAGAGGGCTCTGAGTAATTATTTCGCGCCGCCATTCCTGGCCAAGTTCCCCACCGACACCTCCGGGTGAGAGGCTCAGCGCCTTGTCAACTTCGCGCAGCAGTTCGCGGCTGTTCAAAGGCTTGGTGAGAAAAGTAAAAACGCCGCGCTTGGTGGCGGCAACCGCGTCGGGGATCGACCCATGGGCGGTGAGAATAATGACTGGCAGAGACGAGTGTGCCTTGCGGATGGCATCGAAAAGCCCCATTCCGTCCATCCCCTCCATACGCAGATCGGTAATCACCAATTGAGGTCGAATAACCGGCAGCAAGCCCAGAGCTTCTTCGCCGCTCTGGGCCAGACTGACCTCATAGCCATTGCCGGTAAGCCGCATGGAAAGCAGCCGGAGAAGATCTTCATCGTCGTCAACCAGCAAAATACGTTTTTTACTCAAATTCATAATGACTCATATCACAGGCCGGGACGGCCGTTGACCTCCCGCTGTCGCATAATGGTTTCAATGTTGCGCAGTTCATTCAACTGGCGTGCCAAGGTCGCGGCGGTCTCCTTCTCCCGAGCCAGAAGTGTTTCGACTTTTTCCCGCTCGGCGACTTGCGCCACCAACAGTTTCGCCAGTGCTTGAAGGTCCTCACTCTTTTGAGATTCCGTCAGATAGCCCTGCAACAATTCACGCCCCTTGTGAGCATTACTGAAACCCTTGCCGGGAATCAGCAGGACCGTCGCCAGTTGAAAACGCTCCCGTTCCCCCGGATGGGCTTCGTAAAGCCGGGTCAGGCTTAGATACTCCTCGGCCTGCGGCGCGGAGTCCAATTTCTGAAATTCTGCCAGATAGATGAGGATATCGCTCGCTGTGACACTTTTGGCAGAGACAGGCCCGTCCATGACCTCAGAAGGATCCTCGGCATCGGATGCAACGGGCTCCAGCAAAGGCTCAGCCTCCTGGCTCCAGCGCGGAAGACTGTCCTGGACCAGGGTACAGCCTCCGGCCGGCATCACCAGCATCATAATCAACAAGGAAACAACGCATTTCATGATATGTCCTCCACTGCAAGTGGCAGCCATACGCGAAATAAAGCTCCGCCGGCGGGGCTCTGCTCTACGGCGACCTTTCCCCGCAGGGATGCGACATATTCCCTGACAATGGACAAACCGATACCCGTACCCTGAACATGGCTCAAGCAGGGAGCGCACCCTTGATAAAAGGGCTGAAAAATCTTCTCAGCCTCCTCGGCGGTGATGCCCGGTCCCGAATCACCAACCTCAATCAGGGCCATGTCCCCATCGCGGCCGACGCTCAACTCGACAACGCCGCCAACCGGGGTAAACTTGACGGCATTGGACAACAGATTGTCCACCAGAATTCGCAGCCGGTCCTGATCCCCCTGAAGGTGCAGGGGAGAAAGGCTGGTACGCATTTTCAGCTCCTTTTTCAGTACCGCGGCCCGTTGATCTTCCATGACCACCTCCACCAGGGTCAGAACATCAACCACCGAACCGTTTTCTCCAAGAGCTTGCCCACGACTGAAACCAAGCAGATTTTCGATGAGTTTTTGCAACTGCAGGCTGTTTTTCTGCAGGATGTGAACAATTTCACGCTGTTGTGGGTTCAGAGGTCCGGCCATTTCCTCCATCATCAATTCGGAGCCTTCTCGAATAGAGGCCAGAGGGGTTTTCAGCTCATGGCTGACATGCGCGAGAAATTTCGCTTTTTCCCGCTCGACCTCGCCCAGCCGCAGGCGCAGCCAATTGAGACGTTCGCCAAGAAACTGCAGATCCTGGGGCCCTCCAACGCTGATGGCCTGCTCATAATCGCCGGCCCCCATGCGGCTGATCCCCTTGTTGATCTGCTTGACGGGACGCGCCAGCAATTGCGCAAAAAGCATCACCAGCGCCATAGTGAGCGTAATCAGCGCCAGTGACGTCCACAACAGCACCATCTGAGTGCGACCGGCATGAGACTGCATGGCTTCGACTTCCTGCACGATCAGATCATAGCTGTTGAAATAAACCGCCTTGGCCCTCTCATTGAGATCGCCGAAAGCATCAAGATCGGTCGAGACACCGGCAGGCCGGTGAAGTGCCGTCACCAGAATGCCCGCCTCCACCAGAAGCTGTTCGAGAACCTCCTGCTGCTGCGGCGCTGCGAGGTCCTTGAGGTGTTCCAGAGAGCTTAAAAATTCGTCGTATTTTTCAGCAACCTCGGAAAGAATCTGCGGATCTTTCAGCACCTGGTACTGGCGCGACTTGCGTTCCAGTTCGACCAGACGCTCGAGCATGATGCGGCCCCCGTCAGTCGCCGCAACAGAGCGATAAACGGCATCGGTACCCTTGTCCACCAACCGACTGACGGAGATTTCGGCAGCGATCATGGTGACCAGCAAGGGCATGAGCACAGCGCCGAAGCCGATGACGATGAGCACCTGAAAAGATTTGGGACGCAACAAACTCATGAAGCAGTCTCTGAAAGATTCGCTGTAACCTCAGGCATTAAAGCGGCCAGTCGGTTTCATAGCCGGGTGGAAAAAAATTTTCCCGTGTGCGATTAAAATAACCATATTGCAAGTGCGGCAAGCGCTGCTTGACCAGGTCCATCATCGCCTTCATGCCCATTCCGGATTCCTTTTCCCCCATGGCCTGCCAATAGACCTGCGGATCGATGCTGAGATTACGCAACTGCACCAGATCGACGCCGGTCTCCTCAAGCAGGGCGAGAAGGGCCTCGACTTCGGCGGGCTGATCGCTTACTCCGGGAAACACCAAATAGTTGAGCATGGTGAAAAGCCCCTGGCGTTTCGCGCGGCGCAAGGATTCGACGACATCGGCAAACACATAACCCTGGGGACGGTGGTAAGCCTGATAAAGAGCGGGGCGCACGGAATTCAGAGAAACACGAATCGAGTCGAGACCCGCATCGGCAAGCCGCTCCACGGCATCGGGCAGAGATGCGTTGCTGTTGAGATGAATCGTCCCACGTGTCGTTTGGCCACGCATGCGGCGCACCGCCGAGGCGATGAGGTCGGCCTGCAGGATGGGATCGCCCTCGCAGCCCTGGCCGAAAGAGACAATGGCATTTTGCGCCTGTTCCAGATGCGGAACGGCAACGCCACAGATTTCATCAACGGTCGGCACGAAAGCGATGCGCTCCTGGCTGGAGGGACAGCACTCGCTGGCTTCGGGTTGCAACGAGAGACACCCGAGACACGCCGAGTTGCAAGCGGGCGAGGTCGGCAGCGGCGCTTCCCAGCGGCCAAAGAACAGATTTTTTGCGGCAAAGCAGTGATAGTCCACCGCGCAGCGTGCCAACTGTTCCAGCAGGCGATTGTCCGGGTGAGCGCGGAGCCGATTGCGCACCAGGGGGTCGAGTTCGCGGTCGTCAAAATGCTCTGGTTGCCATTGGGTGTTGCGGTCGACGCGCGCGGCCGCCACGTAAAAACGCTCGTCCTCAACACACCAGCCGACCGCCGTATAGGCCCACAGCGGCAAAACAAGCTGCTTGCGCCCGTAATCTGCCGCGGGCAACAGGGTGCGGGTATAGGCCGGCGCCATAAACGCGCAAACCGCCTGAATCCGGGCGCCGCCCCACTGACGGGGCAGCCGGGTACTCGTCACAAAGCGTTGCTTGCCAGGATCATAGCCGATGGGGGGCACCCCCGGCAGGGTAAACAGGCGGCTGCCCTCGGGCAAAGGGATCAGTTCCTGCGCCTGGGGCAGACAGGGGCTCATACCGTTCATGCCGGCCATGTGCAGCTGTGGATGCTCGAAAACCTCGCCCTGCTCATCCGCAACTACGGCGAGAATTGTTTTGCTTTTCTTCATGAAATTTTCTTTCCTCCGGGACCAGACCTCCCGATTTTTTCTAACTTCTCATTGTACCCGCAAACCACCACACGTGGTAAGGGGATTTTTTTCTTCACCTCATCATCGGCCTTCGCTTATGCTGACAGGCATGCGTACTATTCTGGCCACCCTGCACAGCAAATACATTCATGCAAGCCTCGCCTTGCCCTGCCTGGCCGCCTACTGCGGCAACTCCTGCGGCGACATCCTCATTGAGGAATTTACCGTCCATGAGCCGCGCGAACAGGTCCTCGCCGCACTCCTTGCCGCGGAGCCCGACGTGGTCGCATTTTCCGTCTACCTTTGGAACCGCCGCGAAACCCTTGACCTCATCGACGCCCTGCGCGCGGCGGCACCGCATATTCGTACCGTCATCGGCGGCCCCGAGGTATCATTCGACGGGCCTCAACTCTTTGCCCGGCATCCCGGACTCAGCGCCCTGGTTCGCGGCGAAGGCGAAATTCCCTTGCGCGGCCTGCTCGAGGCCTGGCGCGACGGCAAGCCGCCAGGGGAGGTGCCGCGCCTGTCCTGGCGTTCGGCCGCGGGCGTGGAAGAAGGCCCACACGCCCCACCCCTGGCCGACCTCGACGTCATCCCCTCGCCTTTCGCCGCCGGACAGGTCGATCTCTCCCGTGGCCTGGTCTATTATGAAACCAGCCGCGGCTGTCCCTACACCTGCGCCTTCTGCATGAGCTCCCTCGATAGCAACGTACGTTCCTTTTCCCTGGAACGCATTCGCGCCGACCTCGGGCTGCTCATGGCGCGGGGTGTGCCACAAATCAAGCTGGTGGATCGCACGTTCAATTACGACGCCGCCCGCGCTCGGGAGATCTTTCGTTTCATCCTGGCGCACAACCGCGCAAGCCGGTTTCACTTTGAGATCGGTGCGCACCTTCTTGATGGCGAAACCCTCGCCTTGCTGCGGCGAGTCCCGCCGAACCTGTTCCAGTTCGAGATCGGCGTGCAGTCCACCCTGCCGGCGACCCTGAGCGCCATCGGGCGCAGCGTCTCGCTGAAAAAGCTTGAAGAAAACGTGCGCGCGTTGCGTGAGACAGACAACATCCATCTGCACCTTGATCTGATCGCGGGCCTGCCCGGCGAAAATTATCGCGCCTTTCTCAGTTCGCTCGACCGGGTAGCGGCCCTGCGTCCCCATCACCTCCAGGTTGAGGCCGTCAAGCTGCTGCCCGGGTCACCTCTGCGCGAGCAGGCGCAAGCCCTGGGCATCCGCCATGACCCGAATCCACCCTACCGGGTGCTTGCCACAGCCGAGTTAAGCTTCGCCGAACTGGAAAAACTGCGCGGGATCAGCCGGCTTCTCGACCTGACCTACAATGCGGACCGCCTGGCCGGTTTTCTCCATGGCCTGAGTGAAATTTGCGGCAGCCTCGGTGCAGGCCTGGAACGCCTCGAGAGGTTCTGGCGGAGCCAGGATCTGCATCGCCTGCCCGTCGCCCAGCGCAGCCTCTTCGAGCACCTCGGCCACTTCATCGCTAACGAATTCGCGCCGTCGCCGCCGCGTCGCCTGACGGATCTTCTGGCCCGTGATTACGCGCGCTGCGAACGGGTGACAACGGCCGGCGCGCCGGCTTTTTTCGATCAGAACCTCAGCTGCGCAGAGCAACAGCAGGTCCGTCGCCTGGTCCGCGCGGCCCATGAAAGCTTGCGCGGCCAGGGTGTGAAACTACAATTTTTCGCCGCCGTCTTTCATGCCCTTCCCGAGTTTCCCCAGCGCACCCCCATGCTGTTTCTTTACCACACCCGTAGCGGTGCCGGCCTCAAAATCGAAGAGATACCTCTGTAAGTTTACGCAGCAAAGAAAATTCCAGGCCACACAAAAACAATGTTTGATTTTCCTGCCCACTCCTGTTAAAGTCCAGACATTAGTCGATTTAAATCCATTGTGCACGACCCCTTTTTCTGAGATCAGAGGAGTGCATTCAGGGAGCAGACACATGAGCGTATTCAGAGAATTCTATGGGTTTCTCGAACAGAATTTCTTTAATTCCCTGACAAAAAAGCTGGCGGGCAACTTCGCCTTTTTGTTCCTGCTGCAAGTGCTCAGCATCGCACTGGTTCTTTACTGGCCACGCGGCGCCGAGGCCGCCCCCTGGTTGCTGACCGGCGTTCTGCTGCTGTTCGTGATGAATTTTCTATTTCTGCGCCATCTGCTGTTGGGACCGGTGCGCAGCATCAACCAAGTCCTGAAACAGATCGCCGGCGCCGAAGGTAACCTTGCGGTCCGGTTGCGCGCCTCGAGCGTCGACGAACTTGGCGACCTTGCGGATAACTGCAATACCGCCCTGCAGAAATTGCGCGAGATGTTTCTCGGAGTACGGCGCATGGGCGTGGAAATCGCCGTCAATGCCGCCCAATTGTCCAGTCGCGTTGATTCGGCCACCAGCAATGCACGCAACCAGGAGGTTTTGGCTCAGGATATTTTTGCGGGCAGCAACGAATCCAAATCCGCCCATGATGAGATTGCCGACCGCACCCAACGTATCTGCACCTCCACTTCGCGCAATCTCGAATCGGCCCGCACCACGGCCGACGAGCTCGCGGAAGTGGCGGAGAATATTCATCGTATGAGCGCTCGGGTCGATGAGAATCAGCAGACCGTCACCCGCCTTGATGACGAATCCCAGCAGATCCAGAAAATCATTGCACTGATTCGCTCCATCTCAGCCCAGACATCCCTGTTGGCCCTTAATGCAGCTATCGAGGCGGCGCGCGCGGGCCAGGCCGGAAAGGGCTTTTCCATCGTGGCGGACGAGGTCAAAAAACTCGCCGGCCAAGTCGACAAGGCCAGCACTGAAATTGAAGAGAAGGTCGGAGGCATGCTGGAGCAGATCCGCATTTCCCTCGAACAGTCCAAGGATATCAGCAGTTACGCCAATCAAAGCCGCGAGGTGGTCAGCCGCGCCTGCACGGGATTTGAGACCATGGTGCGCGATTTTGAAGAAAACGATGCCCAGCTACAGGGTATCAGCGCTTCCGTGGAAGAACTTTCGGCCGCCAATGAGGAAATCCACGCCAAGGTCGGCGCCATCAACCAGGCGAGTCGCGACGTTGGCGAGCTCATGCAAACAGCCGAACAAGCCACCGGATCTCTCAAGCACACCACGGAAAATCTGCTTGAAACGGTTGCCGCCTACCGTACCGGTGAAGGTGCCCTTGAAGGGGTGATCGAGCATGCCGCAGCCTTTCGCGAGCAGGCGCGTCAGACGCTGGAGAATCTCATGGGTCAGGGCTGCGATGTCTTCGACACCCAATACCAGCCCATCGGTGGAACCAACCCGCAGAAATACCGGACCCGCTACGATGAAATCTTCGCCGCCGCCCTGCAGCCCATTTATGACCGTTTTCTCGATGAACTGCCCGGCGGCGCCTTTGCGATCTGTGTGGACCGCAACGGCTATGCGCCGACCCACAACAGCCGCTATGCACACCCCCTGACCGGCGACCCCCAGACCGACCTGGCCAACAGCCGCGACAAACGTCTTTACAAAGACCCTACCGGTCTGCGCGCCGCGCAGAACGACAAGGCGCTACTCCTGCAAACCTATATGCGCGATACCGGTGAGATTCTCTGCGATCTGTCCATGCCCATTGCCCTGGGTGGACGGCCTTGGGGCAGTGTGCGCCTTGGATTAAGTCCCCAGGTGCTGGAATCCTGACGTTATCAGGGTACGGTGCGCCTTGCAAAAAAACGCAATTATCTCTATAGTTGCTCCTGCCTGAATGCTTACCGCGGGAGTCATCTGCATGCGTTTGCAACATCGGATCATCCTGCTGATGATCTTTTTCTTCCTGCTCTTTGTGCTCGCGGGCGCCGGAGCCACACGCCTGCTTCTCGGACCGGTGCTGCTGGCCGCGGAAGAAGAAGTCGCCCGCCTCAATCTCATGCGGGTGGCTTCGGCTCTCCAGCGCGAGTCAGAGCACCTGGCCATCCTCATTACCGACTGGGCGCACTGGGACGAAACCTACCGCTTCGTGCAAGACCGCAACCGCCGATTTCAGATCACCAACCTCTCGGCGGCCACTTTCAGCAAGACCCGAACAGATCTGCTGCTGTTTATCAACAACGACGGCGAGGTCATCTGGGCGCGGCAGAAAGATCATTCGACCGGCCGCGATCTTGATCTTCAGCGACTGCCCGTTACGCGCTGGCCCGCCGACCACCCTTTGCTGAATTTCAGCAACCTGCATGAAATCCACTCCGGCATCCTCGCCACCCGCCTGGGCCCGTTGCAGATCGCCTCAAGCCCGATACTCACCAGCATGGGGCATGGTCCGCGTCAGGGCACGGTCATCATGGGGCGCTTGCTCGGCAGCGAAGAAGTCAATCGCCTTGTCGAACAGACCCGGGTCAATTTCAGCCTGTGGCTGGCCGATGAAAAAGATTTGCCGCCCACATCCCTGCGACTGACCAATTATCTTGAAACGGGCCTGGGCTTCCCCGAGTTGCGTGCTTTGCAGCAAAGCCCCGAATTTGAGCGCATCCTGGCCGACGATGCCGATCTTTCGCCGCCGGAATTTTTCCGCGATCCCGACACATCGCAGATGCTTACCGTATTTACGACTTATCCAGATATTTACGGTCAGCCGAGTCTGCTGCTTGAGGTGCGCTTTCCGCGCATCCTTGAACAACTGAGCCGCCGCATCTCTCTCATCGTTTTTACCTGTTTGGCGCTGGTCGGCGCGCTTTTCAGCCTGGCCCATCTCTGCATTATCCGGCGTCTGATCACGCGCCCCATCGGCAAGTTGCAGACACATATCTCCGAAATTCACGCCGGAGAAAAACTTTCGGCGCGCCTGAATCTTGAAGGTAGCGACGAAATCGGCCAACTGGCAAGTGCCTACAATCACATGCTCGAGCGCCTGGAAATCGATCACGAGAAACGCGCCCAGGCCGAAGCCGAACTGAGGCGCAACGAAAGAAAGTTTCGCACCCTTTCCATTCGCGACGATCTCACCGGACTTTACAACGCACGCTATCTCTACCAGGGGCTGCGGCGCCAGTTCGAGAAATGCGCCACCGCCAACCGACCGCTGGCACTGCTGTTCATCGACATCGATCGCTTCAAGCAGGTCGTCGACACCCACGGCCACATCCTGGGAAGCCAGGCCATTGCCGAAATGGCGCAAACCATCGCCGACTGTCTGACCAAACCAGCCTTTGCCGTAGCTTATGGCGGAGATGAATATGTCGTGGTGCTGCCCGGCGCCGACCGCAACGCAGCCATTGCCAAGGCCGACGAGATGCGTGCGCACATTGCCCAGACGACGTATTTGAAAGAACAGGGTGCCGCGGTTAAGTTGACGTGCAGCTTCGGCGTGGCCAGCTACCCCGAGGATGCCGGCGATCTTGAAGGCTTGCTCGCTATTGCGGACAAGTCCCTGTTCTACGTCAAGAGCCGTGGGCGCGACGGCGTAGCCTGAAAAAGACACAGATTTTCAAGCGGATAAGTTCAGGATCAACCCTCCGACAAAACGCGGGTCAAGCTCGTTGCGTTGCAGAGCGCAAAGCCCTTCTTCCCACAGATCAAGACAGTACGCGGCGAATTCTCCCGCACCGGGCTTCAGACTTTCGGCCCAGGCGAGAGTTTCGCGCCGCAGTTCCTGATTTACCCGCCCGTCTTGCGTCACCCGCTCCCATAAGATCTCAAGATCACGCCGGCCGATAGCATCTGGCACCAAATCCCGGCCCAACAACTGATTGGCCAGGGCGGTCAGAAACAGATCGGAGAGACCCACATCTTCGGGATTTTCCGGCACGCAACCCGTCAGATCCCAAGTCTGCGGGTCGGGCAAATCAAAACCCAGCCGCCCGTCAAACAGGCACAATTGGGTCTCTATCCGATCAAGCCACTGCGCGCAAAGCCGCACCTCGTCGAGTTCGGCAAAAGGTCGCTCACCCGCCCGATCGGCACTGAGGGTTCCCTCGTAAAGCTGCGGCCGTCTGCGGCACAAGGCCTCCAGCAAGGCGCGGAAAGGGCCGTCGAGATAAAAGGCATGCGGGGTGGCGCGTAACAGCTCGGCGCGCTTTTTCAGATCCAGGGTCAGGCTCACACCTAACCGGAACAGATACTCGAAGTAGCTGTTGTCAAAACAACGGATAGCCTGATCAAGATCGTTGCCGGCAAGCGACTCCAGGGCGATGTTGAGGTAGCGATAGACCTGCTGCATGCTCTGCCGCACCTGCTCCAGGTCACCAACATCGATCCGCTCTGCAATCATCACCTTGTTGAGCAGATAGGTCAGCTCCCAGCAGGCGTCCGGCTCCAGACCGCGCGACAGAATTTCGCCGAGCAGATTGCCGGGAGGCTCGGCAAGAAAGAAACCAGGCGCGTCCGCGCCCTCCTCTGCAGCGCGAAAGGGGATCTTGGCGCGCGATTCAACCGCGAAGGAGGTCGGCGCCAAGTAGGCGAACACGCTTAAAGCCTCGAAGGGGTCGGGGAATCCGCGATCCTGCAGACGCAAGCTACGGGCATTATAAGCGGCATCTTCAAGGCTGGGGCCGACTTCGTTGCGCACGGTTTCCATCAGCAGCAAATAGAAGTCCCGGTCACGGCGATAGAGAATATCGAGAAAGTAACCGACGATTTTAGCGCTCTCCGAATCGGCAAAGTCCATTTCGTAGATGCGATCCGAGCGTCCATCGGCCAAAGCGTCTTCGTCGACCAGGGATTCGATGCCGCTGGTGATGGTGATGAATTTCTGCATCATCAGGGTCAACAGCTCGAAATCCATTTCCCGGGCGGTTTCCATGACCTTCCCTTCGCCGGCTTCCAGCAGGATGACCAGCCACTCCAGGGTCGGCTGGGGAGCCAGTTCTTCGCCCCGCCACAGATCGAGGTCAAAGAAAGCCGTCATCTGCTCCGTCGTGGTCATGGCCAGCAGCTCGACACAGTCTTCGATGCCCAGCTCCTTGATCAGCAGATACACTTCTTGCGAAGGTAGGCGTTGCACCAGCTCGTGGCAGTCATGGGCATTGAGCAGTAGCTGATACTTCTGTTTCCCGGCGGCGTTGCGTACCAGGCGTAAACGCTCCTCGACGGTCAGTGCGTTGAAATCGGAGGAAGAAAGGGCAGGTTGGTGGCGCATGAGGGGCAACGCGCGTGAGACGTTGCCTTCGGGCTGTTCACGAGAGGTCATATTTCTGTTGCCTTTATGGGAAATTGCGGATCGCTGGTGCCAATGTAATCCAGGGCGCCGGGCAGGTCAAGGCGAGCACCTTCTTAGCCATCGCCGGTGCTTTTGACCAGAGCAAGAAATTCCGTCATGCTCGAAACATTCAGGACCGCCTGGCGAAACTCGCGGCGGCGGAAGGTTCGGGCAATATCGGCAAGAATTTCGACCTGGACCCCGCTGTCATCCTCAGGTGTCAGAATCAGCAGGATAAATTGCGCCGTCTTGCCGTCGGGAGCGTTGAAATCGATGCCGCTCATACTCAGCCCCATAACAATGACTGGTTGAGACAACCCCTTGAGGCGTGCATTGGGGACCGCAACGCCATAGCCCAATCCGGTGGCCATGAGACGTTCGCGCGCCTGAACCGCTTCGATGATGGCTTCGGTCGCAATACCGTCAACGGAACCAAGAGCGCGGACCATCTCGATTACGGCTTGGTCGCGATCATGGGCGGCAAGCCGTACCATGCACCGGCTCGGCAAAAAATTGATAAAGCGGCGCGGCCTTTTCAAACGCAAAATGCTCTGCATGGCGGGTCCGCTTATCAGCGAGGTGACGATGGCCATGATGACCAGGGCGACAAACAGCGGTTCGCTGATCAGACCAAAGCGCAATGCGAGCAGGCCGAGAATTATTTCCATGGCGCCGCGGGCGTTCATACCAAAACCGATGGCCCAGGATTCTCGCGACGACAATCCCGCCATGTGCCCACCCAAGCTGCACCCCAAAACCTTGCCGAGACAGGCGACCACCAGGACCACCGCCACCAGCAGCGGATCAAAATGCTCGATGAAATTGACTTTAAGGCCAATGGAGGCAAAAAACAATGGTGCGAAAAAGAAGGAAACGAATTGGTCAATGACGCCGCGGATGCGCTCCCGACAGTGCGGGGTGTCCCCCATGGCCACGCCGACCAGGAAGCTTCCAAAAATGGCGTGCACCCCGATCCACTCGGTGAAGGCCGCGCCGAGCAGTGCCACCGAAAGGGTAAAACCCAGCTGCCCCCCGGGCCAACTGGCATGGGCCTGAATCCACGGCAGTATGCGGTGAATCGACCAGCGTACCACGGTCAACATCATCAGAGTAAAAAGCAGAGTTAGGCCGATGGTCGCGCCTATAGAAAAAGCATCAGAGCCTGCCACGCCCATCAGGCCCAAAATCACCGCGAAGATAATCCAGCCGATGAGATCGTTGAAGACAGCGGCCGCGACAATCATCATACCCAAGTCGCTGCGATAAAGATCCAGGTCCATGAGAGTCCTGGCAATCACCGGCAAGGCCGAGATGGACAAGGCGGTTGCAATGAACAGGGCAAAAATCATAGGTGTGGCGCCGGCTTCGCGCCCCAGGGTCTCGGGAAGGTACCAGGCCACACCAAAACCGATGGCAAAGGGGAACATGATGCCGGCAAGTCCCACGGTGGCCACCGCACGCCCCTGGCGCCACACCGTAGAGATATCGGCCTCCATGCCCGCGACCAGAAGAAACAGAACGATCGCCAGGGTGGTGATGCCGTCGAGCAGCAGGGCGCCGCCACCACTGCGGGGAAACAGCAGAGCGTTGACATTCGGCGCAAGCGTCCCCAGCACCGTAGGTCCGAGCAGAATACCGGCCAGAATTTCACCGAAAACCGCCGGCAATTGAAAACGGCGCGCAATTTCGCCGAGGAGCCGCGCTGTGGCCAGAAGAACTCCCAATCCGGCCAACAGAATTGTCACATCATGGTGACTCAACACCTCCATGTCGGAGCCTCCAACGGGGACTGGCAGTGTAGACACTCAACAAAAATTCCAGTGGGAACGTTTAAGACAAAGCGCGGACTTTTCCGTAACGGGTTTGTACCTTAGAAGGCTTGACAGCGACCAGGGCCGCGACGTTAAAATGACACAATCTGCGGAGAAAATGAACCATGGAAATGCATCCCTTCAGCACCTGCCATGCTCCGGCCGAACGCGCCGACAGCGAGAAGATTATTGCCCAGGCTGACCTTTTTGCCCAGCGCACCCTGAGCCGCGAACTGCTGGACGCCGTGCCCACCCTGCTCGCCATCCTCAACGCCCAACGACAGATTGTGTTCAACAATCGCGCATTGCTTGAATTCCTTGGCGGAACCGATGCCGGTTTCGGGCTGCGCCCCGGCGAGCTTTTCGGCTGCTCCAATGCGCACCTCATGCCCGCTGGATGCGGCACGGCCGAAGCCTGTCGCACCTGCGGGGCGGTCAACGCCATTCTCAGCGGTCTGGACGGCCGCAAGGACTCCCGTGAATATCGCCTGACCCGCCAGGAAAAAGGGCACCATCAAGCCCTTGATCTGCGCGTCCACACCACACCTCTGTTCCATGAAGGCCAGCGCTTCGTCGTCCTCACCATTGAAGACATCAGCAATCAAAAACGCCGCTCGGCCCTCGAGCGCATTTTTTTTCACGATATTCTCAATCTGGCTGGAAGCGTCCAGGGGGTTTCGCAGATACTGGTCGAGCAGCCGGATGATCCCGATTTCGACGAAATGCTGCGCCTTCTGGACTCGGCGTCCTCGCAGATCGTCGACGAGATCAAAGCCCAGCGCACCCTCCTGGCCGCCGAAAATCGCGAACTTCAGGTTTCGCTGGAGCCCCTCAACACCCGCGCCATGATCCTGCAGGCCACCGAAATGTATCGTCGTCATCCAAGTGCGCAGGGCAAGCAGATCCTCACCGAGAGCGGCGACGATGCATGGTTCTTCAGTGATGCAACCCTGATCGCCCGGGTTCTGGGCAACATGGTCAAAAACGCCCTCGAAGCCTGTCGCGAAGGTGAAACGGTGAGTGCCGGCTGTGCGCTGGTCAACGACTGCATAGAGTTCTGGGTGCGCAATCCGGCCGTCATTCCCAGAGACATTCAACTGCAACTCTTCCAGCGCTCTTTTACCACCAAGGGGCCGGGACGTGGATTGGGCACCTACAGCATGCGCCTGCTCACCGAGGAATATCTCGGCGGCTCCATTTCCTTCACCTCAACCGCCGAAGAAGGCACGACCTTTCGCGCCACCCTGCCCCTGCGCATGCCTGATCTCACGGATTCAAATCACCTTTAAAAGATAAGTGTTTTCATTCCGATGGCAAGCACGGCAGGGTGTTTCGCGAAAACCGCACCACAAAATTGCCTGCCAAAGAAAAAAGACTTTGGTGAGGGATTGAAAAAAACCTTGCAGCTGTTATAAATACCTTATAATATTCGTGTCAGGGCTTTTAATGAGCCGCCCAGATTAAATCAGTATGCTTTTCTTACCAAGGAGAGAACGTATGAAAAAGACGGTATGGACTACACTTTTACTCATAATTGCCGGTAGCCTTTTCTCCGGCTGCGCTGGGCGCCAAGCGCCCGCCCAGCCCCTTGAATTTTCGGCCGCGGCCATTCCCTCCGCACAGTATCAAGCCAAGGTTGACAATTTTCAGGTTATTTTGGACGCATCCATGTCCATGGGCCTCGGCAACCAACGTGAGCTACAGACCGCCAAGAATTTTGCCGCAGGCCTCAATCGCAGCATCCCCCAGGGGTTGGATTTGAACGCCGGCTTGCGCACCTTCGGGCACAGCGAGCGTCAATCCAGTCTTTTGACCGAGCTTGTTTACGGCATGGCCCCCTATTCCCAGAATGAATTCATGCAAGGGCTGAATAAAATCAAATATGCCGGCGGCAACAGCCCCTTGGGCGCCGCGCTTGAAGCCGCGGGCGAGGATCTGGCCAACGCACCGGGCAACTCTGCGATCATCGTCGTCAGCGACGGCTTGCAGATGGACACCGCACCCGCCGCGGCCAAAAAAATTAAGGACCAAATGGGCGACCGCCTGTGCATCTACACCGTGGCCATCGGAAACGATCCCGAAGGCCTGAGCCTGCTGGAAAAAGTTGCGAAGGCCAGTGGCTGCGGCTCAGCCACCACTGCCGCAGCACTTACCTCTCAGGCGAATATGGCCGCATTCGTCGAAAATGTTTTTCTGGCACCTGCAGCAGCCGCGGCACCTGCCCCCGCAGCACCTGCGCCGGCACCGGCACCGGCACCCGCCCCCGCGCCGAGGGTGGAACTCACCTTGGCAATCCACTTCGATTTCGACAAAGCCGATATCCGCCCCGAGCACCAGTCCGAGCTCCAGAGAGCTGCGAACTTTTTGAAAAACAATCCGCAGATCCAGCAGCTCATCCTGGCCGGGCACACCTGCAACATCGGCACTGAAGCATACAACCAGGGGCTCTCCGAGCGGCGCGCCAATGCGGTACGCAAAGCACTCATCGAGCAGTACGGCATTAATGCCCAGCGTCTGGTTACAAGAGGCTACGGCGAAACCCAGCCCATTGCCGACAACAACACCCGCGAAGGTCGCGAGAAAAACCGTCGCGTCGAACTCCAGACCCCGTAATTGCACCCTTTAAATAGCACCACATACAACAAGGGCCGGATCCCTGAGATCCGGCCCTTGTTGCATATATCCACCTTTTTTCACGTTTTTGTGTCAATCGTAAACGCGACCCCTGAGCATGAAAAGCGCCTCAGAACTGTCGCGCACAATAAATTCCCAAACCCGCAAAGACAACGCAAACCACCACGTTCAGCACAATATTGGCGCCCGCCTGCACAAGGTTGCCTTTTTCCAGGAGGCGTAGAGTTTCGTAGGAAAAGGTCGAAAAAGTTGTGAAGCCGCCAAGAAAACCCACCGCCAGACCAGTGCGCAAGTCGGCCGATAAAAAGCCTGAGCGCCATTCTATTTCCATGAGCAATCCTAAGAGAAAAGAGCCGAGGATGTTGACGCTCAGCGTACCGTATGGCAGTCCGACACCCGCCAGAGCATATACCCGGAGCGAAACCCAATAACGAGCCACGCAACCGCAAGCCCCGAACAGGGCGATATAAAATAATTTCACTCCCGGCAACCTCCGGCGCGCGAGTAGAATACACCACCAAGCCGCTGTTCCAGATTGATCTTCATCCGCCCAGAGTGGGCAAATAAACCTTGAATGAATATACAGGACGAACCAATTGGGACACAAGATTTAGCTTTTTCAACACCGGCTGTCAACAAACTTGGCACCTGCAAAATTGGACACCAAGTCATAATTTGGCCGCTTGAATGTGCATCCAATCATAGTTTTTGGTGCGGCCCAAACTCGTCCAGCCCTCCTCCTCCCAAAAGCGCCACCAGGCATTGTATTCGGGCCGAGCAAAGACCGCGCGATCCAGTCCCCATTTAAGCTGGTTGCGTTCGGGGTCATAGTCCAGGGCGATGCCCCAGGAGTGCATGGACCACCGGCTGCCGCCGCGCATCCTGCGCACGTTAAGACAACCGCCCCAGCGATCGAGATGAAGCTCCCTGATCCGCTCTATGCCATAGTGGTCGAGAACCCTGTGCAGGACACGCTTGGCGCTATCATGCACCCTGGCATTGCAGGAGAACGAATTGACACTGGTGCGTAGATTCCAGGATAAACGATGAGGATAAGGAAGCACGAGCTTAACCTGGTTGGCGCCGGTCGTTCCAAAAAATTGAATGAGATCTTCCTCGCGTTGCCGCGGCCAGCTGTTAGGGTTTGTATCAAGAGGCGTTTCATCGCGCCAGGAACGGGGCAACTCTCCATTTTCGAGGAGGTGAGCCAGAGATTCCGACGCGAAATCAGTCTGCGGACCCCAGAATCCGTCGATCTTGCCAACCTCGATATCGCGTACCTTGCATTGCAACTGCAGAAAAGCGACGGTTTTTCTGCGACTCGTCCAGGCCTGCCATCCGCTCGGCAGACCGCTTGGATTTTTTTCCAGGGCTTGCTCAATTGCGCCGTAAGTGACGGGGCCGAGTTTACCGTCGACCGGACCCGGATCAAAACCCTTATCGAGTAAAAGTTCCTGCACCATGCGAACGGCTGCTTTTTTCATGGCCACACCTCCATCATCGCTTAACCATCCGACGCGGGTCCCTGTTGACAACCACCCGCGGGAAGTGCTTTAGACCTTCTGAATCAACAATATCACTCGGCGCGAGAAGGACAACGTGTCGTCCGGGGTCGGCGGGAACTGAAGTAGAGGAATTTTCAGGAAAGGATAAAGGATCTTTTGGGGGCGATTTTAGTTGGGGGGTAGAAAACAGGCCGGATCTTTGTCTTTGAAGGGATCAACTCCTCGTCCCCAGCCAGCGGCCAGACATCCGCCGCAAACCGCCCGCAGGTGGCAGGGAGCACAGGCCTCGCAACCACGCCGGTACGCCTGGGCCGCAGGCGATGCATAGATTTCGGTGAGAGTCTGCTGTTGGATGCTGCCGATAAGCGAGGGGAATTTGCGGCAGGCATGAACCTCACCGTCCGGCAACAAGGACACGAAATTGAATGCCGCGCCACAACCGAACCCGGTACATCCGCCGAACAGCGTCTGATCACACTGCTCGCGCTCGATATTGATGAGACTGTCCTTGAGCGCGAGGACCGGGTTGGATTGTGTGGCGCGCAGATACTGCTGCACAAAAGTCCGATATTCGTCCGCCAGGGGCGATTCAAGGCAGGCACCTTCGCCCACCATGGCCAGACGATTATAGGTAAACAGGTCAACCCGGTCGCGGAGCAACTCGGCCAGCTCCAGAACCTGACTCATATTGGCCCGGGTCAGGGTCAACATAACCATGGAATAAATGTTCTTGCGCTTTAGCAGATCGAGAAAATCCAACACGGCAGCAAAATTGCCCTCGCCGCGGATCTCATCGTTGTGCTTCTGCAAACCTTCCAGACTGACCTGATAAAAAGCGGGCTTGGCAATTTGTAGCACCTGGTCCAAGCGCTCCTCACTCACCGGATTGCCCAGGATGGCCAGGTTGAGATTGCGGTCGCGCGCGGCTTCATAGAGCTGCAAAAACTCGGGATGGAGAAAGGGGTTGCCGCCCGAGAAGGAAACCTGTCCCCCCACATGATGCTTGAGACAGAAAGCGCGCAACTGATCGAGTACTTTCAGGCCCGAATCAAGCGTGACCTCGGTGCGGACACTGCGGTCGTAGCAGTGCCGGCAGTGCAGATCGCAACGGTGCGTGATATGCCATTGCAGGGTGAAAACTTCGGCCTGCAAAAAGATCTCGGGCGTCTGGGCAGGAATGGGAAAATCGGCGACGCTGCGCCGCAAACCCGATGGCGGAGAAAGCAGCAGCCCCAGGTTTACAGCCTGCTCCAGCGCCGCATCCGCGGTACCTACCGGGCGCCCGGTTGCGGCAGCGACCTCTAAGGGATCCAACTGCTCGGCAACGATCTTGAGAGCAAGTAAATCCTGAGGCCGGGCCACGGCTCGATGCGCCTCACCTGTTTGAGGATGGCGCCAGAAGGCCAGAATGCGCGGCGAAAATTCCGGGATAATCGCCACGCCGTCAAGCAAGGGCAAAAGCGGGTGCCACGCCACTTCCAGCAGGGTCAGCGTCGGATTAATCCGCACCAGGTTGCCAGGTGAAGGTGGTTCCCAGCGCAGGGACTCCAGACGTTGTTGCGCCAACTCGACCCGGGCAAGGTCGGGTAGATACGCATCGCCCCCTGTGGCGGAGATAAAACGTTGAACCTGCTCCGGAAACTCATCCCGTTGCGCCGCCGCGGCAAGACCCGCATCGCGCTGTTGCCAAAAGGCTTCGGGGAGGGCTTTGGCACAGGCCGGAAACTTTTTTTTAAGTCGGGTGAACATGACCGATCCCCGCAAAAAAAAGAATTGGAGGCAGCCAAGCCACCACCAATCCCATCTATTGCGTCAATGTAAACAGACACCGCAAGCCGCGGCGAGCGTGACGTTGAGCTAAATAGCTGCTCCATATCAACCAAAGTGCGTCACTTGACTTCTCTAACCCAAACTTTTTGGGTACACACGGCACCCATTACTTGGACCCGCCTCAACCACTGTTTCCGGTTTTCTTTTCGTCCTTGTCCTTGTCCTTGTCCTTGTCTTTTTCGGATTTTTGTTCGTCTTTCTCGGTGTCTTTTCCGGGCTTCTTGTCGTCGTCAGTGCTCACGGCACCGTTTGTCTGCGCGCCTCAACCACTGGTCCCGGAACTTTTTTCCTTGTCGGCACCAACTGTGCCGTCGCCTTTGCCGCCTCAGCCGCTGCCGGCATGGAGCGCACCGGGCAGCGCCACGCCGGAGGCCGACACCAGGGTCGCAATCCCCAGCCCGGCCAGGATTTTTTTCATCTCCTTGGCATTCATGCACAAACTCCCTTGCTTGAGTAACTGCATCCATTGAAAAAACCTATGCTTTGAATGCTTACAATAGGTTTTTTACATGGCCACAGCTTAACTTCTATCACGCCCTCAAGGCTTGTCAATCCCACCCGAGGTATTCTTCGGCCGGCTTTGTCATTGTGCCGCCTGCTGAAAAACGGACCTGGACTGGGCTCGGATCTGAAAGAAGGTATAATTGGATAAGGAAAGAAGAATATTGGCAAATGGTCAGCATGCACCGCAGGCTCCGACGCAACTAGGCGATGCAGGTGCATCTTTCCGAAGATTTTACGGATTGTGACACTCTGGGCATTTTATCCTGCTCGGACAAAATCGACGCCCAAGGAAAGGAGAGTGCAACCATGGGACCTGAAATCGGCGGGATTCTTGGCTTAGTGGTGCTAGTCTTCGTCGCTTATGCAATTTTCAACGTCGTGCAAAGCCCTGTCGGTATCTGGAGCAAGGTCGGCTGGGTGCTGGCGGTCATTCTGATCCCGGTCCTGGGGGTGCTTGTCTGGCTGCTCTTCGGACCGCGCCGATCAAATGCCTGAACCCAGTGTCCGGTTTGGAACGATCCGGGCAGAGCGCTCTCAGGATCAGATCCGGGAAGGCTCTGCCACCCTTACCGCCGCCTACCCAGGGTCACGGCGTCCGAGCAGCTCTTTCAACTCGCGGATTTCCCCACGCAGGCCGGCAATATCGGTATGCAGGCAGGACTCCGACTGATGGGTGATCTCCTCGATCTTCACGATCTGCTCTTCTTGCACGCTTTCACTCTGAGTCTGGATGGCATTGACGATCACGGCGATAAAAAGATTGAGCATGGTAAAGGTCATGGTCATGATGAACGGAATGAAAAACAGCCAGGCGTAGGGATAAACCTCCAGCACTGGACGCACAATGCCCATGGACCAGCTCTCAAGGGTCATGACCTGAAACAGAGTGTACATGGAGGCGCCGATGGTGCCGAACCACTCCGGAAACGAAGTCGCGAAAAGATTGGTGGCAACAACCGCCGCGACGTAAAAAACCAGCATCAGCAGCAGGCAGATGGAACTGAGTCCCGGAATAGCCGAAAGCAGGGCCCGGACGATGGAGCGCATCTGCGGTGCGGCCGACACCAGGCGCAACACGCGCAGCACCCTCAGGCTGCGTAACACCGAAAACGCGCCGGCGGCTGGAATCAGCGCAATCCCCACCACGATGAAATCAAAGACCCGCCAGGGATCGCGAAAAAAGCGCAAGCCGCCGGCAACCATGGCCAAGCCGATCTCCACGACGAAAATCCCTAAACAGATCCGGTCCAGAGTTTCAAGAACACCGCCGAACAGGGCGACGGCTCGCGGCTCGGTTTCAAGGCCAAGGACGACGCCATTAAGAATGATAACCACGATGATGAAACGCTGCACCAGGCGCGATTCGATTTTCGCATGGAGCCTGGCGCGCCAGCCCATGCCTGAGTCAATAACTGCTCCCATGTATCAGATAACCTCGATGTGTGGAAAAACCAGCGATAATAGAACCTGCAGGATGGGTGCTTGGAGAAACAGGCATCCAAAAGAGATGCTCCCGGAAACCTCAGTTATAAGGTCGTTTTTTGTTCGGCAAAATCGCATTGGATGTCAAGTTTGTCATGCAGATCAGGCCCGTCGCCTTCCGGGTCACAATTGCGGCACGAGTGGGCATTGCAGCTGAAAATTTACAAAAAAAACCGGCCATGCCCGCAGACACAGCCGTGTGGAAAAACCCTACCCCGCGGCACTCTGCGGCGGCCGCCCCAAGGCGGCGCGCACACGCTCGGCGATGCCTTCGGAATTGATGGCGTGGCGAGCGCGCAGTTCCTGCTGGGTGCCCTGATCAACGAAAGCATCGGGCAGGCCGACACGCAGGACGCGTGCATCGACAGCGGTTTCTTCAAAGAGTTCGAGAACCGCGGAGCCGAAGCCGCCCTGCAGGACGTTCTCCTCACAGGTCACGACGAAGCCGGTACGTTGGGCCTCAGCCATGAGCAGGGTGCGATCCAGAGGTTTAAGAAAGCAGGCATCGACCACCGCCATATCCACACCCTCTTCAGCCAGGGCTTGCGCGGCAGCCAGGGCTTCACCGACCATGGTACCGATGGCGAAAAACACGCCGTCTTTGCCTTCGCGCAACTTCTCACCCTGCCCGATAGGAGCCGGTGTGATTTTCTCGGGCAGCTCCAACCCTTGGGATTCGCCGCGTGGATAGCGAAAGGCAAAGGGGCCATCCTGGGCCATGGCGGTGGCCAGGGCGCGACGTAACTGCACCTCGTCGCGCGGTACCATGAAGGTAAGATTGGGAATGTGCCTTAGATAGGAATAGTCGAAGACGCCGTGATGGGTGGGCCCGTCGGCTCCGACGAGGCCGCCGCGGTCCATGGCAAAGGTCACCGGCAGATTCTGCAGACAGACATCATGCACCACGTTGTCGTAGGCACGCTGCAGAAAGGTTGAATAAATAGCCACCACTGGCCGCTGACCGTGGCAGGCAAGACCCGCGGCAAAGGTCACGGCGTGCTGTTCGGCAATGCCGACGTCATAGAAGCGCTCGGGGAAGCGTTTGGCGAAATCCTGCAGGCCGGTGCCTTCGATCATAGCGGCGGTAATCGCTATGACCCGCGGATCCTCCTCGGCCATGTCGACCAGGGTGCGCCCGAAAATCGAGGTGTAGCTCGGAGCGGCCGCAGCTTTTTTATGAACCTCACCGGTTTCGGCATCGAAAGGTCCGACCCCGTGAAACAGAGAAGGGTTGGCTTCCGCCGGGACATAGCCCTTGCCCTTGCGCGTGATGACATGCACCAACGACGGCCCCTTGAGGCGCGAAACATTCTGCAGGGTTTCTTCAAGTTCGGCGAGGTTGTGGCCGTCAATGGGCCCCACATAGTCGAAGCCGAAGGCCTCAAACAACATGCCCGGGGTGAGAAAACCCTTAAGGGAATCCTCGGCACGGCGGGCCAGATTGACCAGTTCGCGGCCAAAGCCCGGTAGATGGGTGAGCAGGTTCTGCGTTTCTTTTTTGAAGCGCACGAACAAATCGGAGGTCATCTTGCGGCTGAGGAAGGAAGAAATCGCGCCGACGTTGGACGAGATGGACATCTCATTGTCGTTGAGTACGACAATGAGATCTTTCTTTAGATGCCCGGCTTGATTGAGACCTTCAAAAGCCAGGCCGCCGGTGAGGGATCCATCGCCGATGACCGCCACCACCTTCTCGCTGCCGCCGAGTATATCGCGGGCACAGGCCAACCCGAGGGCAGCGGAGATGGAGGTACTGGCGTGGCCCACATCAAAGCAGTCGTACTCGCTTTCCTCGCGCTTGGGAAAACCGCTGAGGCCATCGGATTGACGCAGAGAGCAAAAACGCTCGCGCCGTCCGGTGAGCAGTTTGTGGGTGTAGGCCTGATGGCCGACGTCCCACACGATACGATCGCGCGGAGTGTTGAATACGCGATGCAGAGCCAGGGTCAGCTCAACCACGCCGAGGTTGCTGGCAAGATGTCCACCGGTGACGGCAACCGTGCTGACAAGTTCATCGCGTATCTCCGCGGCGAGTTCTTCGACCTTGGATAAACTTAGATCCCGGATTTGCGCGGGAGAGGTCAAACCATCGAGAATACTCATGCGATTCCTCTTTTTGAAACGGTAGGGGCGAACCTTGTGTTCGACCTGGGCGATGACAAACATCGTCCCTAAATCAGGATGAGCGCTCCACGATGAAGCGGGCGATGGCGCGCAAAGGCTCGGCCTTTTCGCCTAGAGGATCGAGGGCGGCGATGGCCATTTCTTTAAGTTCGCGCGCCCGACCGCGGCTGGCATCGAGCCCGATGAGGGCTGGATAGGTGGCCTTGCCACGCACGGCGTCGCTGCCGGCGGTCTTACCCAGGGTTTCACTGGTGCTTATCACGTTTAGAATGTCGTCGGCAACCTGGAACGCCAGTCCTGCCGCGCTGCCGTAACGAGTCAAGGCGGCGAACGCCTGCTCGTCAGCACCGCCGAGAAGAGCACCGCACTGCACCGAGGCGAGCATCAGCGCCCCGGTCTTACGTGTGTGAATATACTCAAGAGTGGGGAAATCAATCTCTTTGCCCTCGGATTCCATATCCACCACCTGCCCTCCGACCATGCCCGTGGAGCCGGCAAAACGGGCGATGATGTGGCTGACCCGCAGCAGGGTTTCGGCCGAAACCTCGCGGTTGATCTCAGGATCGGAGAGCAGCTCAAAGGCCTCGGTAAGCAGGGCGTCGCCGGCAAGAATGGCGGTCGCTTCACCGTAAACCTTGTGGTTGGTGGGCCGACCGCGGCGAAAATCGTCATCATCCATGGCCGGCAGATCGTCGTGGATGAGGGAATAGGTATGAATCATCTCCAGGGCACAGGCCGCCGGCAGAGCGGCCGCTTCATCACCGCCGACGGCGTTGCACGAGGCAAGCAGCAGAATGGGACGAACGCGCTTGCCGCCGGCCATGACCGAATACCGCATGGACTGATGCAACTTCTCCGGCAGAGTATCGGCTCCGGGCAGGTAGCGATCCAAGGCGGCATCGACCAGGGCGGCTTTATCCTTGAGGTAGGTTTTGATATCCAAGTTTCCTCCCGATGTCATCTGTCATAAGTAAAAGCGCCATCCCTGCTCATCCCTCATCAGTCGCCATGGGCGTCAGAGTGAAGCTGCCGTCTTTTTCCTTGAGCAGCAGTTCGACGCGGGCTTCGACGTCCTGCAAGGATTTGCGGCAGAGCTGGGCACTGCGCACGCCTTCCTCGAAACAGGACAGAGCTTCTTCCAGGGGCAGTTCACCGCTTTCGAGACGCTCTACCGCGGCCTCCAGATTTTTCAAGGCTTTTTCAAAAGCCACTTCCGTCATGGGATCCTCCTTGGCGCTGTTGTTCGAGACTCTAAGAGGCTGACGAGCCAAGAGGTCTGCGATTATCGCAATCAGGCGGAAACAGGGTCAAGAACTTTCAGCGGGCAACAGGTTCACCAGAACCAAAGGATCGATGCGCTGGTTCTGCAGGCGCACCCCCCAGTGCAGATGCGGCCCGGTGCTGCGTCCGGTACTGCCGACGCGCCCCAGAGTGGCGCCGGCGTCAAGCAGCTCACCTTCAGCGCAGGCGATGTTGTCAAGATGCGCGTAGAGGGAATAAAGTCCTCCGCCGTGATCAAGCACCACAGTGTTGCCGGTGAAAAAGAAATCCCCAGCCATGACCACCCGTCCATGGGCCGCGGCGCGTACCGGAGTGCCGCGCGGACTGCGGAAATCAACACCGGAATGGGGCGCACGCGGCTGATCGTTGAGAATGCGCCGCACGCCGAAGGGACTTCCGGTGGGGTCGTCGACGGGACGCAGAAACTCCTGCCAGAGAACCGGCAGACTGGTTTGCGCGAAGATCTCGTTAAAGCGTTGCCGCTCGCGCTGAATGCGTTCGAGCACCTCTGGCTCGTGGGGCGTCACCTGCGAGGGAGGCAGGCTCAGACGTTGCACGGCACGCTCAAGGTGACGTACCTCAAGTACCAGGCTGTGCGTCTGGCCCGCGGCTCCAGGCAGATCCAGAGTCACCTCGATCGGATAGGAGCCTGCGGGCAGATCAAGATCGGCGGCGAGCAGCGCCACGGCACCGTCCGCGCGAGGCGCAAAAGGAAAGCGCTGGTCGGCAAAGCGCGCTTCGCCGGAGAGGGGCGTCGGCCCCTTCCACACCAGCAGGGCGGCAGCACCGTTGTCGATAACCTGCGGACGCAGGGTTAATTGACCGGCGGCGGATGTCGCCGCCAAAAGCAAAACCAGCAGTCCCGCAAAAATAATTTTCTTCATTCCTTCACCTCCGTAACCCTGGCGTTGAGCTGTCCCTGGCCAAGGCGAACCCGCACGGCCTCACCGACGGCGACCTGCGCCGCATCACGCACCGCGCGTCCGTCTTTTTCGCGCAAAACAATCGCGTAACCGCGTGCCAACACCGCCAAGGGGGAGAGAGCGTCAAGGCGCGCGGCAGCGGCCGCCAGTTGCTCATGGCGGCGCCGCAGGTGTTGGCTGAGCCCGCGCTGCAGGCGCTTTTCCAAATACTGCTCGTGCTCCCTCCACTGTCTGATCTGTTGACGAGGCGAGCGCAGACGGCGCTCCAGACCATTGACCCTTTCGCGCAGCAGGGCCAGTCGCGCACGCATCTGCGCACCCAGACGCAGGCACAGATGATCGAGATGGCCTTCAAGCTCAAGACGGCTTTTGGCCACCATTTCCGCTGCCGCGCTGGGCGTGGGCGCACGCAGATCGGCGGCGAAATCGGTGATGGTGACATCGGTTTCATGGCCCACGGCGGCAATCACGGGAATCCGTGAAGCGGCGACGGCGCGTGCCACGGATTCTTCGTTAAAGGCCCAGAGATCTTCGAGGCTGCCGCCGCCGCGCCCGACGATGAGCACGTCGGCCTCGCCTTGGCGATTGAGTTCGTCGATGGCCGCGACAATATCGCCCGCGGCCGCTGCACCTTGCACCAGCGCGGGCCGCAGCACAACCCGTACCCCGGCGCCCCGCCGTCGGAGCACATTGAGGATGTCGTGAAGAACGGCGCCACTGGCCGAAGTCACCACCCCGATACAGCGTGGGAAAGACGGCAGGGGACGCTTGCGCGCGGGATCGAACAGGCCCTCGGCGGTAAGGCGCGCCTTAAGTTGCTCAAAAGCCAGTTGCAGGCTACCCAAACCCTTGGGCTCAATGCCCTCGACCACCAGTTGCAATTCCCCACGCGGCTCATAGAGGCTAACGCGCCCGGCGCAAACCACCTGCATGCCGTCTTCAGGTGTGAAGGGCAACAGCCGGTTCTGGGCGCGAAACATCACCCCGCGCACCTGGGAACGCGCGTCCTTGAGGGAAAAGTAAAAGTGCCCCGAAGACGGGCGAGAGAAATTGGAGATTTCTCCCTCAACCAGTACGCGGACAAAGTTGTCCTCCACCGTCTCCTTGAGCAGAGCGGTGAGACGCGATACGGTCAGAATGGGAAGCGGTTGCTGCATGGCTGGTTATTTCTTTGAAGAATTGACAGTCAGGACGGCTTGCCGCAATATAGGCGGCACAAAACCGCCAAGGAGAACGCCCCATGACGGGACCCTATGTAATCACCATCTCAAGCGAAAAAGGGGGCGTCGGCAAAACCACCCTGGCCACCAACCTGGCTATCTATCTCAAGGCCCTGGCCGAGGAATTGCCCGTCACCCTGTTGAGCTTCGACAACCATTTTAGCGTCGACCGCATGTTTCGCATCGGGCGCGCCGCCGCCACCGGCACGGTACGCGAACTGCTCGCCGGAACCCGGCCTGAAGACCTGGTGGAACTCGGCCAGTACGGCGTACAGTTCATTCCCAGTTGGCGCGACGTCGAGGAACTGCGCCGCGCAACCCGCACGGTGGCCGATCTTGGCCTGGTCATGGCAACCTCGACACTGGCCGGGGTTGTGATCATCGATACCCGCCCGGATCTCGACATCCTCACGCGCAACGCCCTGTTCGCCGCCGACCGGGTCATCGTACCGGTCAAGGACGCACCGTCTCTGGAAAACTGCCGGCATCTGCATGAGTTTTTCGACCGTTGCGGACTGCCGCGACGCACTCTGCGCCTGCTGCCCTGCCTCATTGACTCGCGCATCCGCTTCGAGGGTCCCTTCAAGAACACCAACGAACTGCTGCGCGCCTATGCCATCAATCGCGGCTATCGCTGCCTGGACGGTTTCATCTCCAAAAGCCCCAAGGTCGAATCCCTCAACACCAACCCCGAAGGGCGCATCTACCCGGTACTGACCTACGGCCGCAATACCGAGGTCCATGGCCAATTCAGCGAAATCGCCCGCCAGGTTTATGCCGACATGCTCAAAACCCGCAGTCTGCGCGCCCAGGATATCGCCCTGAGCCTCAAAAACCACGAAGAACGCGATCAGACGGCGCCTGCCCCGCAAAACCCCGCTTAGTTCTCGATCAGCCCCGCCGCAACAATTGCGACACGGGCACCACCCTGACCCCTTCACGGGCAAAGCTCTCCTGCTCAAGCCGCAAGGCTTCGAGGGTTTCCCGATAGGGGTGACAGATGGCGATGGCGCTGCCGTTTGCCTTGGCGTAGCGGATCAACCGCCGCAACTCCTGGCGAATTTTGTCCACATCCTGCACGTTGTCGAGAAAAATATCCCGCACGGCATAGGGCACGTCGAACTCCGCTGCCACGGGTCGAACCAGGGAACCGTTGGTGGTCAGGCTGTCGACGAAAAACAAGTCGCGGCGCGCCATTTCAGCCATGACCACGCGCATGCCTGCCCGATTCCGAGTAAAGCGCGAGCCCATATGGTTGTTGCCGCCAACAGCCTGTGGTATCTGGTCCAGGTGGCTCTGCAGGCGTCGCAGGATCTCCTCGTCATCCAGGCTGTCAAGCAACGCATCGACGCCGGGGTTTTTCTTCGGATAATCCTGAGGCTCCATGGGGATGTGCACAATGACCTCGCGACCCCGCTGGTGAGCCAACTGCGCGACCCGCATCGATTGAGGCAGATCGGGCAACACGGCGAAGGTCAAAGCCAGATCGAGGTCCAACAAGGTCCGCGCCGAAAACAGATCCTGACCAAGATCGTCGACGATGATGGCGACCCGAAAATCCAAATCCGTTGCAGGAGCGACACTTTCCGGCACGGGTACGGCGGCGGGGATCGGTGGCGGCTGGGGCGGGTCAGCCGCTTCGGTCGGCGCGGGCTGCAATGCCGGCGGTTGGGCGACGGGTCCAGGCGCCGCCATCTGGGGCACGACAGACGGCGGGGCGGGCAGGAATTTCTCACTCAGAAACGTCACCAGCGCCATGCTGCCGACCAGAAAAACCAGCAGAAAAAGCACGGCGAGCCAGACTTTGATTTCCCGTGCGCTGGAGGCCGGTTTACGAACCGGACGCCGCCGCGATTTGCCGCGTTTTTTCTTTGCCATGACGAAAAAAAGGGGGGATTATCGCATCCCCCCCTCCAGAAAGATGAAACCTGCAGGCGGCCTAAGCCGCCGTGAGATCAAGTTTTTTAAGAAGTTGCCAGCCCTTGAGAAGATCCAAGGCGCGCATCAACTGATAGTCCTGGCGATCTTGCTCGCCGAGTTGGAAACGGCGCTCGTCGTCTTCCGGTTCCGGTCCATTCACGTGCTTGTCCAGATCTTTTTCACGGAAATCCTCCGCATCCAGAGCTTCCTTTACGCCCAGGGGGTGCACCAGAATGTCGGGCGTAATCCCCCGCGCCTGAATGGAAATGCCGTTGGGCGTGTAATAGAGGGCGGTGGTCAGTCGCAGTCCTGAATCATCGCCCAGGGGCACGATGGTCTGCACGGAACCCTTACCGAAGCTCGGTACGCCAAGGACCACGGCACGATTGTGATCCTGCAGGGCGCCGGCCACGATTTCCGAGGCGCTGGCACTGCCGCCGTTGATCAGTACGACGATTGGATAATCAGGTTCCTTGCCGGATTTCTTTGCGGCAAAGCGCAACTGGCTGGCTTTTTCACGCCCTTCGGTATAGACGATGAGCCCTTCGGCGAGAAAGGCATCGGCGACATCCACCGCCTGGTCGAGCAAGCCACCGGGATTGTTACGCAGATCGAGCACCAACCCGGAGAGATTTCCCTGATTGTCCTTGCGCAACTGTTCGAGGGCCTTGTGCAGGTCAGCGGTGGTGCGCTCCTGAAACTGGGCAATACGCAGATAGCCGAATCCATCCTCAAGAATATGCGCTCGAATGCTTCTGACTTTGATGATTTCACGTGTAATGGTGAATTCACGCGGCTTGTCGAAGGTCTCGCGCATGATGGTGATGGTCACCTTGGTGCCGGGTTTGCCGCGCATGAGTTTGACCGCATCCATAATGCCCATGTCCTTGGTGAAACGGTCTTCGATTTTAAGAATCTGATCGCCGGCCTCCAGGCCGATGCGGTGCGCGGGGGTGTCTTCGATGGGCGCGACAACGGTAAGGATGCCGTCGCGCAGACTGATTTCGATGCCCAGGCCACCGAACTCACCTCGGGTATCGGTCTTCATCTCCTGATACATATCGGGGGGCAAGAAAGCACTGTGCGGATCAAGAGAAGCCAGCATGCCGTTGATGGCGCCGTAAATCAGATCCTTGAAGGGCACTTCTTCGACATAACTTTGGCGGATCAGCGCCAGAACATCGGTAAACAGATCAAGTTCCTGATACGCACTGGTGCGGGCTTCGGCAATGGCCAGTCGATAGAACTTGCCCGTCGAGGCCAGTCCCGTTACGAACAGGGCGGCCAGCAACAAAACGATGACCGACCGTCTGCGAAAGATCATTTTGACTCCTTTTTCAAGCAATGGAAGCGGGCAACCTGCTCAGGGCGGGCCAAGCCAGGAACTGGGATTTTGCGGTGTACCGCCCTGGCGTAACTCGAAATAGATGCCGTTGGTGCCCGGCAAGCCGGAATAGCCCACCGCTTCACCGCGCTTTACCGCATCGCCGACGCCCTTGAGCAGTCGGGCGTTTTGTGCATAGAGAGTGTAATAGCTGTCGCCGTGGTCGAGGATCAACAGATTGCCATACCCCTTGAACCAGTTGGCGAAAACCACCCGGCCGTCGGCAACGGCATGAACCGGGCGGACGTCGCTCACCCCGATATGGATACCCTGGCTGTCAAACTGAGTGCCAAGTTCAGGATGGATCTGTGGGCCGAAACCAAGGACCACCGGACCTTTGAGCGGCCAGGGCAAACGCCCTTTCAAATTGGCGAAAACACCGTCGCCAGTATACCTTCGGGCCTGTTCGGATTCAAGTTTTTTGACCAGTTGCGCCAACTCCGCGGCTTGGTCTCGCAGCTCGCCCAACTGGTGAGAAAGTGCTTTTTCTTCCTGTTTCACACGGCTCAGCAAGCGCCCCTTGAGAGCCGCGGCCTGTTGTGCGGCGACACGGCTATCCGTTACGCCGGCAAGCACCGCGCGCTGCTCGGCCTGCATGGTTTCCAACTTGCGCCGCGCGGCTTCGGCCTGGGCCACGCGTAAGCGAAAATCCTCCAACAATTCGCGGTCGTGGC
The DNA here is from genome assembly GCF_000820505.1 of Geoalkalibacter ferrihydriticus DSM 17813. Lineage (NCBI taxonomy): Bacteria > Pseudomonadati > Thermodesulfobacteriota > Desulfuromonadia > Desulfuromonadales > Geoalkalibacteraceae > Geoalkalibacter > Geoalkalibacter ferrihydriticus. Next base: position 132,281 of record NZ_JWJD01000003.1, on the reverse strand, counting down.
TCAGCACTCTGGCCATGTAGTCATATTCCTCGGCCATGCGCGCGGGAGTACGACTGCCGAAAAGGATGCTCATGGGGCCGCTTTCGCCCTCCTTATACAAAGCCACAAGACGGCGCTCGACCTGCAAGCGCACTTCCTCGACCCGCCCCCGGGCGGCGGCGGATTCGCGCTCCTGAACCTTAATCTGCTCCTGCAGTTCGCGGTCACGACGCTCGAGATCGTTGATCTGGCGATTAAGTCGCGCCAAATCGGCTTCCATCGCCTTGACGTCCGCGGCGAGAGAGCGCGCGCCGGCCTGTTTTTCTTCCAGGGCGCGGGTGGTGCTCTGAATGCGGCCCTGAATCTGTTCGAGGGTTTTGCGGCTGTCATCCAGACTTTGCGAGGCCGCCATGACAGGCGGCAGCAGGCTGACAAACAGCAACAGAAGTATTCGTTTAAGACGTTGCATATTTTTTTAGATTCGCACGAACTTGCGCAACGCGCCGAGGCTGCCGAACACTCCGAGGAAAAGGCCTAAAACCAAAAGGGCGCCAAGATGAGCAGGGGGCAGAAACAATACCTCGGCCCCGCCGACGGCAAACAACAGGGTGCCCAGACCTTCGCGCAAGAACAGCAGATGGGCCAGATAAACCCCGCCGAGCGCCAGCACCCCACCGCACAATCCCTGCAAGGCGCCTTCGATAACAAACGGTAACTTGATGAACATGGGCGTCGCCCCCACCAGAGCCATGACTTCAAGTTCCTCGCGACGGGCAAAAAGTGTCAGGCGGATGGTATTGGAGACAATAAAAAGGGTGGCGAAAAACAAAAAGACGCCAACCACCAGCCCCATCACCCGCAGCAGCCCAAGAAAAGCCTCAAAGCGCTGCAGCCAGTCCTGGGCGTAGCGCAACTCACCGAGGTCACCACGTTCGTTGAGGGCGGCGACGACCGCCTCCACCCCTTGGGGGGTGCGATAGTCAGGCGCCAGGGCGATTTCCAATGAGGCGGGGAGGATCTGCGGATCAACGCCGTCAAGCAGATCTCCGTGCTGTCCCAACCGGCTGCGAAAGCGTTCAAAAGCCTGCTCGCGGCTCACCACTTCAACCCCGGCCACTCCTGGCATTTGGCTGATTTCCCCGGCCCGCGCGGCCAGCACCTGAACCGAGGGCGGGGCATCGAGATACGCCACCACCTGAACTTCCTCGCTCCAGCGGGCGGTGAGTTTTTCAACATTGAAGACGATGATGGCAAAAAAGGCGACAATGGTCAGCGACAGGGTCAGGGTCGCCACCGCGGCAACGCACAGAAAAGGGCTTTGGCGCATATTGCGCAGCGCCCGGCGAAGGAAAAAAAACAGGTGATCAAACATGGCTGTCATCCACCACGCGGCCGTTATCCAAGGTCACCACCCGGCGCGGAAAGCGCCGGATCAACTCACGGTCATGGGTCGCCATGACCACCGTCGATCCACGCGCGCTGGCGCTTTTGAAAAGTTCCATCAGTTCCAGGGTGGTTTCGGGATCGAGGTTGCCGGTGGGCTCGTCGGCGAGCAGCACAATGGGGTCAACCACCAGCGCCCGGGCCACCGCCACGCGCTGCTGCTCGCCGCCGGAGAGTTCAAGAGGCCGGCGGTTGAGCTTGTGTTCAAGCCCCACGTTCTTGAGAGCGGCATAAACCTTTTTGCTGATTTCAAAACGCTTGCGCCCCTGCACCTCGAGGGCAAAGGCGACATTCTCAAACACCGTGCGCGTGGAAATCAACTTGAAGTCCTGAAATACGATACCCAAACGACGTCGAATCAAGGGTAACTGGCGTGCGCCCATGCGCGTCAGATTGCGGCCATCGATAAGGATTTGCCCGCGGTTGGGGCGCTCACCACCGTAGAGCAGCTTGAGCAGGGTTGATTTTCCGGCCCCGGACGAACCCGTTAGATAGACAAATTCGCCCTTGCCGATCTTAAGATTGATCTGATCCAGAGCGGCGGAGTCTTTCATGTAGGACTTACACACGTTGTAGAGCTGAATCATGCTACCACTCACGATAGGGGATACCGTTAAGTCCGACCAGATCACTGCCGCTGAACACATCGAATACCCAGCCTTCGGCGAATTCTCCAGTGTCCAGGGGTTCGGGCGCCACCGTCTCCCAGGTGTCGGCGCTGCGCGTGAAGGGATCGACAGGTATGGTGCGCAGGTAGCGCTTCTGGATAAGATCGTCGAGACTTTCGGGATACCTGGCATTATCCGCGAAGTGAGCATCGATGGCCTGGCGCATCTGGTAGAGATTTTCAGCCAGGGCGGTTTCTCGGGCCTTGATGACGCTGCGCTGATAGCTGGGCACGGCGATGGTCGCCAGGATACCGAGGATGGTCATAACGATGATCAACTCGATCAGGGTGAAGCCGCGTGAGCGTCCCTTGCTGTGACACCAAAATCTTTTGAGCATCGCTTCCTTACCAGGTATTGTAGGGAGTGCCGTCGAGGGCGATCCCGTCGCTTTGGGAATAAACGTCGTAAACATCCTCGCCGCCGTAAACGGTAGAATCATGGGGATCGCCGTAGGCGCGCAGGCCCCAGCCGTCATCCCAGCGGTCGAAGGGGTCACGGGGAATGCGCCGCAGATACTTGCGCTCAAAAGGGTAGAGCCCGCCCCAATCAATGCCGCTCACCAGATCTTCGAGACTTTCCGGATAACCGGTTTCATCGATGGCGGGGATATGGCGCTGCTCACGCACCGCCCGATTCCAGTCGGCATTATATTCATCGATGGCGCTGCGAATTTCGCGCAGGGCCCGGCGCAACTCCATTTCCTTACCGCGCTTCACTGCGATTTCGGACAAGGGCATGGTAACAGCCGCCAGGACCGAGAGAATCGCCATGGCCAGCACCAGTTCCATGAAGGTAAGCCCGGTCCGTCCTTGCAAGCGTTGCCGCATATCCATCACCTGTCTTAGCGAACCTCCAACCGCTTGGGTGTCGCAACGACCGGGATCCGCTCACCCGCCGGGTCGCGGAAATTGATCCGATCGATTTCGATCTGCGCCGTTCCGCGGGCGCGGGCGCGAAACTCAACGGTAAAAAGATCACCGCCGCCCGAGGCGCCTGAATCGCTGGTGCCCTGCTTGTACCCGACGATGACCGTACCCGGCCGCACGACACTGGTGGTAAAAATGGTCGGCCGCTGGCCCTGGCGAAGAAAAGCCCCTTCGCTCGCGCGAACGAATTCGAGCTGCTCGGGATCGAAACTCAGATACAGAGGTGCACTGTAGAGATTTTCCACCTCGGAGACGGTTACCGTCAAGGTGAAGCTCTCGCCCGGCGCAACCTGCTCGGGACCGGCCAGGAAAATCTGGCCGAATTGCGGCGCGCCGGGCAGGGCTCTGAGGGCGGCCGCGGTTTCTTCAAGCTCGCGAGGTGCAACCTGAGTTGCCGCCGGAGGCGCAGGCGGCACAACCGCAGGCGCAGGCGGCACAACCGCAGGCGCAGGGGCCGGAGCGGCCGGCCTGGGTGCAGGCATGGTCGGCGGCGGCGTTATCCGCGGGACAGGAGGAGCGACCTCGGGCGCCGGCGGCGCAACGGGTTCAGGAATCTCCAAAGGTGTTTCCCTGCGCGCTTCGGGCACCGGCAAGGGCACGGGGCGCGGCTCAACCAGGCGTGGCACGGACGACGGATTCGCCTTTTCAAGTTCGGGAGCAAAATCGGGCATGAAAGAGCCGAAATTGGGGCCGGTGCGAAAATCATCCTCGCCCCCCGACCAGATGGTTGTCACCTCGGGCAAGGGCATTTCCAGGCTCTTGACGATGTACGGGGTAATGGACAGCAGAATTTCGCGCTTTTGCACCCGATCCTGGCTATGTGTAAAAAGAGCGCCGAGCAAAGGCAGGTCGCCGAGCAAGGGGACGCTGCGCGTGGTACTGCTCTTGTCGTCGCGGATCAGCCCGCCGATCACCGTGCGTTCGCCGTCGCGCAGAGTCAGGACGCTCTCGGCATTGGTGGTGGTGATGGTGAAGACCGAAGTGCCGCTCGGGAGGGTGCGCCGGTCGGTGATACTGCTCACCTCGAGGTTCAGGTTGGTAATCACGGTATGGTCAAGCTGGATAATAGGCTCGACGTTGAGCTTAACGCCGACATCGACGTACTGCACGTTGTCCGAGCGCTGCGTATCGCCGGTAAGGGTAACGGTGATCACCGGCTCGCGGCTACCGATATGCACTTTGGCCCGTTCGCGATTTTTTACGCGGATCTTGGGACTGGCCAGAACTTCAGTGTCCTGCAGGGTCTTGGCGAAATCGAACGTGGCTGAGGGTAGCGTGTAGAAGCTGTCGAGACTCGACAGGCTACGCACCAGGTTGTCGGTATTGCCGCCAGGACTCAGGCCGTCGGAGACGATGCGCCCGTCGCGGCCCAGCCCCAGGCTTAGGGAATAGGCGCTGAGCTCGGTGCCGAGACGCGACTCGTCGCCGTAGCTGACCTCGATCAGCTCGACATCGAAGATCACCTCCGAGTCGGCGCGATCGGCGGCCTCGAGAATCTGCTGGGAAAGACGAATGACCTCGGGCAAGTCGCGGATGACCAGCGCATTGAGCTCCTCGTGAACGAAGATGCGGCGCAACTGCAGCATGGTGCGCAGCAGGTTGACGGCTTTTTTGGCATCGATGTTGGACAGGTAGAAAGTCTGGATGATCTGATCTTCGTATTGCTTCTCTTTGTCCCGCCCCTTGCCATAGAGCAGGATCGTTTTGGGATTGAGGACTTTGCGATTGAGTCCTTTCATCTTCAACAGCAGCTCAAGTGCCTGGGCGAAGGTCGCATTTTCAAGATAGACGCTGACCCGCTCGCCGCGAATATCCTCGTCAAAAAGAAAATTGATGCCCGAGAGCTGCGACAGGACATTGAAGACATCCTGCAAGTTGGCATCCTGAAATTTGAGAGTAATGGGCTTGTCCGACACGATTTCGAGTTCGTGCCCGTCGAGGACCGTGATATGAGCGCGCTCCACGCGCTCAAGAAGATCACGGGCGCGCCGGTTTTCGGGGGCAAGTTCCAGGGCACGATTGAGCACCCGCTTGGCATGAACGAATTTACGCTCGCGAAAAAATTCCTCGGCATCCTCGACCAACCGCTCGGCACGCATCTGGCGGCGCGCCCCTTCGAGATCCTGGCGCGCGATGTCGAGAGACGGATCAAAGGCTAAAGCCATTTGCATTTCATTGATGGCATCGGTCAGGCGTCCCTGCGCGGCCAGCTCGCGGCCACGGCGATGGTGCTCCCGACCGGCAAGCAGACTCGCTTCCTGCAACTTGAGCCGTGCGCGCTGACTAAGCGGATCAGCCTCCAGGACTTTAATATATTCCGCAACGGCCAAGTCGTACTGACCGCGCGCCATCAGCTCATCTCCACTGGTTTGCGCGGTGGCGGGGAGGCCTGCCGCACAGCCGCTCAACAGCATCAGGGCGACCAGGGCGAGGGCCAGGGGCCTGCAAAAGATCGGGGATATCAACATAGTCATAAGGGCATCACTCTTACCTGAGGTTGAAAGCTGAACGAGAAAAATCCATGCCGCGCAAGAGCGCGCCTCAATCGGAACACTAGCGCCCGGTCGGCCGCGGCGGCGGTATCAGGCGGCGCGGAGCACCGGGCTGCGTGGCGGGAGCCCCCGGCGCGCCGAGAACACTGACCCCGGACGGTTCTTCCAGAGGCAGGATGATGGGATGCGCCCGGCCCTGCTGCTCGATGACCAGCCGCTCGCGGCTGAGCTCAGTGACCAGAAAATCCCGGCCGAAACTTTGCCCCTCGCGCGCCAGATAAACATCGCCGTCCCGGTCGAGAAATACCGTTCGCTCCTTGCCAACCTCGACAAAGCCCAGCACCTTGAAGCGCACCTGCGGCGCAACCGCCACGGGCTCCGGCGGCGCAGGTGCCTCGGCGGGTTGCGGCGGCGGTGCCGGCACGGGGGGTGCGGGCGGCGCGGGCGGGGGCCCCGGAGGAGCTGCAAAGAGCGGCCCAAAGAGATCGCGCTGGAATCCGGGAAATTCTTCCGCGGCAGTTTCGAGAAGTTCCAGGCGCAACCGCGCGTCATCCGTCACGGGAGGTGGTGCGGGAGTCGCTGCCCGGCGCGATACGGCCGGCGTGCGTACCGTCGTCGCCGTTTCGCCGAGCTGCTGTTGGCGCGGGGTCTGCCACCAGGCATAGCCTGCCGCCAGCACCAGCAGAACGAGGCAGACTGCAAGAATTTTTTTGGGCCTCGTCATGCGTCGTCCGCCTGAAAATAGGTCGTGAAACGAAGGTTAAGCGTGGTCGTGCGCCGGGCGGCATCACCGGCAGAAAAAGAAATCTCATCCAGAGCAATAATGCGCGGCGAGTGTTCCAGGGAAAACACGAACCGCTTTAATTGCTCGTAACTGCCGTTCACCGAAAAAACCAGGGTGTAGGCGAGCAGCGGAGCCTCCCTGAGTCGTTGCGGGTCATAGGTGATACGCTCGATGGCGAGGCCCGCCTCGTTCGCCAGATTAAAAATTTCGCCCACCAGTCGGCTCAAGTCTTCGCGCGGAGGAATGGCGGCAAAAAACGCGGCCAGATCCTGTTGCCCCTGGCGGTGGATGGCGCGAGGCGAAACCTGGTCTACTCCGCGCTGTTCCTGTTCGCGCAACTGGGCCTGCTGTCGCAGAAGTTGCTGCTGAAGTTGTCCGGCACGAGGGGCAAGCGCCTGGGCGGCAAGCAGATAAAGGGCGATATTGGCCATCAGCAGCAGAGCGAGCACGACAGGCGCCACCCGATTCTGCCGCCACAGGGCGGTGAGCACAACAGCTGCCTTCATCTCAGAAAGCCTCCCGCAACGTCAGGGAAAAAAGCAGAGCTTGTCGCTCGCGCCCGGCGAAATCCGTCACGGTGGTCTGTTCCTGGCGCAACAGATAAACGTCACGCAGTTGATCCGACTCCAGGAGCCTGTCAAGAAACGCCGTCATTTCATCAAGTCCGCGTGCCACGGCGGTCAGGTTGAGTGAGCGGGTGCGGTGATCGGGCAAAATGCTGCGGATGGAAACCCCGTCGGGCACCAATCCTTCAAGGCGATCAAGCAATTGCGTCCAGCGGAAACTGTCTTTTTCGAGAATGCTGTTGGCAAAGGCGATATCGCTGAGCAGTTGCCGCTGCGCCGCCGGACTGATGTCAATCACGCCCTCATCATCGCGCGCCCCGGCACGTTCACGCAATTCGCTCAAGCGCTGCTCAAGCTCGACGATCTCGTCGCGGGTGCGCGAGAAAAACAGCAGATTGACCACCAACAACACCAGGAGCAGAGCACCGATGGCAACATAGGCGCCATGCAGGGCGCGCCGGTTGATGTAGACGCGGTCGGCGAGATTAAGATTGAGCTTCATGCCGTCCCCCACAACAGACGCTCACCGGCGCCAACGGCATCCACGATGCTCGCCTCGGGCAGTTTCGACTTATCCGCTGCCGCGGGCAGCAACCGCTCGAGGTGGGGAGAGAGCAATTGCGGCTCTTTTTCAAATAGCGAGGTCAAAACGTCACGCAGCACCTCGCGTGTCTCCCAGTCGGTGTGCAGATAGGCCGCGGAACGACGCAGCGCCTGCAATCCGCCCTGGAATCCGACCAGCGTCCGGTTCAGTTCCTGAAACACCTGCTCGGCATTTTCAGCAATGTCGCGCACGCGATGAAACACCAGGCTCCGGCCCTGAAAAATTTCCACGTTGAGCACCTTGCCCTCGATACCGATAAAAACAAAATCCTCACCCATATCGACCCGGGTGCGATAGTAGTTGTAAAGATTGAAGGCGTGAAAATCAACCAGCACCGCATGGTAGCCAGCCCGCTCCACCACGTCCTGATACTGGTCAAGAACGGCGCGCTCCATCAGCGAAGCCACCACCCGCCGGCGACCCGTTTCGCTGCGGCTGAGCACCTGAAAATCGAGGCAGATGTCGTTGAGTTCGCTTGGCAGGCTCTTCTTGAGCTGCCAGCGCAGAATCTCAAGGCCCTCCTGCTTGGTCTTAAAGGGCGTTTCCATCTCCACCAGCATCACGCGTCCGGCCTGATCGGGCAGAGACACTGCGAGACGATCCTCACGTCCCGCAAGAGGCGCGAGCACCTCTCCCAGGGCCTCTGTCAGGGCGCCGGGATCCTTCAGATTGGCCTCGCGCAGGGAGGGGACCAGGGCACCAGGCTTGAGGTCAAAGGCACGCGCCCCTTGCAACTGCACCCCCTTACCCTGCCGACGCAGAGCTACGGCCTGCAATCGCGCGGCATTGATGCTGAGTCCGAGATAGCAGCGACGCAACACGAACTCAGTTCCTTTCCACAAAGGTCACGCGGTTGATCTCCTTGAGGGTGGTGGTGCCTTCAAGCACCTTCTCCACCGCTCCTTCGCGCAGAAAAACCGTACCAAAGCTTGCTGCGGCGCGCTTGAGTTGCGACACAGGCGCCTTGCTCAAAATCAAATCGCGCAGCTCGTCGTTGAGTTCCAGCATCTCGACAATGGCGCTGCGCCCGAGAAATCCCATGCCGCGGCACTCCTTACAGCCTTCGCCTTCGTAAAATGTCACGCCCTTGTATTTCTCCCATTCAAGCCCCGCCTCTTCGATGGCTTCGCGATCGGCAGCCACCGCCTTACGACAGTGAGGGCAGATTTTGCGCACCAAACGCTGCGCGAGGACCACGTTGAGGCAGCTGACGAAATTATAGGGGTCGATGCCCATGTGCAGAAACCGCCCGAGCACATCGAAGACGTTGTTGGCATGCACCGTGGTGAACACCAGATGGCCGGTAAGCGCCGATTGCACGGCAATCTGGGCGGTTTCCGGGTCGCGTATTTCGCCGACCATGATCTTGTCGGGATCGTGGCGCAGGATGGAGCGCAACCCGCGAGCGAAGGTCAGTCCTTTTTTTTCGTTGACGGGAATCTGTACCACGCCCTTGAGTTGATATTCAACAGGGTCTTCAATGGTGATGATTTTATCTTCCTGGGTGTTGATTTCAGTCAGCGCGGCATACAGAGTGGTGGTCTTGCCGCTGCCGGTGGGTCCGGTGACCAGAACCATCCCGTAGGGTTCGCGAATCTTACGCCGGAAACGTTGGATTTCGCGCTCGGAAACACCCAGGATCTCCAGGGTCAGCCCCTTGAAATCGGCGGCAATGGTTTCCTTGTCGAGAATCCGGATAACCGCGTCTTCGCCAAAAATGCTAGGCATGATGGACACGCGAAAATCTATGGAGCGTCCACCGACCCGCACTTTGAAACGGCCGTCCTGGGGGATGCGCCGCTCGGAGATGTCGAGCTCACTCATGACTTTGAGACGTGAGATGATGGGACTTTGAAAACGCCCGTCAAGGGGCTCGGTCGCCTGGTAAAGCACGCCGTCGACGCGAAATTTGATGACCACCCCGTCGAGATTGGATTCGATGTGAATGTCGCTGGCACGCCGATTGAGGGCATCGTAGAGAGTCGAGTCGATAAGGCGGATGATGGGGCTGGTATCGGCGGTGAGCTTCTCCAGAGAGAGCACCTCTTCGCCCTTGTCCGTTTCCTTGACCAGTTGCAGCTTGAAATCTTCCGAAGCCTCCTGAAGCACCCGCTGGCTGCCGGCGTTGCGCTCAAGCAACCGTTTGATGCGGGTGCGCGAGGCCACCTTGAGGATCAGGCCGGTATTGAGAATCAGTTCGAGACTATCGAGAGTGCCGACATCGGTCGGGTTGCTGATGGCGACCACCAGCCCCTCGTCGCGCCGCTCCAGGGGCAGAACCTGGTAACGATTGGCAAGTCCCGGGGGCAGCGTTGCCTGCAACTCGGGATCGGGGGTAAAACCGACAAGATCGATATATTCGAGATGAAACTGGCGAGCCAGTGCTTGTGCGAGAGTTTCGTCGGTGAATAAACCTTCCTCCATTCCGGTCTCGCCGAAGGTTTTTCCCGAAGTCTGCATTCTTTGCAGAATCAGTTCCGTCTGGGCGGGGGCCAAGGCTCCCATCTCCACCAGGATCTCGCCGATTTTTTTTCGCTCGAACTTCACGTGAGAACCTTGCTATTGGACCGTGCCGGCCAGTTGAAAAATAGGGAAATACATCGCCACCACGATACCACCGATAAGCAGCCCCATGACCAGCATCATCACCGGCTCGATCAGCGTGGTAAGTCGATCGAGGCGCACTCCGACCTGCTGTTCATAGTAATCGGCCACCTCGTTGAGCATTTCGGCCAGAGCCCCGGTACTTTCACCGACGCCGATCATGCGCAGCGCGATGTTGGGGAAAAACGCAGCTTTTTCAAAGCTCTCGGAAATGGCCATACCCTCCTCAACGCGGCGGGTAGCGGCCAGCAGACGCTCTTCAAGCACGCGATTGTTAAGGGTCGCCCGCGACATGCGCATGGCCTCCACCGCCGGAATGCCCCCGGCAATGGTCGTGCTCAGAGTGCGACAAAAACTCGAAATAGAATAATCGGCCAACAAAGCCCCGAAAAACGGCACACGCAGCTTGAGGCGATCCAGCAAATAGCCGCCCTGCTCCGAGCGCACGAAAATTCGACCAGCCACAAACGCCACAATTGATGCCAAAACAACCAGGGGCAGGTAGCGCCCAAGGCCCTCGGCCAGGGCGATTACCACCCGGGTAAGAAGAGGCAAGTCAACCTGGGCGTCGGCATAAATCTGCGTGAAGCGCGGCACCACATAGACCATCAGCAGCAACACCACAGCCGTTACCACCACCGAGAGAAAGACCGGGTAAAAGGAGGCACTGCGGATCCGCGCCTTGATCGCCTCCATGCGGCGCTGATAGTCCAGATAGCGCGCCAGGGTCACCGGCAGGTCGCCGGTGCGCTCACCGGCACGGATGGAAGCCACATAGAGGTAGGGAAAGTAGCGCGGAAATTTCTCAAAAGCGTCCGACAGAGACCCGCCCCCCTTGATGTCCTCGCGCACTTCACGCAAGACCGCCAGCACGGCGCCGACTTCCATTTTTTCCATGAGCGTGTCAAGGACTTGCAAGATCGGCAGGCCCGAGCGCAACAAAACCAGAAACTCCTGGTTAAAGGAAAGAAAACGTTGCCCGGAAAAGCGCGGACCCATGGCGCCGGCCTGTCGCAGGGACTGGAACGGAATTTTGCGCAGGGAAAAAACGTGAAATCCCTGCTCTTGCAGACTTTCCGCAAGCAGCTGACGGCTGGGTGATTCGAACTCCTTCTCGACCACCCGTCCGTCGCTCATGCCGATTTTACATTTGAAGGTAGGCATAGTCCGTAAAAGTACCACAGACCGTGATAAAGGAAAACCGAAATCCTGCCCGGCGAGTGCCCGCGCCAGAACCCGCGACATACGCGTGAACGGGCCGAGAACTCTCAACAAATCGCTCTCAATAGGACTTCGGAGCATGCTCCACGCCGTGGCAGTTAAGCAGGCAGCTGCCATGGCGCGAGGCAACGCCGCGAGAATCGAAGCGCAGTTGCCCGGAGGCGTTGGGACGCACCACATCCTCATTGAAACGGATCAGATGCGGATAACGGGTGCTGCCATGGGAATCGTGGCAAGTATAGCAGGACGTGCCGGAATCGCGCACTCCGGGTCGACCCTGGATATGCTGGGCATGGTAGGGAAAGCTCTCGTTGCCGAGGATGCTGCCGCGACTGTGGCAGCCGTAACACAGAGCATAGGCGTAATCGGATTCGGGGCGGCCGGTCTCCATTTCGTAATTGCGCTTCAGCAGGCCGCGGAAACGGCTGCCGTGGGGCCCGCGCGGCCCTTGCGGATCGTCGCTGCCGTGGCAACTGGAACAACTGATGGTGGAAATTTCGCCGGGACGGGTTTTGCGTGCCTTATAGGGCTCGCGCAGGCTGATCACATAAGCGTTGGCGCCCTCGCCTTCCACTGGATGGAAGGAAGGATTGGTGGTGCGAAACAGCGCATGTTTGTTGCTCGAGCGCGCCGGGCGGTTGGCACTTTCAGCGTGACAGCGATAGCACAACTCATACTCGTGGGTCACATCGGTGGTAAAGCTGCCGACCCGCTTGCCGGGGATGCCGCGAAACGGCTCCTCGCGGGTCAGGTCGTGGGGAGCGTGACAATCGACGCACTCTGAATGACGCGGTGCGGAGGGATTTGTTTCAGGCAGGGTTTCGCTACTGCGATGCACCCCGCGCACGGTCAACACCGGGTGGTTATAGGTCTTGCGCAATTCAGCGCCGATATCGGCCATGCGCCCTCGAATGCCGCCGGCGCGCAGGAAATCAGCCGCTATCATCTGCTGCCGGTCAACTTCGCTGCCATGACAGGTGAGACAAACCTCTTCCTCGCCGCGAATGGCCATGGACATGCCGCGGTGGCAGGCGCGGCAGGATTTGGGCAGCAGCCCCTCTTCACCATGCACACCACTCAAGCGACTGCCGCGGTTGGGTGCGGCATCCGCTCCGGCGGCCAGCACAAGAAGCGCACCTGCGAGGACTGCAAAAAAGAGGCTGGAAATTCCCAAGAGTTTACTCATGGCGCAGTAAAGTGGTTGTCGCCGATACCCGGCGTGCGAAACAGCCCGGAACTGCTCGATCCTCCCACATGGCAGGCGGAACAGGTCCCCTCGTAATCAACGTTCTCAAAGGTGCTGTAATTGCGCCACATGGGCAGGGTGTACGAGCCCGCCTTAGTGTGAAAATGGGGATCATGACAGGTGGTGCACTGCATGCGATTCTGCCGATCGAGCATCCCCAGGGCCGGATCGGGCAAGGTATACTGGTCGGCTTTCTTGGGTACGGTCATGATCGCCGCCAACACCTCCTCATTGTAAACAAAAGACACCGGATGAGAGGTATCAAGATCGATGGTTCCGCGCTCCGACATGCTGAGGCTAGCCAGCGGCGGACCGTTGAGAACTTCGCCGATGGCGGTTACCCCATCGTGGCAGGACAGGCACAGCCGCGTGGAACCGTTAGGATAATCCTCTCCACCGTATTTGGCGGCGGGAATTTCATTGATCTCGATTTCGCCGAGACGCCCTGAATTCTGCCCATAGAGGGGAAAACTGCCGTCACCGCTGGGGCCCACAGGGTCGGGACGATTCCACAAGGGACCCTTGCTGGAAGCCCCGTGGGGGGTATGGCAGAACTTGCAGATCTGATCCTCGCCGCCCGGCGGCGCATGAATACCGTCGGCGTTCGTGTTGAGGCTTGAAAGATTATGCGGATGGGAATTGGCACCGCCTTGATAGCCCAGGCTTTTGGGGTCGACGGCGGCGGCCTGAGCCACAGTAGCGGCAGACATCACCAGAAGCATCAGTAGGGCTCCGCCGCCGAACAGGATTCGTGTCATGACGCCAAGTCCATCCCAAGTGCGCAGAATATGCCGCGTACCGAAACCCCATGCTCCGGTCGCAAACAGGAATCTTGAAAAAGAGAACACTGCAAAAAACAAGCCTTCCCTAAAAATCTCACCGAGCTTCATCCCCGGGGCCGACATAAGCAAAGATTTGGATGCGGAAATTGCAGGAGTCAACAGCGTATATACGGTCCTCGGCGTCGACTGCAAGTCCGGCGGGCAGACAAAATCGGCCCGGCTCACTCCCCGGCCCGCCGAAATGCAGCAGCAGCTCACCGGATAGGTCAAAAACCTGAATGTTGTCAAATGCCGCATCGGCGACATACAAATGCCCATGTGAATCAAAGGCCAGTCCCCGCGGCCGGGCAAAACGTCCGGGACCATCGCCGAGCCCTCCAATCAAAGCTTGCGGGCGCCAGTCAGGCGTGAACATTTCGACGCGGAAATTCATGGCATCCAATACCGCGACATGCCCCTGTCGACTCACCGCAACCGCGACCGGCCGGCTGAAACGACGGGCACTGCCATGCGCGCTACCAAGAGCACGGATATGCACCCCCTCGGGGGAAAAGATTTGCACAACGCCATTGAGCACATCCGTCACATAGACATTACCAACGGCGTCCAGAGCCAGTCCTCCCGGACGACCAAAGCCCTGGGGCGCCCTGAGTTCGCCCTGTGAACGTCCCTGGCGATCCAGCAGAAACACCCGCCCCAGTTGCGCATCGGCAAGGTAAAGACGATTGCGCTGGCCGTCGAAGGCAATGCCGCTAGGCGACGCCAACGCCAATTCACCGACACGGCTAAAATGATTCGCCCGGCGCGCGAGCAAGTCAAAAAAATGAACCACCGCCGCACCCGTGTCAGAAACCCAAACGCCTCCCTTGCCATCGGCGGCCACGGCAAAGGGGCTAACCAGGGGTATCTGATTCTTCGTCTCGCCGGCAATAAAACGGAAAGCCCGCTGCGTAGGCCCCGGATCGCCGGCCAGATCGGCCGCGCCGGAAACAGCGGTCAGAAAGCGAATGCGTTCCTGCGCGGGTGGCGCGGGCCACCGCGGGCCCGTGGCGGCGGGCAGGGTCCAGGACTGGGTCGTGTGCGACACCGGACCGCAGCCGAGTGTCGGCAAAATCAGCAACAAACCCACCCACCCCAGCACGGCGAAAAACCAACGTGGCACCACGGAATTGCCCTCAAAGAAAAGTTGATAGCGTTCAACAGCCAAGCGGTCGAAGCACCATTGCCGATAAAAACTCACCTGCGGTGCAGAAATTCACCCCAGCACTCAGCCACAACACCCCGCAGCGCGACCTGACGTTGAAGCTGAATTTTTACAAGTTCTTTTTAATTATCACATTCTTACAAGGAAGGTCAAGGGCCAGAAAAGCAATAAGGCGATCTCCCTGGGGGGAAATCGCCTTATTGTTGATAAATGGCGGGGCTGACGGGACTCGAACCCGCGACCTCCGGCGTGACAGGCCGGCGTTGTAACCGACTCTACTACAGCCCCTGAATTAAATGGTGGGCGAAACAGGGCTCGAACCTGTGACCCTCGGTTTGTAAGACCGATGCTCTCCCAGCTGAGCTATTCGCCCTGATTTTTGGAAATGCTTTATTTTAGTGGCGGGGCTGACGGGACTCGAACCCGCGACCTCCGGCGTGACAGGCCGGCGTTGTAACCGACTCTACTACAGCCCCGTATCCAACATCAAAAACACATCCCGGCGAGCCTTCGAAAGAAATAAAGGCGTGTACTCGCCGCATTCAGCATAACCGCATTCCCCACGTCGGAGGAACATCGGAGAGCTCCAAACCTAGTTAACCGCATCCTTCAGTGCTTTACCGGCCTTGAACTTGGGCACCTTGGCAGCAGCAATTTCGATCTTTTTACCAGTCTGGGGGTTCTGACCGGTTCGAGCAGCACGCTCACCGACGGCAAAAGTGCCGAAACCAACCAGGGCCACTTTTTCACCGGCTTTCAGAGCGTCTTCGACGGCATCGGTAAAAGCCTTGAGAGCGCGCTCGGCTTCCGCCTTGGTCAAACCTGACTTTTCCGCCATCGCATTGACGAGATCCGCTTTAGTCACAATAATACCTCCATGCATTAAGGATATTTAAACCCCCCGACAAAACGCGATAGATATAACAGATGTCCGAAAACAGTGTCAAGAGAATTTTCGGAGCACCGGGGGATTAATGGTGAAGAGCTTCGGCACCGCCTGCCAGAGGCTCTTCAGTCGACGCATCGGAATGTTCCACGACCTTTTCCAGAAGAGCCATTTCCAGAACCTGGTCCATGTGGGCCACAGGTATAACTTCAAGTGCCTTGAGCACCCCTGCGGGGACTTCAGCGAGGTCCTTGCGGTTGTCCTCGGGAATCAGCACCCGCGTTATTCCGGCCCGCCTTGCAGCCAGAAGTTTTTCCTTGAGCCCTCCGATGGCCAGCACCCTGCCGCGCAAGGTGATTTCACCGGTCATGGCGAGACTACGATCAATTGGCCGTCCAGTCAAGGCAGAAGCGAGAGCGGTGGCCATAGTGATGCCCGCTGAAGGACCATCCTTGGGAATAGCGCCCTCGGGCACATGAATGTGCAAATCAAGTTTGTGGTAAAAGTTGCGTTCCAGCTCCAGTTCATCCCAGCGCGAACGCACATAACTCAGGGCGGCCTGAGCCGACTCGCGCATGACCTCGCCGAGTTTGCCCGTCACGGTAAGCTTTCCCTGTCCGGGCAACACCGTGGTTTCAATGGTCAACAGCTCGCCGCCGACCTCGGTCCAGGCCAGACCCGTTGCCAGGCCGACCCGGCTTTCCTGCTCCCGCCGACCATAGGCAAAACGCTGTGGGCCGAGATAATGCTTGAGACGTTGTTGTGAGACGCTGAAAGTCTTGCGCTTATCACGGCTTTTGACTGTTTCGCGGGCTATCTTGCGGCAAATGGCGGCGATTTCACGCTCCAGACCCCGCACTCCGGCCTCACGGGTGTAGCGCCGCACAATTTCGAGCAGCGCCCCTTCGCTGAAGCGTACCCGCTGGGCGACCAGTCCATGCGCCTCGACCTGCTTGGGGATCAAATATTTGACAGCGATATTGAGTTTTTCTTCTTCCGTGTAACCTTCAATGCGAATAATCTCCATGCGATCCTGCAAGGGGCGTGGAATGGCAAACAGGTTGTTGGCCGTCGCCACGAACAGCACACTGGAGAGATCGTAATCGACATCGAGAAAGTGATCACTGAAGGTATTGTTCTGCTCAGGATCAAGAACCTCAAGCAGTGCCGAGGAAGGATCGCCCCGAAAATCAGTGCTCATTTTGTCGATTTCGTCGAGAAGAAACACGGGGTTGCGTGAGCCCGACTTACGCAGACTCTGAATGATCTTGCCCGGCATGGCACCGATGTAGGTGCGGCGATGCCCGCGGATTTCGGCTTCATCGCGCACCCCCCCAAGGGAAATGCGGACAAATTCGCGCCCCAGGCTGCGCGCTATGGACCGACCCAAGGAGGTCTTTCCGACCCCCGGCGGTCCTACCAGGCAGAGAATGGGCCCCTTGATTTTTTTCACCAGGGCCTGCACCGCCAAATATTCGAGAATCCGCTCCTTGACCTTCTTCAGTCCATAGTGATCAGCGTCAAGCACGTCCTCGGCATGAGAGGTGTCCAGGTTGTCCCTGGTTCCCTTGCGCCAGGGCAGAGATGTCAGCCAGTCGAGATAATTGCGCACCACCGTCGCCTCGGCGGACATGGGCGACATCATTCGTAGTTTGCGCAACTCGCCAAAAGCCTTGTCAGTGGCTTCCTTGGACATCTTCTTTTTTTTGATCATCTCTTCGAGGGCGCGCAGTTCCTGTTTGAACTCGTCTTTTTCGCCGAGTTCCTTCTGGATGGCGCGCATCTGCTCGTTGAGATAGTACTCTTTCTGGCTGCGCTCCATCTGGCTCTTGACACGAGTGCGGATGCGCTTTTCAATCTCCAGAATCTCGATTTCCTTCTCCATCAGCCCGAGCAGGGTTTCCAGGCGCTCGCGCGGATCGACGGCGGCCAGAATCAACTGCTTGTCAGCAAGACCGATACTGAGTTGAGCGACAATGGTATCGCCCAGACGCGAAGGATCGAGGATGCCGGAAACGGAAGAAACCATCTCCGGCGGCACCTTTTTACTCAGGCCGACGTATTTCTCGAAGGCATCGTTGACGCTACGCACCAAAGCTTCGACCGTAGGCGATTCAACGCTGGGATCTTCAAGAACTTCGACCTCGGCGAACAGCGAGACTTCGTTGGGAATAAACTCGACAATGCGTGCCCGGCTGCGCCCCTCAACCAAAACTTTGACAGTACCGTCAGGCAGCTTGAGAACCTGAAGGATCTGGGCCAGCGTGCCGACCTCGAATAGGTCTTCCTCGGACGGATCGTCGACCTTGGGGTTTTTCTGTGTAGCCAGAAAAATGTGCTTGTCGCGCTCCATGGCGCCTTCGATGGCCTGAATGGACTTGGCGCGACCGACGAAAAGCGGAACCACCATGTGGGGGAAAACCACAATGTCGCGCAGAGGCATCAGCGGATAGCGCCCGCCGCTCTCATCTTCGGAGTCTGGATGTTCGATTCGTTCCGCCATAGCTCACCGCAAGGGATTCGGAGTTATCAGAAGCGCGGATTTCACGCCGATTCTGCGCACTCGTAAAGCACCAGCGGCCGGGATTTTCCAGCAATGGCCTCTTCGTTGACGACAACCTCCTTGACCCGATCCTGGGAAGGAATGTCGTACATGATTTCGAGCATGGAATTTTCCAGAATCGAGCGAAGTCCACGCGCGCCGGTCTTGCGTTTGAGGGCTTCGCGAGCAATGGCGACCAAGGCACCGTCAGTGAATTTGAGGTGAACCTTCTCCATCTCAAAGAGCTTCTGGTACTGCTTGATAAGTGCGTTTTTCGGCTCTTTGAGAATCGCGATCAATGCCTCCTCATCCAACTCCTCGAGAGTCGCGACGATGGGCAGGCGACCGATGAACTCGGGAATCAACCCGAACTTGAGCAGATCCGAGGGTTCGACCTTGCCGAGCACTTCACCGAGCTTGAAATCCTTCTTGGTGCGCACCTCGGCGCCGAAACCCATGGATTTTTTTCCGCGCCGCTGGCCGATAATGTTCTCCAGTCCGGAAAAAGCGCCACCGCAAATGAACAGAATATTGGTCGTGTCGACCTTGAGAAATTCCTGCTGGGGATGTTTGCGTCCGCCCTTGGGCGGCACGCTCGCCATGGTCCCCTCGATGATCTTGAGCAGGGCCTGCTGCACGCCCTCGCCCGACACATCGCGGGTAATGGAAGGCGAGTCGGACTTGCGAGCGATCTTGTCGACCTCGTCGATGTAAATAATCCCCTTCTGCGCCTTTTCCAGGTCATAATCCGCAGCCTGCAAAAGGTTGAGGATGATATTTTCGACGTCTTCGCCGACGTAGCCGGCCTCCGTGAGGTTTGTCGCATCGGCGATGGCGAAGGGTACGTTGAGAACCCGCGCCAGGGTCTGGGCGAGCAAGGTTTTGCCGCTCCCGGTGGGCCCGAGCAGCAGCACGTTGCTTTTCTGGATTTCGACATCCGAGGGCTTGGCGCAGAATTCCACCCGCTTGTAGTGGTTATACACCGCTACCGAGAGAATTTTCTTTGCCTGATCCTGGCCGATCACGAAGTCATCGAGAATCGCCCGGATCTCCGCCGGCTTGGGCAGACGCTCCAGGGTGGAACCGCTCGCCTCCTCAAGTTTGGCCTCTTCGTCGATGATGTCGTTGCACAATTCGATGCACTCATCACAGATGTAGACCGTGGGACCGGCAATCAGTTTCTTCACCTCGTCCTGCGACTTGCCACAGAACGAACAGGTGAGGCTTCCACCTTTTTCATCTTTCTGACTCACGTAACATCCTCCACGCAAAAACCTGACAGCGGGCTGAAAAACTCTAAGACTTTCTCTCTACCATGCTGTCGATGATACCATAGTTGCGCGCCGCCTCACTATCCATAAAGAAGTCGCGCTCGGTATCTTGTGCAATTTTCTCCAGCGTCTGGCCGGTATGATGCGCAAGTATCTGGTTAAGAGTCTCGCGCACCCGCAAAATTTCCTGGGCATGAATGTGGATATCGCTCGCCTGTCCCTGAAAACCGCCCAAGGGCTGATGAACCATAATCCGAGCATGTGGTAATGCAAAACGCTTGCCAGGACGACCCGCCGCCAGCAAAATCGAACCCATGCTTGCCGCCTGACCGACACAGATGGTCGAAACCGGGGCCTTGAGATACTGCATGGTATCATAAATGGCCATACCTGCCGTCACCACACCACCCGGGGAATTGATGTAGAGAAAAATATCCTTGTCCGGGTCTTCGGATTCAAGAAACAGCAACTGAGCGATAATGAGGTTCGCCATCTGATCCTCAATGCCGCCGCCGAGAAAAATAATGCGATCCTTGAGCAGTCGCGAATAAATATCGTAGGCGCGCTCCCCACGACCGGTCTGCTCGACCACCATCGGCACAAGAGCCATACCTTAAGCCTCCTGTCCGGCTTCTTCCGCCGGATTGATTTCATCGGCAGCGACCTCGCTGACGTCGGCCTTGTCCACCAGAAAATCGAACACCTTGTCTTCAATAATGCGTGACACCAGCGCCGGACGCGCCTCGGTACTCCCAAAGCGCTTGCGCACATCTTCCAGGGGAACTCCGGCCATGGCCGATATCTCCTGCATTCTAGCATCAATTTCCGCCTCATCAACCTTGATCTGCTCTTGACGGCCGATGGCTTCCAGCAGCAGGCTGCCCTTGACCTGGCTTTCGGCTTGCTCGCGATACTGCGCGGCAAAGCGATCCTCGTCCATACCCAGCATTTCCATGGACATCCCCTGAGCGGCCAATCGGCGGCGGGCGTCCTCAAACATCTGCCGGCACTGTTCGGCAACCATCACCGCGGGAACTTCAAAACTATTTTTCTCCAGCAAGGCGGCGACCAGACGCTCGCGCAGTTCGGCCTCGATGCGCTGCTTTTCGCGATTCTCGTAATTCTCCAGAATGCGCGTACGCAACTCTTCAAGAGAGGAGGTTCCGAACCCCTTGGCAAATTCATCGTCGAGCTCAGGAACTTTCTTTTCCTTTATCTCCTTAAGCGCCACCTTGAACAAGGCAGGCTTTCCGGAAAGGTTCTCCACGCCGTAATTTTCGGGGAAGGTGACGTTGACCTCGCGCTCATCGCCACGCTTCATGCCGACAAGTTGCTCCTCGAAACCCGGCAGGAAGGCCCCCGACCCCAACTCCAAAAGATAATCCTCGGCGGCGCCGTTCTGAAAGGCTTCACCATCGACAAAACCCTCGAAATCAATCACCACGCTGTCGCCGGCCCGGGCCTCGTCACGCTCGCTGACAACCGTTTCGGCGCGGGAGTTGCGCATTTCCTCAAGCTGGTTGTCAACCACCTGCGGGTCGGACTCAAAGCGTTCTTTCTTGAGTTCAAGGCCGAGATAGTCTTTCGCTTCGATCTCGGGCTTGACTTCGACCTGCACCTCGTACGAAAAGGGCCGGCCCTTTTCAAGAGTACCGTTTTCGGTGATCTCCGGGTCGGACACCGCGGGAATCTTATTGTCGATAAGTGCCTTGAAATAAGTTTCGTTTATAAGCCGACCAAGCACCTGCTGCTCCATTTCGGGAGCGTAGTACTTTTCAAGAACGGTGCGAGGCACCTTGCCGGGGCGAAAGCCCTTGATCTTGGCGGTGCGCCCAATCTTCTGGTAGACCTTCTCGATTTCCGCGTCAACTTTTGCCGCGTCGACCTCGATAAAGAGCTTTTTTTTGACATCGCTGACATTCTCAATTTTGACATTCAAATCATTCATGTCATCAACCTCGCTTATAGTATTGATATGGAAACGGACAAAGGTCGGCGTTCCGCCTGTCGAACAAAAGAAGACATGCCACGACGCAGACCCTCAAGATGAAGGCGGGGAATTTAGGGGGAGAAATGGTGCGAGAGGGGGGAGTCGAACCCCCACGGTTGCCCGCTGGATCCTAAGTCCAGTGCGTCTGCCAATTCCGCCACTCTCGCACAGAACCCAGACCCTACGTACAAAAAACGAGAAGAGCAATCGGAGAGCCTTTGGGGAGGGAAGGCCTGGAATCGGCCCGACAAGACCCCCTCCCGAAAATTTGCCCGGCAATCGCGCGAAGGTCAATCCCGCGCCTGCCCTGTTAAGCCAAAACCCTGTGAAAAAGGCCCGCCCCGTTAACCCGAAGCGGGCCTACCATACGGTTTGGGGTGAGTGATGGGATTTGAACCCACGACAACTGGAGCCACAATCCAGTGCTCTACCTACTGAGCTACACCCACCAGAAAAACGAAACCAGATGTTAGCGAAGCGTCCGACGTTTTGTCAATCTCAAACTTCACCCGCCGTGCCGGATCGCAAAAATCTTTGGCGCGCCAGGGAGGATTCGAACCCCCGGCCCACGGCTTAGAAGGCCGTTGCTCTATCCAACTGAGCTACTGGCGCAAAAAAAAGTTGGTCGGGGCGAGAGGATTCGAACCTCCGACCCCCTGCTCCCAAGGCAGGTGCGCTACCAGACTGCGCTACGCCCCGACGGAAGCGGAATTGTTAGCACGACCAACTTTTTTTTGCAAACAGAAAAGCACACCTGCCGCACAACGAACCTGAAACCTGTGCCGCCTCTTGTCCACAACCCCGAAGAAACGGGATCTTGCGCCCGGCCCTGGGTCTCCGCCATCGGCGCGGAAAGCCCCAGCGCCTTCCCGCGCCACCGACACCATCTGTTAAACACTTGAAAAACAAAAGCTTTCATCATAGGTCTAAAAATTAGGCAAAAGGCCAGAAGCCCCGCATCCATGCCACATCCACCCCCCTTACCCAGCCCTATGCGACACCTTATCCACAGGGCATGTGGACAAAGCCGAAAACTTCTTTCCGGCACGGGCACTTACCGACAAACCACGGAAACTTCCAGGGCCGCCGCACCCCTCTCTGCTATCACAGATGGGGTATGCGAAAAATTAAAGGCTCCTATATCTTCACACAAAAGCTTCAGACGGGCGGGACAACTCCTCTTATCGAGCACGAGGTGAGAGTTGACAAAACAACCCCACTGAAGGACAATCTTCAAGAACAGATGCGGCGCAAAAACTTTTTTGCGTTCATGCGTTTACGCCAAGAATCATCTCAACTTTCGGAGAAGTCTCCCATGAAAAAAATCTCCTCTTTTCGTCTGGGGCTGGTTTTGTTTTTCGCCGTCCTTGCCGCGGCCTGCGGCGGAGGTGGCGGCGGCGATGAGCCGCTGCTCGAAAGCCAAAAACCGACGGCAGCTATCGCACCGATTCCTGCCACCGTGCCCGCCAATCAACTGCTGGCATTAAATGGAAGCGGAAGCGATCCAGGCGGAGCGACCTTGTCGTATTTTTGGTCGCTGGCTCGCCCCGACCACAGCAACGCCTCGTTGTCTTCAACCTCCGCCGAAAATCCCACGCTGGTCCCCGACGTAACCGGGGACTATACCGTCAGCCTTTTCGTCAGCAATGGTACCCAAAACAGCGAGACCGTCAGCCGCACCTTTGAAGCCGTTTCCGACCAACGCCCGGTCGCCAATGCAGGGCCGGACCAGGCGGTGGCTTTCGGACAAACGGTGCAACTCAACGGCAGTGACAGCTTCGATCCCGCCGGCGCGGATCTAACCTATCAGTGGATCCT
The DNA here is from genome assembly GCF_000820505.1 of Geoalkalibacter ferrihydriticus DSM 17813. Taxonomy (NCBI): domain Bacteria; kingdom Pseudomonadati; phylum Thermodesulfobacteriota; class Desulfuromonadia; order Desulfuromonadales; family Geoalkalibacteraceae; genus Geoalkalibacter; species Geoalkalibacter ferrihydriticus. The sequence continues at coordinate 109,255 of NZ_JWJD01000003.1, read as the reverse complement.
TGCCCTAAACCCCGGCAACGCGACCCTGAACAGCCCCGATACGGCCACACCAACCTTTACCCCGGCCCAAGACGGGGTGGTCTACGTCGCCAGCCTCATCGTCAGCAACGGTGATCAGGACAGCCTGCCCGACACCGTCGATATCGTTGTCGGCAACGTGCCGCCGCAAGCCAACATTGACACTGGGAACACGACCGTCGCCCTCGGCCATGAGGTCGTTCTCGACGGGCGCTCCAGCACCGACCCCAACGGCAACGATCTCGTTTTCACCTGGTCGCTGGTTCCCCCCGAAGGCAGCCAGGCCGAGTTGACCCCTTTCACCTCTGAAATCGGCGCTACGAACGTCGTTCAAGCGCCGGTGGTGTCCTTTATTCCTGATCTGCCCGGCGCCTATGAAATCACCCTGGAAGTCTCAGACGGTGAATTGACCGATACCGCGAAAATCACCATCACCGCCAACGAACCTGTGCCCAACAGTCCTCCGGTTGCCGCCGCCGGGCCTGACCGCACCGTCGCCCTGGGCTTTCCCGTGGATCTCAATGCGTCCCCCAGCGAGGACCCCGACGGCGACCAACTTTCTTTCCAGTGGACCTTTGTTAATCGCCCGGACGGGAGCAGCGCGCAGATTTCGCCCGCTACCAGCGTCACCTCCGCTTTTACCCCCGACGTTCACGGCCGATATGAGGTCCGGCTCACCGCGTCCGACGGCCAGAACAGTGATTCCACGGATCTGACAATCACCGTCGTCCCCGCTTTCTTCCGCACCTACGGCGGCGAGGGGCTTGAAGAAGCGCGTTCCATTGCGGTGCTTCCCGATGGCTATCTTATTGCCGGGGAATCAAATTCCGCGGGCATTGCAATTTCAAACGACGGTTGGGATCTGACGGTTTTTCGCACCGACCTGGCGGGCAGGGTGGTTGACACCCTGGTTTTCGACAACGACGAGGTGGATGAAACCTGGGCCATGGATGTCGACGGCGAACGTCTGGTACTCACGGGGGCGACAGGTTTTTTCGACGCGCTGGATGAGGATGAGGTTGAGTTCATCCCAGATGCTTATGTGCTGGAAACAAACCTTGGCGGAGAGATCCTTTTGGATATGGACATTTTCGGCGGTGCGGATTTCGACATGGGACAAGCCGTTCGCTACACCAGCGACGGTGGCATCATCATGTGCGGTTATTCGGAATCTTCCCCGCCTCTGGAAGGCCATGACCTTGTTGTCAGCGACACCGGCTCGGCCATCATTGCGGTTAAAATCGCCGCGGACGGCACCATTGGATTCGCCGAAGCCTACGGCGGGCAGGATATCGTCGATTGCTGGGCGGTGGCGCAAAACACCCAAGGCTACCTCATGGCCGGCTTCAGCGATGAGCAAGACAAAGGGGGCGGCCGTGGGCAAGCCTATCTGATGCAAATCAACGAAAATGGCGAAATGCTCTGGGATGCCCATTTCGGGGAACTGGAAAGTTATGACGAGTTTTTCGATGTCAAACCCACCACCGACAATGGACACATCGCCGTGGGCTTTACCAATTCCTTCGGTGTTACAGCGGGCGGCATGTACCTTGTCAAGGTTGCTGAAACAACTGGCACGACCCCGCCGAGTCTCCAATGGCAAAACTATATCAGCAACAATTTCTGCAGCGAAGCGCGGGAAGTGCAACAAACCAGCGACGGTTATGTTGTCGGCGGCTTCATCGACCACCTCGGCAATTGCCTCAGTCCCGATGAGGCCGATGCCTATTTCGTTAAAGTCGACAATACCCTCGAGATCATCTGGGAACGTATCTATGGCGGGGTGGGCCGCAGCATTGCCTACGCCATGAAACAGACACCTGCCGACGGCGGCTTTCTGCTCGGTGGCGACACGGACGCCTTCGGCCCCGGTTCACGGGCCATGGTGCTCATCAAAACCGATGCGGACGGCCGCGTGCCGCCCATCGTCCTGCAAAACATCGTCGATCTCGCCCAAAACGCCGGCACGGAGGTGGAGATCAACACCAAAGAAAACTTCGCCATGGTTCAGCACGATGTTGATCCGAACAGCTTGAATCGCAGCAAGCGCGAACTGGTTTTTTCCGCTATCGGCCTTCCGACGAGTTTGAGCATCAATGCCGCCACAGGCGTCATCAGCGGCACCCTGCCGTCGACCCCAGCCGAATACCACATCACCGTCATCGCCAGAGATGACAAAGAATTGAGCGCTTTGAGCGCTGCTACGACCTTTACTTTGACGGCGCAATAACGCGCCAGACGTCCCCTCGCACACCAGACCGCGCCCCCCAACCCGGGGCGCGGTTTTTTAGTGGGATTAATTTTCTTGCGCTTCGGTGCAAATAACCCCTTGCATTTCGTCAACAAGCTGATTTATATACTGTCCTGTACGGCAAGGTGGTGCAGCTTTCATTCTGTTTACGGGAAAAACAGACAAACCGCACAAGCCGCCGGCTGCGCGGTTTTTTTGTGCCCTGCCACGTTGAAGCGGCACCGACACGACAACGGGTTTTGCAAAACAAGGAGCAAAAAGGCATGACTGAGGGAACGGTAAAATGGTTTAACGACGCCAAAGGTTTCGGGTTCATCCAGCAGGACAACGGCCCCGATGTTTTCGTCCACTTCTCTGCCATTCAAGGCGACGGATTCAAGTCCCTCGTCGAGGGCGACCGGGTGCGGTTCGATGTGACCCAGGGCCAGAAGGGCCCCCAGGCCAGCAACGTCGAGAAAATCTAAGATTGCTGAGTAGCATCGACCCCAAGCTCCACGGCAGCGCCGTGGAGCTTTTTTATTCGCGGACCTGAGCCGCGGGCAATTCCCCCAAGGAGCATTTAAAGTCATGGAGAAAAAAAACCCCGAGGTCGTCCTGCACACATCTCACGGCGACATCACCATTGAACTCTACCCCGAGCAGGCCCCCGCATCTGTCGAGAACTTTCTCACCTATGTCCGCGACGGCTTTTACGATGGGACCATCTTTCACCGGGTGATCAGCAATTTCATGATTCAGGGCGGCGGCATGACGCCCGACATGAACAACAAGAAGACCAATGCGCCGATCAAAAACGAAGCCGACAACGGCCTCAAAAATGAGCGTGGCACCCTCGCCATGGCGCGAACCCAGGTGATTGACAGCGCCACCAGCCAGTTCTTCATCAATGTGACCGACAATGATTTCCTCAACCACCGCGACAAGACCCCCAACGGTTACGGCTATGCCGTATTCGGCAAGGTCGCCCAGGGCATGGACGTGGTCGATGCGATCCGCAAGGTACCGACCGGCAACGCCGGTTTTCACCAGGACGTGCCCAAGGAGCCGGTGTTGATCGAAAAGGCTGTCGTGGCGGAATAAATTCGAAGGATCAAACACCTGCCCGTACAGACTCAGTTAAGCCGTCGGGGTGCAAGGAAATATATTTTCTTTGTGCCCTGACGGCTTTTTTTGTGGGCCAGCGCGCCTTGCAGAAAAGCACATGAGAACACCTCTCCCGGCTCGGCGACGCGCCGCGCCGACCCCTTCCGCAAGATCCCCAAAAGTCGCATGTTCAATCATAAATCTTTCCCCACGACAAAAACTTCAACTGTCTGAAATGCATAAGGGAATCCCATACATCCTGAAGCACGAACCCTACGGTCATTTGACATAACCGACGAGATTCTCTAGTATAGGCAGTCGTTTTCAGCCAAGAAACTTTTCTTTTCATTCATACAAAGGGGTATTTCAACTATGGCAATCTATTCTCAGAATCAACAGGATATTGCGCGCAGGATCAATGTCGATTCCGCCCAATCCAACTGGCAGGATTGGAAATGGCAGCTCAAACATTCGGTCAGTTCCATTGACACCTTTGAGAATCTGCTCGAAATCAGGTTCCCCGAGATGGAGCGCAAAAAACTTGAAATGACGCTGCGCAAATTCCCCCTCTCGGTCACTCCTTACTATCTCTCCCTCATCGACACCGAGGATCTGAACAACTGTCCGGTGTTCCGCCAGGCCTTCCCCTCTCCGGCCGAGCTGGAAATCGACAAATGCGACATGGCCGACCCCCTGGCCGAAGACCAGGACAGTCCGGCGCCGGGCATCACCCACCGCTATCCCGACCGGGTGCTGTTTCACATCAGCAACGTCTGCTCCATGTACTGCCGTCACTGCACCCGCAAGCGCAAGGTTGGCGATCAGGACTCCATCCCCGGACGCCAGGAGATCGAGAAAGGCCTGGCGTATATTCGCAATCAGCCCGAGGTGCGCGACGTACTGCTTTCGGGCGGCGACCCGCTGATGCTCAACACCGATTATCTCGACTGGATTCTCGGCGAAATTCGCGCCATCGAGCATGTCGAGGTGATCCGCATCGGTTCGCGCATGCCGGTGGTGCTCCCCTACCGCATCACCGATGAGCTGGTGGACATGCTCAAGAAACATCAGCCCCTGTGGCTCAATACCCACTTCAACCACCCTCGCGAAATCACCACTTCGAGCAAGACCGCGATCCGCAAACTGGCTGATGCAGGCATCCCCCTTGGCAACCAGACGGTGTTGCTGGCCGGGGTCAACGACTGCCCGCGGGTGATCAAGGCGCTCAATCACAAACTGGTGGCCAACCGTGTGCGTCCCTATTATCTCTACCAGTGCGATCTGGCCGAAGGACTGTCACATTTTCGCACGCCCGTGGGCAAGGGGATCGAAATCATGGAGAGCCTCATCGGCCACACCAGCGGTTTCTCGGTGCCGACCTACGTCATCGACGCACCGGGCGGCGGTGGAAAAATCCCCCTTAATCCCAACTATCTCATTTCCCTGTCGACCAACAAGGTGGTGCTGCGCAATTACGAAGGGGTCATCACCACTTACCAGGAACCCGACAGCTACAAGGCCGATTTCTGCAATCGCAACTGCAACGAGTGCCGGTTGCACCTCAAACTCGATGATGCCGAGGAATATCGCGCCACGGGCATCGAGATGCTGCTTTCGGACTGGAATCAAACCATCTCGCTGACCCCTGCGAACAACGAGCGCATGGATCGGAGAAGCCACGATGAGTGATATCGTCGAACGCCTGGGGCGTTCAAAAATACAGCACGGCAAGAGCAACAACCGCATTTATCTGATGAAACTCGCTCCCGATGAGGCCCCGCGCCTGGTACCGCAGCTTGACCATCTGGCGCAGAAAAAGGGCTACACCAAAATTTTCGCCAAGGTTCCGGCAGCCGCGCGCGACCTTTTCGCTCAGGCCGGCTACCAGGAAGAGGCGGCGATTCCCGGCTTTTATGCCGGACGCGAGGAAGCCGCCTTTTTCGGAAAATATTTCTGCGACCGCCGCCGCAAGGAGCGCAAACCCGATACGGTGCGCGAAGTGATTTCCGCCGCCAAGGCCAAGTCCGCCACCGCCGCCCGCCCGCAACTGGACGCGGGGTATCGGCTCGCCCCCCTGGGACCAGAGAACGTCGAGAGCATGGCCGAGGTTTACCGCGAGGTCTTCGCGAGCTACCCCTTTCCCATTCATGACCCCGCCTACCTGCGCCAAACCATGGCGGAAAATATCCTCTACTGGGGCGTATGGGAGGGCGAGCGGCTGGTGGCGATCTCGTCGGCGGAAACTTACGCGGCGGATCGTAACGCGGAAATGACCGATTTTGCGACTCTGCCTGCCTACCGCGGTGCCGGTTTCGCTCAGGTGCTGCTGGCGGAAATGGAAGAGGAGCTCAAAAAGCGCGATTACCATACCGCCTACACCATCGCCCGCGCCTACAGCTTCGGCATGAATATTACCTTTGCCAAGCACGGCTATCGCTACAGCGGCACCCTGACCCACAATACCGACATCTCCGGCGAACTGGAGAGCATGAATGTCTGGTACAAGGGGCTGGCCTAAAAGAATGGTGACCGTTCAGCACGCGCCGCAGGGTGCGGCCCCGTCGCATGTTGCAGCTGAATGGTTACAATGAATGAATTCACAACGTAACTATTCAGCGACAACGTCCGAGAGTACCGCAAGGTGCGGCGGTTGAGTGCTGCGGCAAATGTTTGAGCCGTAGGTGAGTTTTTGTCGCACGCGATGCCGCCGTACCCTGCGGTGCATGCTGAACAGTTACTTCACAACACTCTTGACATAGGGCTTGGCCCTTGGCCACAATCCCCCGCAGTGCCGAACAGGTACTGCGGTTTTTTTTGCGCTGCGCGCGGGAGATTTGCATGGGCTTTCTCACTCTGATCGGTCTCTCCGTGGCTTTGGCCATGGACGCCTTCGCCGTCGCCCTGGGGGTCGGAGTGGTTTTGCCGCGCATGACGGCACGCCAGGTTCTGCGCCTGAGCTTTCATTTCGGACTATTCCAGGCGCTGATGCCGGTCATCGGCTGGCTGGCGGGTCTGACCGTGCAGGAATGGATTTCGGCTTACGCCCCCTGGGTGGCTTTCGGCCTGCTTGGGTTTATCGGCGGAAAAATGATCTGGGAGGCGTTTCAGGAAGAAAAGGCCTTGCGCGAGCATCGCGATCCCACCCGCGGCCTGTCCTTGTTTCTGCTCTCGGTCGCAACCAGCATCGACGCCCTGGCCGTGGGTCTGACTCTCGCCATGCTCGAGATCAGCGTCTGGTTTCCGGCCTTGATCATCGGCCTGGTAGCGGCGGCCTTCACGACTGCGGGCATGCTCCTCGGTCGGCGCATCGGCACGGCCTGGGGGCCGAAAGTCGAGATTTTCGGCGGGCTGGTACTCTTGGCCATCGGCCTTAAGATCCTGCTGGAAGAATTATTGTAATTGTTCGGCAGGCGCCGCAGGCCGCGGCGCGGCTGGGATTAATGCGCGAAACTTGAAAAAACCAGGCCGACCAGGGAAATGATTCCGAGGATGATGAGGGAAACACAGTATTGGTCTTCGGCGCGGCGGCTGCGGCGCCAGTTGATGAACAAGCCGATGATGCTGATGCCGAGTCCCAGGGCCATCAATCCCTGCAGATAGCCCAGCAGCTCAAGGTTCCAGAAGGGATCCAAAGGCAAATCGTAGTAGCGCTCGAAGAAAGTCTCGACTTGCGGCTTGGCCTTGGCCACCAACAGCAGCGCAATGAACAGCAGCAGCCAGCTACCCACGGCTAGCCACTCCAGGGAACGCACCCACAGATCGGGGTGCCGGCGTCGTTCGACGGTTGAAGGGCGCGGATACTGACCAGAGTCCGTCATTTTTCAAGAACCTCCGACAGGTGGATAGAAGGCAAAAATCTCGCCGCGAATCGTTCTACAGTGTCCCGTGCGGGCACTAGGCGGACTCCGTCAGTTTGCGAAACCTGACCTGGTTGCGGCCGCCACGCTTGGCCGCATAGAGAGCGCCATCGGCGGCATCAATAAGCTCTGCCTTCGTACGCGGCCCCATCCCCTCTTCATAACTCGTCGCGCCAACGCTGACCGTAATCGACAGCGGGCCCGCCTCCGTTGAGATTTCCATCTGCTCGATGCCGCGGCGCAAACGCTGGGAAAGAACCATGATTCCCTTGCTGTCGGTTTCAGGCAGGATGATGACAAACTCTTCGCCGCCGTAGCGCGCTACCACATCGGTGCGGCGGGTCAGCGCCGCGAACTGGCCGGCGAGGGCCCGCAGGACCTGATCGCCCACCGGGTGGCCACAGTTGTCGTTGATCGCCTTGAAATGATCGATGTCGAACAGCACCAGCCCCAAAGGTCGACCGTAACGCACGGCCCGACCCATTTCCTTATCCAGCAGATCCTGAAAATAGCGATGATTGTAGAGCCCGGTGAGGCCGTCGCGAAAAGCAAGTTCGCGCAGTTTTTCATTGGCCTCGCTCAGATCATGCGCCAGGCGCTCGGCTTTCTCCTTGGCCTGTTTGAGTTCCACCACCAGCTGCTCGTAGGACAGATTGAGCTTGCCGAGTTCTTCATTGGCTTCTTGCAGAATCTGGGAAAAAGGCCGCAGGGCCCCCGGCGCGAGGTCGAAGGAAGAGAGCACCTCGAGAGTTTTTTCAGCAACCGCGTCGATGAGACCATCAACCTGCTCACCCTCGATGCCGTATTGACCGAGGCGCTTTTTGACATAGGCGATGCGCTGCGAGCTGTGTGAACCGTGGTAGATGGAGGACAATGCATCGGCCAGACAAAGAACATCCTGCGTCGGCTGATCTGCTCCGCGCCCCTCGCCGCCGGTGTGGTGACGACCGACCGCCATCCAGATATTTTCCGGCAGTCCCCAGGCTTTGAGAACCTCCGCCCCCATCTCGGCGTGGTCAAAACCGAACAGGCGTTGTTCGACGCTGCAGAGACTCTCCCTCGATGCCCGCTTGGAGTCCAGCGCCTGAACATAGCGCGCGGGACTCCAGAAGTACATAACCATAACGCCAAGATCCATCAGCAGCGCGGAGACAAAGGTGTCGCCGGTCTTGCAGCCCATGCGCTGAGCCACCAGATCGGCGCCCACCGCGGCGGTGATGGCTCGCCGCCAGAAATAATCGAAATCGAAGCCTTCTTCGGCATTGCCGCGCATGCCCTGGGCGATGACGAAGGAGAGGGCGATATTCTTGAGCTGATCGACGCCGAGTACGGCGATCGCCTTTTCAATCGTATCCACGGGGTATTTCAGGGAATAAAAGGACGAGTTTGCCACCCGCAGAATTTTTGCGCTCAATGCCGGGTCAGAGGCGATGATGCGGCCCAACTCACGGAAGGAGCTGTCCTCACGGCGCACGGCGTCGAGAATGTGCACCGCGATGGCCGGCGGCGAAGGCAGCTTAATGTCCTGTTCAAGAATTTTTTGAATTGCACTCATGGTGTCACGGCATCCTTGTTAAAAGTCTCGTAACTATTCGGCATGCGCCGCAGTCCGCTGCGGCATCGCTTGCGGCTCAAACATTCACCGCGGCACTCGAACCGCCACGGCCTGCGGCGCGAGGGGGTATTGCAGCGGAAAAGTTACAAAGTTTCGATCCCGCGCAGCATATGCGCCGCCTCATCGGCGGGCAACGGGCGGCTGAACAAATAGCCCTGCATTTCCTGACAACTCAGGTTTTTGAGAAAATCGAGCTGCCCCTGAGTTTCGACACCCTCGGCGATGACCTGGAGCTTGAGGCTGTTGCCCATGGCGATGATGGCGGTGGCGATGGCGGCATCCGTGGCATTGATCTCGATATCGCGCATGAAGGACTTGTCGATTTTCAGGGTATTAACGGAGAACCGTTTGAGATGGGCCAGGGACGAATACCCGGTACCGAAATCATCGATGGAGATATGCACGCCCAGCTCGGTCAACTGCTTGAGTAGCCCCACGGCGAAATCGGGATTCTGCATGACCACGGTTTCGGTGACCTCGATTTCCAGATAGCGTGCATCCATTCCCGTGCTGTCAAGAATCTCCTGAATCCTGGGAATGAAACTTTTCTGCTGTAACTGATAACCCGAGATATTGACCGCAATGCGCACCGGCGGCAAACCTTCGTCCTGCCACCCGCGATTCTGCCGACAGGCCTGCTCCAGGACCCACTCGCCCAGGGGAAAGATAAAGCCGGTTTCTTCCGCAAGGGGGATGAACTCACCTGCCGACAGCAGGCCCAATTCGGGATGTTCCCAGCGCACCAGGGCTTCCATGGCGGTAATCCGTCCACTGGCGATATCGACCTTGGGCTGGTAATGCAGGCAGAACTGGTGACGTTCCAGGGCGCGCCTTATACCGTTTTCCAGCACCAGGCGCCGCTCGGCATCCATATTCATGTCGGACTGATAAAATTGATAATTATTGCGCCCCTGCCCTTTGGCACTGTACATGGCGATATCGGCCTGCTTGATCAGAGTCAGTCCCTCGACACCGTCGTCGGGGCAGAGGCTTATGCCGATACTCGTGGTGATGAACAGCTCATGTCCATCGAGCCATACCGGCTGCGCCAAGGCGTTGAGAATTTTTCCGGCGACCTGCTCGGCGCCCTCGGCCCCATCGAGGTGACCAAGGCAAACGGTGAATTCATCGCCGCCCAGGCGTGCCACGGTGTCGGTCTTGCGCACACAATGCAACAGACGCTGCCCCATCTCCTTGAGCAGGCAATCCCCCAGGGAATGGCCCAGGGTATCGTTGATGATCTTGAACCGGTCGAGATCGAGAAACAGGACCGCCGCGGTTTTCTTACCGCGCTTGGCCAGGGCCATGGCATGCTCCAGGCGTTCCAGAAAAAGAGTGCGGTTGGGCAGCCCGGTGAGCAGATCGTGGTGCGCCATGTGCAGAAGCTGCGCTTCGGCACGTTTACGCTCGGTGACGTCGCGGCAGATCACCCACACCTGGGTGCCGTCACCAGATTGCAGTCGCCCCCGGGTCAGCGACCCTTCAACTTCGACAACCCGTCCGTCGCGCGCAACGAAGCGGCTTTCCATCGGGTCGCCAAGTTCTCCAGCCACCACTTTGAGAAACTCGCGATAGCAGGAACCGCGAACCTCCGGAGACAGAATATCGAAGATATTCAAGCCCGCATCACGCTGCGGACAATAACCCGTGGCCTGCTGCCAACTGCGGTTGGCGTACACCAGGCGCCCCCGCTCATCGACACTGAAAATCAGGTCGTTGGCGGCCTCGAGAAATCCGCTCAGGCGATTTTCGCTTGCACGCAGCGCCTGATTCTCCCGCCGGATCACTCCCATCAGATAGGTTCCCACCACGGCGAGGGTGGCATTGAGCAGGCTGACCCAGAACCACATGAGAAGCAGATGATAGCCGTCCCCTTGGGCTGTCGCGTCGTTGAAGGGCATCTGCACCACCGGCCAGGCACCGAAATACTCACCGGCCAGCAAGGCTCCGTACAGAACTCCGCCGAGAAGACCCAATCCCCACACTTTTCGGCGATTTTCCAACAAGATAGCGGCTTCGAGGGTGACGATGAGATACACGGGCCAGAACCAACTGGCGGCACCGCCGCTGAAATGAATCAACACAGTGACCAGGACCAGATCCAGAACGATCTGCAGGGAGTCGCCCAGGGGGAGTTGTCGCAGGCGGCTGTCGCCGAGATGATAAAGTCCGTTGTAGCACAGCACTGCAAACACCGCGCAGACCAGCACCGAAACTTGGCTGGCGGATAGAAAAAAGCCGTGGGGGCTGAGGATGAATAACATCCCGGCGAAAAAACCATATGAGGCGATCAGCGCGAGAATGATCCAACGGGCCTTGGCCACCAGAATGCTGCGCGCGCAAATATCTGCGAAGCTGCTCGCTGCGCTCGGGTCTACGCCGCCGGACGCCGTGGCCACCTCACCGGCCCCTGCGGCTGGCAGAGATTTGAGCTGTTCGTTCTCCATCGACATTTCTGATTCCGGAAGGCAGGAGGATTTGCACGCCGGGAGACGCTCGGGTTTTTCGCGCCGAATTAACAGCCGCTGCATGAAGAGTCCGACAGGCTCCCAGGCAGGTAAAAAAAACAAACAGGATGACTAGAAATGCAAGATTAGTCCCATTTCAAAAATTTTTTCAAACTTTTTTCACAACCAGAAACCAAGGAGAGATAACCACTTGTATTCTTTTCTTATTTTCTTTTTTCCACAAGGAACGCTGGGGGCGTAAAAAAGCCATTTCCTTTTCATTTTTTTCATGAACTGAGCCATGCGACGGCGATTTGACCGGGAAACGAAAAAGGGCTTCCGTGCAAGCACGGAAGCCCTTTTTCGTTGGGGAGGAAGGAATAGGGTGCGCTTACCAGGAGCGCACCGGGCCGGTATCGATATGAACGAAGTCCGAACGCGGATAAAATCCCACGCCGCCACGTTGCATGCCGATGGCGGCACGGCGCACCGTCTGCAGATCACACCCGGGGATGCGCAGATCGACGGCGCGCCCGTCCATGTGAAAGCTGCGCCGGGCGACCCCGCCGCTCTGCTGCGCCAGCATCTCATTGGTGGCGGGCGAGCGGTACCCGGAGATGATGTGCACGGGATTTTTGGCACCGACCGCGCGGCGCAGAGAGAAAACCTGATCGAGAAGCTCTGGATCGATGGTACCGACTTCGTTGCGGCGGAAATCGCGCAACAGGAAGCTTATGTCGTCCAGGGTTTCTTCCACATAGCCGCCGTCGGCCCAGTAGATGGCGTTTTTGAGTTTTTCGCCGGTATGGATGTTGTAAAAGGACAGCGCCCGCTCGCGCGCGGTGGGGCGCGCCAGCGCCAAGGCGGGTGCGGGCAGGGCCAGAACGGCCAGGGCCGCCAGATGACCTTTGATGAAGGTTCGGCGGTTCAGTCGGCAGGATGCCTCCTGCATCTGAAGTTCGCGCAACTGCATCGTGGGAAGTCTCCTTATGGTTGCATTTCTTAAACCATTCAATTAAAAGATCTCTAAAACTTTCAGTCGTCTAATCCAGCAAGCTTTATACCACATCAGCCGCAAACATGAAAACCCCCTGGGGGATTTTTTTAAATGTGCGTTTTAACGGCCATTGCCGGGCAATAATTCTTTTTCCGCACAGCAGTGCAAGCGATATCGGCCCCGGCATATCCCTAAACGGAGGTGACGGTTTTGGTCGTTTTCGTCGCTGCCAAACGACAACTTGCCGGACTCTGCACTGAAACGTCAAAGTTGGTGGTTCTCCGCGCGCCGCGCCAGGGCGGAGCGCAGCTCCGTCACGCAACTATAAGGAATCGGCAGCACCCCGCGGCACCAGCCGATACGGCTCTCGTCTCCCTCGAAACCATGATGGTCCGAGCCACCGGTGACGATCAGGCCGCGCCTGCGAGCCTGACCGATGAGATAGTCGACATCGTCGCGGGTCGCGCCGTTGTTGTAGGCTTCAAGCCCGTCGAGTCCAAAGCCGGTGAGCACATCGAGCAGGCCCTCAAGGGCATTGCGCTCGGGGGTGATAAAGGGCGGATGGGCCAGCACCGCCACGCCCCCGGCACGATGTATCAGAGCGATGGCCTGATCGGCGGGGAAAAATTTCTTTTCGACGTTGCAGGGGATCAAATAGCGCTCAAAAGCTTCACTCGTATCGCGCGCGTGGCCCATTTCGATGAGGGCGCGGGCGATGTGAGGACGCCCAAAGGTGCCGCCGGCCAGTTCGCGAACCCGCGCAAAATCGAGAGGCGCCTTTTTCCTCGCGGTTAGTCGTCGGTTGACCCGCTCAACAATAAGTTCATTGCGGCGACTGCGGAACGCGCGAAACTCTTTCAACTCGCGACAAAGTTCGGGATGCTGCGGATCGAAGCCGTAACCCAGGATGTGCAGATCATGAAAGCCGCGCCACCGGCTGGAGAGTTCCACGCCGCTGATGACTTCGATGCCGACCTGCGCACCGGCCGCGCGCGCAGGCGCGATGCCATCGAGGTTGTCATGATCGCAGATGGCGAGGGTCGCCACGCCAGCGTCCCGTGCCATTTGCACGATATCTTCGGGAGAATGAACGCCATCGGAAAAGTGGGTGTGAAGATGGAGGTCCGCCAAGCTGTCGGTCGTCACTGGGTTATTGTCCTTTGTCCACTGTCGTTGGTCGCTGGCCCTTTGTCCGTGCCGGTTCGCGACAAAGATCCTGATCCTAGCACAGAGCGGTGGCGCAAGGAAAATCAATCCAGGCATTTCTTGACCGGGGAAGGTGATTGCGGTTACATTTTAAGACCATCACATTCATGCGGTCCACGGCGACCGCCCTGCCGGGAGCCTCATGTCAGCCCTTCTGTCCATTCGCAATCTCAAAACTTTCTTTTTTAGCTCCGGGGGGCTGGTCAAAGCCATCCGCGGCATTGATCTCGACATCCCGGCACGGGAGACCCTGGCTGTGGTGGGCGAATCGGGTTGCGGCAAATCCATGACCGCCCTGTCCATCCTGCGCCTTGTCCCGCCGCCGGGACGTATCGTCGAAGGAGAGATCCTGTTTCACGGAGAAGACCTGCTGCGGCTGCCTCTGGCGGAGATGCGCCGCATCCGCGGCAATCGGATCTCGATGATTTTTCAGGAACCCATGACCTCCCTCAATCCGGTGTTTCGAATCGGTGATCAGATCGGCGAAGTCCTGCGCCTGCATAAAAACCTCGACGCCGCAGCGGCGCTCGATGCCGCGGAAGAGTTGCTGCACAAGGTGGGGATTGCCGCGGCGCGCAAGCGCCTGCATGAATACCCGCACAACCTCTCCGGCGGCATGCGCCAGCGGGTGATGATCGCCATGGCTCTGGCCTGCGACCCCCAACTGTTGATCGCCGATGAGCCGACCACTGCCCTGGATGTGACCATTCAGGCGCAGATCATGGACCTGCTGCGCAACCTCAAGGAAGAGCGTCAGATGGCGACTCTGCTCATCACGCATGATCTGGGCATCGTCGCGCAGAACGCCGATCAGGTTGCCATCATGTACGCCGGCCTGATCATGGAGTATGCGGACGTCGCCCGCATCTACGCCGATCCGCGCCATCCCTACACCCAGGGCCTGCTGTCCTGCGTGCCGCGCCTGGGCGAGAAGAAAACCCGCCTGGCGCCTATCAGCGGACAGGTGCCCGACCCGCGCCTCACGCCTGATGGCTGCCCGTTTCTGGAGCGCTGCCCGGTAGCCTTCGCTCCCTGCCGCGGCGAGTTGCCGCCGCTGCGCGACGTGGCTCCCGGTCATCAGGTGCGCTGTTGGAGGCCCTAATGCAAGATTCCATGACACCCTTGCTGGAAGTGCGCGATCTGCGCAAGTCTTTCTGGATCAAGACGTCTCCCGTCGCCGCGCGCCGCGAAGAACTCAAGGCGGTCAACGGCGTATCCTTTGCCCTGCAACGCGGCCGCACCCTGGGGCTGGTGGGCGAATCGGGCTGCGGCAAGTCAACCACCGGCAAACTGATCATGAAACTACTCGAGGCCGACGGCGGCGAAATCCTCTTCGAGGGACGAAATCTCGCGCCGCTGCCGCCACACCGGCTGCGCCCCCTGCGTCGGCAGATGCAGATGATTTTTCAGGACCCCTATTCGTCTCTCAATCCCCGCATGCGTGTGGGCGACATCGTCGGCGAGCCCCTGCGCATTCACAACCTGGCGAGCGGTCCAGCCCTGCGCGATGCCGTGGTTGAGCTGCTCGGCAGAGTCGGTTTGGCGCCCGATCACGCACAGCGCTATCCCCACGAATTTTCCGGCGGCCAGCGCCAGCGCATCGGCATCGCCCGCGCTCTGGCGCTCAAGCCGCGCCTGATGGTCGCCGATGAACCGGTTTCGGCTCTCGACCTCTCGGTGCAGGCGCAGGTGGTGAACCTGTTGCAGGATCTGCAGCGTGAATTCGACCTGACCTACCTGTTTATCGCTCACGATCTTTCCCTGATCGAACACATCAGCGACGAAGTCGCAGTCATGTACCTTGGCGCTATTGTTGAACATGCCGATGCCGAAGCCCTCTATCTCCGGCCTCGTCACCCCTATACCGAAGCGCTGCTCAATGCCGTGCCGGTTCCCGACCCGGCACGTCGCGGTCGCTATGTCCCTCTCAAGGGGGAAGTTCCCTCGCCCCTTGCGCCCCCCAGCGGATGCACTTTTCATCCCCGCTGCGCCTATGCCCGCGAAATCTGTGCGCGGCAAGCTCCGCCCTTGAGCGAAAAACAGCCTGGCCACCTGGCCGCCTGCCATTTCAGTGAGGAAGTGGGACGCTTTCGCACCCGCTGAACAAGCCGGCCTCTCCCTTGACAAAAAAGGCCGGGCCTGGGCAGAATTGATGGATTGTGCCCAGATATAATGGCTGAGGTGACGAACAATCCGTAAATCCCGGAGAGTGTCGGATGGGTCCCATCGAAACTGTCAGAGAACGGTGCCGCAAGTGCTACTCATGCGTGCGCAACTGTCCCGTCAAGGCCATCAAAGTTGGTCCCGAGTGGGCCGAGGTCATCCATGCGCGCTGCATCGGCTGCGGCAAATGTCTCAAAGTCTGCTCACAGCAAGCCAAGGTGATCGCCAACTGTATCGAGGGCACCCGCCGCATCCTTGGCGAAGGACAGAACGTCATCGCCGTCCTCGGGTGCTCCTACCCTGCCTTTTTCAACGATCTGCGTCCCGGCCAACTGGTGTCGGGCCTCAAAAAACTGGGATTTGCCGAAGTCCACGAAGGTTCCACGGGGGTCGAACTGATCGCCGCGACTTACCAGGATCTCATCCTCGCCCCCAACAGCGCACCCCTTATTTCGAGCCACTGCCCGACGATTGTCGATCTCATCGAGCGCCACTATCCGCAATTGCTGCGCAACCTGATGCCGGTGGTTTCACCCATGGTCGCCATCGGCCGCTTTCTCAAGGAGCGCGGCGGTCCACAAACCCGCGTCATCTATATCAGCTCCTGCATCGCCGGAAAATTCGAAGTGGCCTCCGAAGAAGTCGCCGGCGCCATCGACCTGGTGCTCACCTATCGCGAACTCAGCCAAATGTTTCGCGACCAGAGTCTTGACCTGACCCGGCTGAGCGATGCGCCCTTCGCCGGCCGCAAACCCGATAAGGGCCGGCTGTTCCCTCTCTCCGGCGGCCCCTTTCAAGCCTTCGATGTGCGCAATGACTTTCTCAATCCCGATTTCATTTCCACCGGCGGCGCCGAAAGCTGCCTGGAACTCATTCGCGACCTTGCCGCCCGTCGCATTACCCCGCGCTGGGTGGACATCCGCTTTTGCGAGGGAGGCTGCATCGGAGGTCCCGGTAAGAACAACCGGCTGACGACCTTCGCCAAACGCAATCTGGTCATCAATTCCTACCAGACTCAGGATCTGCCCTACGACAGCCAGGCGCTCTACCAGCACGAACAGCCGCTTCCCCAATTGCAGCGCCGTTTCAGCAACAAGCTCAAGCGTTTGGAGCCGCCCAATGGCGAAAGCGTCCGCTCAATTCTGCAGGCCACCAACAAGTTCGTCGAACAGGACGAATTCGACTGCGGCGCCTGCGGCTACCCGACCTGCCGCGAGTATGCGGTTGCGGTCTATCAGGGACTGGCCGACACGGAGATGTGTCTGCCTTTTTCCATCAAGCGACTGGAGGAAGATCGCGTCAGCCTCACTCAAAAATACGAACTGGCCCAGCGCGCCCTGGCCCAGGAGTACGGCGATCCGGCCATCATCGGCAAGGATCCGCGCACCCTCGACGTACTCAAGCTGATTCGCCAGGTCGGCCCGACGCCGACCACCGTGCTGATTCGCGGCGAGAGCGGGACCGGCAAGGAACTGACCGCCCGCGCCATTCACGAACACAGCAGCCGCGCCGACAAGCCGCTGGTAACCGTCAACTGCACCACCCTCACCGACAGCCTGCTCGAAAGCGAGCTGTTCGGGCACAAAAAAGGCTCCTTCACCGGCGCCATCGCTGACAAAAAGGGGCTGTTCGAGGCCGCCAACGGCGGCACCATCTTCCTGGATGAAATCGGTGACATCACCCCGAAGTTGCAAGCCGAACTGCTGAGGGTACTCGACAGCGGCGAACTCAAACCCGTGGGCGGCACGCTGCCGCACAAAGTCGATGTACGTCTCATCGCCGCCACCAACCGCAATCTGGAGGACGGAGTGCGCGAGGGTTGGTTTCGCGAGGATCTGTTTTACCGCCTCAACGTCTTCACCATCACCATGCCGCCCCTGCGCAGCCGTCGCGAATCGCTGCCGCAACTGGTACACCATTTTCTCGCCGCCGCCAGCAAACGTCTCAACAAGCCGATCCGCGGCATCGAAGATCGCGCCATCGCCGCACTGATGCGTTACCACTGGCCGGGCAATATCCGCGAATTGCAGAATATTATCGAGCGCGGCTCGGTGCTGACCCAAGACAATGTGATCCGCATCGAGAACCTGCCCTCGATTTTTTCCCAATTGGCTCTTGAGGGCGACGACAACGGCAACAATGCCGAAAATTCCTTCCGCGGTCAGCGCGAGAAGCATCTTGAGCAGGTGGAGAAAAGCCTGATCCGCAAATACCTGGAGGAAGCCAGGGGAAACGTGTCCCTGGCGGCGCGCAAAGCCAACATTCCAAGGCGCACCTTTTACCGCATCCTGGCGCGCCATGGACTCAAGGGCAATGAGTTCAAGACATCAGCGGCCCCGTGAAATGACGAAATCGGTAGCACCTGCCGTGCCAATTTTGACACAGAGGGCGACCTGCGCACCCTGGTCTGCGGCGCTAAAAACGCGACATCCGCGCCCCAAAAATGAGTCACCGGCGACACACCTGCCCGTCTTCCCAATCTTCCCCTGAATTCTTCAACTCGCCGGAACCATTGGTGCCTCCGCAAATTCTTAAATTTCTTTCAATGTTTGGCATGGGCCTTGCTCTAAAACATCCCACATGTTGGGGCCAGAAACTTTCCTCCTAGACGGTTGCCCGCCCCTTTGCGCCGCACGGGTCCTCTCTCCCCCGCGCGGCGTTTTTTTGTCGCCACAATCCCGGAGCTGCGTGTATAAAAGAGATGACGTAATTATTCAGCTGCGACGTCCGACAGTGCCGCAGGGTGCAGCGGTTGAGTGCTGCGGCGAATGTTTGAGCCGCAGGAGAGTTTTTGCCGCACGCGATGCCGCCGCACCCTGCGGCGCGTGCTGAACAGTTACGAAATGGTTTTTATTCGCCTCTTCTTTTTCGCGACGGCAATGTAACGCGCATGAGCCCATCTTCCAGACAAAACAGCAGCAAAGACCTGTTCGGCATCACCACGCTGGAGGATATCAGCACTCTCATTCTTCAGTCCCACGATCTCGACGAAACCCTGAACAACATTGTCACCCTGGTGGCGCGACGCATGCGCACCGAGGTCTGCTCCATCTACCTGCTTGAAGATGACGAACTCACCCTGCGCCTACGCGCCACGCGCGGTCTTTCGCGGCGGGCAGTTGGCAAGGTGGCGATGAAGATCAGCGAGGGCCTGACCGGCCTGGCGGTAGAGCAGAGCAAGGTGGTCTCCATCCTGGAGCCGCAGGCGCACCCGCGTTATCGCTATTTCCGCGAAACCCGCGAGGAGCGCTTTCACTCCTTTCTCGGCATACCCCTGTTCGACCGGCGCAGGCCTATTGGGGTTCTTGCCATTCAGACACTGGCGCCGCGCCAGTTCAGCGGCGAGGAAATCAGCGCACTTTCGACCATCGCCTTTCAGGTATCCTCCATCGTTGTCAACGCGCGCCTGCTCGATGCCATTCGCCAAAAAGAAGAGCAAGCCAACCGTTTCGTGCAGGAACTTGAGCAGACGCGCCAGAGCCTGCGCCGGCAAAGCAACGACGACGGCAACGATGACAGCCCCGCGCGCAACGATTATAGCGCCCTGCGCGGCATCCCGGCTTACCCCGGCATCGCCGGCGGACCCGCCAACCTTCTTGATGAGCGCCTGGGGTTTACCGACATTGTCGACCAGGGCGAGGTCGAGCCCGAGCGAGAGCGGCGTTTGCTTGAGGATGCACTGGAAAAAACCCGCATTCAGACTCTGTATCTGGAAAAACAGGTCGCCGCGCGCCTTTCGTCCGACGACGCCGCGATCTTCCACACCCACCTGATGATTCTCGAAGATCGAGGCTTCATGCAGAAATTGCTGGCGGCCATCGAGCAGCGCCGGCACAGCGCGGCCTATGCCCTCAAAACCGTGGTCAGCGACTACGTCGAGGCTTTCGGCCGCATGGAGGATGCCTACCTGCGTGAACGGGCCGCGGACATGGAAGACATCGGTCGGCGTATCCTGGCCAACCTCCGCGGACAGAATCAGCAGCCTCTGCAATTGAAAAATCCCGGAATCCTCGTGGCGCGCGAACTGCTGCCCTCGGACATGGCAAGCCTGGATGCCGAAAAAATTCTCGGCATCGTTACCGAAGTGGGTGAAAAAAACTCCCACGCGGTGATCATGGCAAAATCCATGGGCATTCCGACCATTGTCGGCGTCAAAGGAGTCCTCAAGCGGGTCGCGCCCGATGAGAACCTGATTCTCGACGGCAACTCAGGCACGCTGTACATCAACCCACCGCCCCAGGTGGCCGAAGAATTCGAGCGCCTCGAAGCTGATCGCCAGCGGGAGGTTCAGCGCTTTGACACCTACCGCGAGCAACCCGCCCGCACCGCCGACGGCCAGGACATCAAGCTGCGGGCGAACATCGGGCTGATCGGAGACGTCGCCATTGCCCTGCGCAACGGCGCCGACGGCGTGGGGTTGTATCGCACCGAATTTCCCTACATGGCCCATGGCGACTTTCCCGACCGCGAGGAACAGTATCGACTCTACCGCCGCATCGTCGAAGACTTCGACGGGCGTCCGGTCACCATCCGGACCCTCGACATCGGCGGCGACAAGGCCCTGCCCTATTTTGCACCGCCGCTGGAAGACAACCCCTTCATGGGCTGGCGCTCGGTGCGGGTCTGTCTTGACCATCGCGACATGTTCCGCACCCAGATCGAGGCGATCCTCATGGCCGGCGTCCAGGGGCCGGTGCGTTTGCTGTTTCCCTTGATTTCGAGTATGGAGGATGTTCGGGCGTGCAAGGAGGTGGTTGGCGAAGCCCGTCGCCATTTGCGCGCTGCCGGCCTGCCCTTTGCGGAAAAAATGCCTCTGGGCGTCATGATCGAGGTTCCGGCAGCCGTTTATCTGGCCGAACGCCTAGCCGGCGAAGTCGACTTTTTCGCCCTGGGCACCAACGACCTTATCCAGTACCTGTTGGCAGCCGATCGCAACAACCCCCTGGTCGCCAAATATTTTGATCCGCTGCACCCGGCCGTGGTCGGCGTTCTCGGCCAACTCGCCCAGACCGCCCGCAACCACCGCATCGGGCTCTGCCTGTGCGGCGAGATGGCGACGGACCCAATTCACATGGCCTTGTTGCTGGGTTTGGGCGTGCGTGAATTCTCCATGGCCGCGCCGTTCATCCCCCGCACCAAAGCCTTTCTGTCCCGCATAACTCTGGCGCAGGCGGAAAAGATCGCCCGCGCCGCACTGACCCTCGGCGTAGGCCGCCAGATTCGGGAACACATCCGCAAGGAGCTTGCCGAACAGGATATTCTGGACTTCTGAGCAAGAGACCGCATCACAAAAAAAACCCGAAGGCGGTGGCCCTCGGGTTTTTTTTGTTGCGACTGGCAAAAAAGCCCCCACTCAACCGTAACGGGCGATGTATTCCTCGGCGCGCTCAACATCTTCACGACAGCCGATGAAAATCGGGGCGCAGTCATCAATGCTCTCTGGCTTGATGTCGAGAATACTTTGGCGGCCGGTGGAGGCTTTGCCGCCCGCTTGTTCAATGAGATACGCCATGGGATTGAGTTCAAAGATCAGACGCAGCTTGCCCTTGGGTTTATCTCTTAGATGGGGGTAGAGAAAAATTCCCGATCCCTTGAGCAAAATCTGGTTGATGTCGGGCACAAACCCCCCGCTGTAGCGCAGTTTGTAGCCTTTTTCCTCGAGAGAGGACACATACTTTTCGGTTCCCTCGGTATAGAGATTGCGCTGCCCGCCCGGAGCATAGATATTTCCGCTGGGCTGCAACTGAATATTCTCTTTCGTGAGGGTAAACTCCATGAGCTGATTCATGCAGAATTCATGAACCCCGCGCCCGGTGGAATACACCAGCGAGGTGCGCGGCCCGTAAAGAATGTACATGGCGGCCACCTGGTTGCGCCCGCTCTGCAACAGGTCACTGCCTTCATAAATGGTGACGATGGTGCCTACCGCCAGATTGACATCCACCAGGGAAGAGCCGTCGAGGGGATCAAATGCGACGGAATATTTGCCGCCGGGATCCACCTCAATGACTTCGGAGGTTTCCTCGGAGAGAATATTGGCCACCACCCCGGAATGGATCATGCGTTTGCGCAATATGCGGTCGGAGAGCACATCGAGAGCAAGTTGGTTTTCACCATAGAGGTTGGAGGTACCCGCCAAACCGAGGTCACCGGTGCGAATGGCGTTGATGATATACTTGGAGGCGTCGGCGATTTCGCAGATGACACGGGTCAGATCGCGATCCTCCTCTTCTTCCCTGAGATGACGTCGCAGATCGATCTGAAATTTTGTGCTGCCGGGCGGGGAAATGGCCGTCATACCGTAAAGCCCTCCTTGAGAAAGTAAGAAACGGATTAAAAACACTCGGACAATTCTAGTGCAATATGGGACATCGGGCAAGTCCGGTGTCGGCCCGGCCCACCATCAATCCTTGACCGAATCGACAAAGATGCTAAGATAATTCACAAAATTGAATTGCACTTACGGAGGTGGTGATGTCAGACGAATCCAAAAAGCAGGCCCAAGACGAGGAACAGGCACAAATCATTGAAGACCAGTCGACTGAGGAGCAACAGCCGACGATGCCTGCGGAGCAGGCCGTAGCCGAGCAGGCCGTAGCCGAGCAGGCCGTAGCCGAGCAGGCCGAGCAGGCCGAGCAGGCCGAAGAAAAAGCCGAAGAGCAGGCTGCATACCGCGCGCAGGAAAGCACCGAGGAGCAGGAGCCCCTCAAAGACAAAGCCGAGAAGTTCTGGGACAGTACGCGCAAAACCCTGTTCCTGGCAACATTCAAGGCGGGGCAATATCGCCGCATCGTGCAGAAAAAAATCGACCTGGCATCCCTGCATAAAAAAATCAGCGCGGCCCATGGCGACCTCGGCCGCCTCATCGATGAGGCTCACGAAACCGGCGAAAGCGGGATCCTTGAGCGCGGTGACGTCCAGAGCTTGCTCGAGCGGCTTGATGAGTACAAGCAGAATGCCGCCGTCCTTGAACATGAAATCGAAATGATCAAAGCTGAAGAGCCCGAGGATAAAAATCCGCAAGAATAAATCCGGCGCGCGGTCAGAACTCAGAGTTTCGCAGAGCTACACGAAAAAAAGCCCCTCTTGTCGGAGGGGCTTTTTTTGTGTTTTTCACAAATTTCGCACACGCTTAGATGGTGTGTTTTTTCGGCTTGGGAACGCTGTGGTAATGGCTGTCCTTGTGCTCCCGATCGACCTTTTTCATATAGCTCTTGAGTTCGTCTTCGGTTTCATCCATCTCTGCCGCATGGCGCTCCATGATGTCCAAGTCTTTTTCCACCTTTTCGAGGCGCTTCTCAAGATTGGGAGCAACATCGTTCACATCAACCCGATTGTTGGTCTCGGACATACAGACTCCTTTGCCTTGCTGAGCTCGCCGCGCCTCGCGGCCCCACGCCTCGAAGCGAACGAGTAAACCCATATCCTTATGGACAGTATAGCAGAAAGGTTCGCGGAGAAAACCGCCGGAGTTCAGCCTGCCCGAGAGGGACGACGTCCTTTGGCCAGCAAGGCCTTCATGGGCTCATGAATCAGACCGTTGCTGGCGAGAATTTCACAACCAAAGATATCGCAGGGCTCTCCGGAAAAATCGCTGACCCGCCCACCGGCCTCTTCCACCAACAGTTTGCCGGCGGCCACATCCCAGGGTTTGAGCTTCATCTCCCAGAATCCGTCGAAGCGCCCCGCCGCAGTATAGGCCAGATCGAGGGCCGCCGAGCCAACCCGGCGGCAGGCTTGAGCGGCTTGCTGAAAATTGATGAAATGGTCGTAATTGTTGGCTTGGCATTGCTTGCGATCATAGGGGAACCCTGTAGCCACCAGACTCTCATCCAGAGCATCGGTGGCCGAGACCCGGATTTGTACGTCGTTGAGATAAGCTCCCTGGCCCACTTCGGCATAGAAAAGATCCTGATGGGCGGGATTGTAGACGACCCCGAGGACCACCTCGCCCGCCACTTCCAGCGCAATGGAGACGGAAAACCAGGGAAAAGCATGGGCGTAATTGGTGGTGCCGTCGAGGGGGTCGATAATCCAGCGGTAATCGCCCTCTTTCTCCCCGTAGTCGGCCTCTTCGGCGAGAATGGCGTGACGCGGAAAGGTGTGTCGAATCACGCCGACGATGGCCTCTTCAGCTTCGCGGTCGGCATCGGTAACCAGGTCGCCCGCGCCTTTGCGATCAATATGTAACGCCGTACCGAATTTCTGCAGCAGAATTTTTCCGCCTTCACGGGCGGCGCGTAGTGCGATTTCCTTCATATGCTTCCTTTACTGTTCATCCCCGGCGGGGCGAGCGCCACGCCGCCGAATTCTTCCGCCTGCAGGCGCAAAGTAACTGCTCCGCATGCACCGCAGGGCACGGCGGCATCGTTTGCGGCACAAACTCGCCTGTAGCTCAAACATTGGCCGCATCACTCAACCGCCACGCCCTGCGGTGCCATTGGCCGTGCGACTGAATAGTTAGGACGCGAAAAAAAAACAGGGCCGACCCCTCCAGTTTAGGAGAAGACGGCCCTGGTGTCGACCCGAATCGAACAGGGCCTCGTGGTTTGACGAGGGGCTTAGAAGCTGAAGGCCAGGTTGATCCCGGCAAGAATTTCCGAATCAATCGCCCGCTTGGCCGGGCCGCTGATACCGGAGCTGAACATGAAGGAGGGGCTGATAACAAGCTGCTCGGTCAGGGCATAGTCGGCGCTGATGCCCAGTTCATAGTTATGAAAGTCGCGATAAGCGCCCACGGCATAGTCGCTGGCCTGATTGAAGCTGATCAGGGCACCGAGATTCACGGACAGCTCGTCCATGAGCGCCAGACTGTGACCCGCGGAAAGAGAAAAGAACAGACCATCGGAATCGGCTTCGTCGTAATCCCAATAGATGGTCAAGGTCGGAGCCAGCAGGGTGTCGAGGGCGGCGCTCACGTAGAGTTCGTTGGTGTCCTTAACGCCCGTCTGGCTGACATCGTTGAGGTTGTAGAAAATATTGCCGACGCTGAGCGACACCAGTTCATGGGGACTGAAGGTGTAGTCGATGGTGATGTCGGTTTCGGTCAATTCACCGTCGTTCTGCTGAATATTGCTCCAGTAGCTGAAAGTGAAACCGCCCACGCCCACATCAATGCCGGGCTGAAAGACCGGCTTGCCGCCGCTCAGATCGAAACCGCGCCACAGATATTTGTCAAAATAGCCAATGTAGACATCTCCCGAAACGTCCAGATTTGCCGCCGGGGCCTTACTGATACCGGCAACCGAAAAGACCGCCACCCCTACGAAAACCGCAATCCACTTGTGCATCTTCATTCGTTTAATCTCCTTTGCTGGATGAGAAATGTGCCCCGGGCAGCCGATTGCCGCCCGGAGCAGGATGAGACCATAAAACCTAACGCAGCTTCTGGGAGCCTTGTCCGAATTCGGGGTAGGCTTCCAGGCCCAGTTCCGCGGTGTCCGAACCACTGTGTTCTTCTTCGGGCGAAACGCGAATGCCGATGGTGTATTTCATCGCCAGCCAGACCCCGGCGCTGAGCAGCGAGACGAACGCACCCACGGCAACCACGCCGAGCAGCTGCACGAAGAAGCTGGCGTCGCCGTTGGTGATGGGAACCGCCAGAGTGCCCCAGATGCCGCACACCAGATGCACCGAAAGGGCGCCGACCACATCGTCGATCTTGAGTTTATCGAACAGAGGCACAGCCAGAACCACTAGCACGCCGCCCACCGCACCGATGAGCACGGCACCGCCCGGCGTGGGCGTGTCAGGACCGGCGGTGATGGAAACCAGGCCGGCCAGGGCGCCGTTGAGAGCCATGGACAAATCGACTTTTTTGTAAATAACCTGCAGAGCAATCATGGCCGCGATGATGCCACCGGCCGCTGCCAGGTTGGTATTGAGATAAACCACCGACATTTCAATGACCGCATCGGCCGAACCCAGAGCCAGAACCGAACCGCCGTTGAAACCGAACCAGCCGAGCCACAGGATGAAGGTGCCGAGAGTCGCCAGGGGCATGCTCGAACCGGGAATGGGGTTGACCCGCCCGCCCGCGCCGTACTTGCCCTTGCGCGCACCGAGAATAATCGCGCCGGTCAAGGCCGCCCAGCCGCCCACCGAGTGCACGATGGTCGAGCCGGCGTAATCAGAGAAACCCATCTCGTCAAGCCAGCCGCCGCCCCAACTCCAGGCACCCTGAATGGGATAAATGATACCCGTGAGCACCACGACGAAGAGCAGAAAGGGCCACAGCCTGATGCGCTCGGCCACGGTGCCCGAAACCACCGAAGCCGCGGTGGCCACAAACACCATCTGGAAGAACCAGTCGGAGCCGCTGGCGTACTCTGCTGAATAATCGCCGGCCAGGGCTGCGGCGTCATCGGGCCCCCAGAATCCCAGGCTGCCGAAGAAGCCTCCATCCACGCCGGAATACATGAGGTTGTAGCCGATCAGGTAATAAAGAATGCCGGCCAGCGAATAGAGCGAGATGTTTTTGAGGCAGATGGTGGAGACATTTTTGCTGCGCACCATGCCTGCTTCGAGCATGGCAAAGCCGGCGGCCATCCACATGACCAGCACGCCGCTGATGAGGAATGAAAAGCTGTTGAGAATGAATGCAACCTCAGAGATAACCGTCTCCTCGGCCAGGGCCGACGCGGGCAGGGCGAGGACCCCCAGGACCGCGGCAACAATGAACAGGGTTGTCTTTTTCATGATACTACCTCCGCTGGAATAGGCGAGACTTAAGCTCGAAGTCAAAGACGTTGTTTGGTGTCACAAGGAATCCGGGCCTTCTTCGCCAGTACGAATACGAATCGACTGGTCGATGGGCAATACGAAGATTTTGCCGTCGCCGATGCGACCGGTGCAGGCTTCTTTCTGAATGGCCGCGACCACTTCGACGACTCGCTCATCGTCGACCACCACCTCGACCTTCACTTTGGGGATGAAATCGATCTGGTACTCGGCACCGCGGTAAAGCTCGGAATGCCCTTTCTGCCGCCCGAAACCGCGCACCTCACTTACGGTCATGCCGGGGATTCCCAGGTCGGAGAGGGCACCCTTGACGTCCTCAAGCTTGAAGGGCTTAATAATGCATTCCACCTTCTTCATCCTGAATCTTCTCCTTGTCGAGACATTCGCTCGTTGCCAACAAATAAAGGCGCCCGAACTGCATCCATGGGGGAAGCAGTTGGGGCGCCTTTGCCCTTGCTTTTCGGAACCTTCCCGCAACGCCGTTGTCGCTGGAAATCCGCTGAATCTTCGCTGGTTCGTTTTAGAAAGCGCTGAGACAAACCGGCACTGTGCAGATATTAAGCACAGGCCGTGCCAAACATAAAAACCATCATAATTTCGACTTCTTTCAGGTTCACACCGCGAATCCATGCCTACCAATTAAGCAGAAACACTGTCCATCGCTCAGGTTTTAAACAAATCACTCGACAGGAAGGCGAATGCGAAAGCTGGCTCCCTGGCTCGGTGCTGAATCAAGCAGCAGGCGGCCGCCATGGTCATCGATGATGGTACGGCAGATGTACAAACCCAAGCCCGTGCCTTCGCCTTCCTTGCGGGTGGTGAAAAAGGGTTCGAATACTTTTTCCTGCAGATGGGCATCCATGCCCGGTCCACTGTCGGCAAACACTATTTCGACCCATCCGGACTGGACGCGGCGCGAGCTGATGCGGATGGCCCCGTCTTTTTCCATGGCTTGAACGGCATTCATTACCAGGTTGATGAAGACCTGCTTGAGCTTGTTGGGATCGGCCTGCACCAACGGCAAATCGCCGTAATCCTCCAGAACCTCAATGTTGTTGCGCGTCAGCTCGTATTTCACCAGGCGCAGCACGTCACGCACCGTGTCGTTGAGGTCCATAAATCTCTTGTGGGTTTCGCGGCCACGGGAAAAGGACAATAGACCACCGGTCAGGGCTTTGAGCCGATCGGTTTCGCTGTCGATGCGCTCCAGCAGTTCTTCCTGGTCGGGGGGAATCTGCTCCTCGCGCAACAGCAATTGCGCGGCGTAGGAAATGACACTGAGGGGATTGTTGATCTCATGGGCGATTCCAGCGGAGAGGCGCCCGAGTTCAGCGAGTTTCTCCGACTGTATGGTCTGATCGAGGAGCCGTCTGAATTCGGTTACGTCTTCGACGATCACCACCGCCCCGGTCGTGGCACCGCCATCCTTGAGCGCGGCGATACGCCGTTTTTGGAAGCGGACTTCACCCCGCAGATCCCGGTGGGCCAGGCGCAGTTTTTCCGAAATACCACTGCTCAGTACCTGGCGCAGACGCTGCGCCATGCCCTCCTCTTCGAGTTGCGGAAACAGGCACAGCAGCTCTTGCCCCAGGGCCTGGGCTTCGCTCAGGCCACTCATGGTTTCCATTCCGGGATTCCACGAGGTAATGCGCAGATCGATATCGACCGTGTAGATCCCGAGATCGACGCTTTTAAGAATGCGGCTGTTGAACTGGTGCAAATCTCGGTACTGGTTGGAGACGTGACGCAGATTCTCATAGAGGCGGGCGTTTTCAATGGCGGCAGCGGCCTGACGGCCTAGAATCACCAGCAAATCGCGATCTTCCTCGGTGAACGCCTGCGATCGCGTGCTCTCAACGTTGAAAACACCTAGAATTTTATCATGGGCCACCAGAGGCACGGCGAGTTCACTGCGCGCGCCTTCGATGCCGGCGACATAATCGGCCGTGGCGCGCAGGTCATTGATCAACAACGGCTCCCCGTTTTGCGCCACTTTTCCCATCACGCCTCGCCCCAGAGTGAGGGGCACTGCGGTCACCTGAGAATCGTAGCCGTAGGAGGCTGCCGTCACCAGTGTCCGAGCATCCTCGTCGAGCAGGCGAATGATGGCGTTGTCGAAATGAAAAACATCGCGGGACACGTCGAGAATCCGCCCGAGAAGTGCCTCGAGTTCGGTGGTCGCCGCCAACTCCTGGCCGATTTCGATCAATGCCTTGAGCAGGCGTTCGCGTTTGTCATCCAATGTCTTCGTCATCCATGCCCTTTGCGCAGCTCGTATCCCGAGGGGTTCGTCGTGTCAGAGGGTTTCTCGCGCTTCAAGCCAAGCTGTTTCGCATAACCCGTGCCAGAGACAGATGATGGTGTAAACAAACGCCATTGCATGCACTTAAACATTTTGCCGAGAGGAAGCACAGTGCGCAAAGTGCCTCACATTTAACACCGATCGCTCAAAAAGAAGGCACACCAAGGCCGGTGGCAAGCAAATCAACCCGCGCGCGGCAGATACAGATGTGGGTCGAGTAAATTGCCTCTTGCAAGGCCTGCGCTGATCTCCTATACTCATTTCTAAACGAGCCGCTCTCTGCCCTACAGGTGAGGTCAAGAACGCCCACGCGGAATAATTTTCTTTCGGGATCTCCTCCCGTGACGCGGTGTGCCAGCCCGCCCCGTAGCGGGACGCCTGATGCGTCACTTGGAGAACCCACTTTGTTGGTTCTCGTTGTGAGGCCGATGTCCCACGGTAGGCGTGGAGAGGGCTACAATGGAAAAGGCGCCATGCATTTGGCGCCTTTTTTACATTTAGTCGCAGGCAAATCCAGCAATGCCTCAGCGATAGGGAAATTCCTCTTTGGTGCGGCTGACTTCTTCACATTCGCTGAAATCCCAACAGCGCTGGTCACCACTGCTGGTCAGCACGACCAGATGATCCGGCGAACAACTCAGCACACGTCCTTCTTCATGGTTGCCCGGATGCGATGCGAAAGCGTCGTTGCCGGATTGTGCTTCCTGACAGAGATAGTCAAAACGCTCTTTTCTCATGGCCATCCTCCTTGTGTGTACTTTTCTATTTCCTGACCAATTATATCACAATTCCACATCCGTTCATCCTCCGGAACCTGCCGCGGCGCCTTGAATTTTTTTCCCTCTCCCTTCGCGCCTGTGCTACCATTTTGCGCTCAATGAAACAGCGAAGGGATGCAATATAATTTATGGAAAACTCTGACATTCATCGCCTAACCCTCGGCGACAAGGAAATCATTCTGGTCGGCACCGCGCACATCTCCCGTGAATCAGTGGAAACCGTCACCCGGGTCATCACTGAAGAGCAACCCGACACCGTTTGCATCGAGCTTGACGAACAGCGCTTTCAGGCGCTGCGAAACACCAACAAGTGGGAATCGCTCAACCTTAAGGAAGTCATCCGCAAAGGCCAGGTGCCCTTTCTCATGACCAACCTGGCGCTTGCGGCCTTCCAGAAACGCATGGGCCTGCAAACCGGCATTCGCCCCGGCGCCGAGATGGCTGCCGCGGCCGAGACCGCCGAGGCGCTGGGTGCGCGGGTCGAGCTGGTTGACCGCAACATCCGCACCACCCTGCTGCGCGTGTGGCGCCGCACCAGTCTGTGGAAAAAAGCGCAGATCATGGGCGCGCTGGTGGCAGGACTGTTTGACTCACAAAAAGTCAGCGAAGAAGAACTGGCGCGTCTGCGCCAGACCGACACCCTCTCGGCCATGCTCGAAGAGATGAGTCGCATGCTGCCTTCGGTGAAGACCGTGCTGGTCGATGAACGCGACATCTACATGGCCTATCACATCCTGCACGCGCCGGGAAATCGCGTCGTGGCAATTTTGGGCGCGGCGCATATTCCGGGCATCAAGCGGTTGCTGAAGGAGGATATCAGCGCCGCGACCATCGCCGAAATTTCGCGGATCCCGGCCAAGCCCATCATCTCGCGGGCGATTCCCTGGATCATTCCGGCGGTGGTCATCAGCCTGTTTGTTCTCGGTTTTTTTCTCGGTGACCGCCAGCAGGTAGCCGGTGCCGCTCTGGCATGGGTGTTGGCCAACGGCGGCCTTTCCGCGCTGGGCGCATTGCTGGCCCTGGGCCATCCCCTGACGATTCTCAGCGCCTTTCTCGCAGCGCCACTGACCTCTCTCAACCCCACCATCGGCGCGGGCTTCGTCACCGGGCTGGTGCAGGTCATGGTCGCAGCCCCCACGGTACGTGACATGGAACGGGTCGGTGAAGATCTGGTCTCGGTGCGCGGTTGGTGGTCCAACCGCCTGGCACGAGTGCTTCTGGTTTTCGTCTTCTCGTCTCTCGGCTCAACCCTGGGAACCTTTCTCGCCTTCCACTGGCTCAAGGACTTGATTTAATAAGGGATTTCCGCTTAAAGACAAGAGAGCGGCGTCCTCTGATTGAAATTTAATGCCGCCGCAACCATTTCTTAACCTTTTCCCCCTAGCCTTTGACTCGGCCTATCTCAAATCTGAGCCGACCGTTATCGGCCCCCAACCACGGAGTTTAGGGAGGAAAGAAAATGATTGCCAAGGTACGCAAAAAAACAGCAGCCGTTCACATTGCCCTGCTGGTGCTTCTGCTCCCCGGGCTGTGCTTCGGCAACAACGGCGTTGCCGGCATGGCGACGCCGCCGCACAAGGCCGCGCAGGCTAAGAACATCATCCTGTTCATCGGTGACGGCATGCAGCTCGAGCATGAAATCGCCTACAGCCGCTATCTGACCGGCGAAGATTTCGCTCTGGTCTGGAACAATTTCGACTACGAGGTTCCCGTCGCCACCTGGGACGTGACCACCTACAATCGCTACGCCCGCGACTTGGGCGCGGCGCCCTTCGCGTACGACAACTTTGATCCAATGGTCGGCTACAATGCCAACGAAGGGGGCTTCGAACGATACCCCCTGGATACCACAGGAGCGGACAATTATTTTCTGCGGCCGCGTTACGCCACCGATTCGGCCTCGGCGGCCACCGCCATGGCTACGGGCGTTAAGACCGATGCCGGCAACCTCGCCTGGCTCTCCGGCGACCCCGAGGGCGGCGACCTGAGAACCATCGCCGAGATGGTGCGCGAGTCCAACGGCGGCGCCATCGGCGTGGTGAGCACCGTGCCCTTCAGCCACGCGACTCCGGCGGCCTTCGTCTCGCACAATGTCAGCCGCAACAACTATTTCACCGGGCGCGGCGGCTACCAAGGCATGGGAATCGCCGATGAAATTATTCAGATGGTCAGGCCCGAAGTGGTCATCGGTGGCGGTCATCCCGACTACAACAGCGGCTTCATGTCGCGTGCCCTTTACGATGAGCTCCAGCGAGGCAGCGAATACCTCTTCGTTGAGCGTCTTCCCGACACCAACGGAGGCCGCGCACTGCGCAACGCAGCCCGTCAGGCGGCCAAGCAGGGCAAAAAACTCTTCGGTCTGTTCGGCGGCGCCGGCGGCAATTTCGAACCTCCTCTGGTTGCGCACGACCCCGGCTATCCGCAAATTGAAGCCGCCACCAAGGAAAATCCCACCCTCGCCGACGCCACCCTCGCCGCCCTCGAGGTGCTCAGCACCAATGAAAAAGGCTTTTTCCTCATGGTCGAGCAGGGCGACATCGACTGGGCCAATCACGCCAACGATTATTTGTGGATGATGGGCACCATGCATGACCTGCATGAGGCGGTCAAGGCCGCCGTCGCCTTCGTCAACCAGCAGGGCGACCACATGGACTGGAGCAACACTCTGCTGCTGGTGACCAGCGACCACGGCAACAGCTACATGCGCCTCAATCCCGCCTTGCCCATGGGCAAAGGCGAACTTCCCTCCCCGAGTGAAATTCGGGTGTGGAACCAGAATCAGGTCGAGGGGGTAATGAAAGTCACCTTCGGCACCGGCAGCCATACCAACGAACTGGTCAGCCTTTATGTACAGGGCGCCGCCGCTGACCTGCACGCCCAGTATGAAGGTTTCTGGTACCCGGGAACTCGAATCATCGACAATACGCATATCTTCGAGGCCATGCGCGAATTCGCTTTTAAATGGGAGTATGACGGCTGGCGTCCTGGGACATCCCGTAAGCCTTTCCTGGAGAAAGTTCCCGGATTTGCACGTTGATCCCGGCCCCCTGAGACCAGGCTGAGCTGCAAAAATAGACAGGCCGAGGCTCCACCGAGCAATCTGACGCAAAACGCCGCAGGGATTAGATGATCCCTGCGGCGTTTTCTTTATTCTGCAGATTCAGCTGCGCTCACCCCACCGATCGGTCCCCTTGGAGCCGCACGCTCATCAGTTGCGAGTGCCGATCTGCTCCTCGGCACTGGAACTGGCGGTCTGTACATGACGCTCGTGCAGCTTATCCAGCGCCACCGCCAAAACCCCATCACGCTCATAAGGGTCGGGGCGGAACTGGACAACACCCTGCCCGTCGACCCAGGCAGTGAAATAAAGCAAGTGCACGGCAATCGGTCGCCTGAGCATGACTCGCTTGGGCTCAGAGGCGTTTAGGGCCTGATGCAAGCGGTCACAATCCCAGTTGGGATCGTCTTCGAGCAAAAACTGAGCCAGATCAGCGGCGCGCTCGACGCGAATGCAACCAGAGCTGAGGGTACGCTGTTGCTGGCGAAAGTGATGGCGATCCGGCGTGTCGTGCAGATAGATGTCAAGATCATTGGGGAACATGAACTTGACCTGCCCCAGCGGATTCCAGGGTCCGGGGCGCTGGCGCAATAGCCCGGGAAAGGTACGCGCCGTGGTGCGCTGCCAGTCGATTTCGGAGGGATGAATGGGGTCGCGCGAAGGACCGCGCCAAGGGATGATTTCGTAGTGATTGGCGTCGAGATATCTGCGGTCGGCACGGATACGCGGCAGTTTGTCCTTCTGCAGGATGGTCGGCGGCACCCCCCAGTAGGGCGCGAATTCGAGATAGGTCATACGCCCGGAGAACACCGGTGTTTTGCGCTGAGTGGTACCGACCACAACGGGCATATGCATGACGACCCGACCCTGCTCCACCACCTGCAGGCTGAAATCGGCGATATTGACGGCGATATGGCGCGCACCCAAATCCTCTGGCAGCCAACGCCGTCTCTCCAGATTCAGTTCGATCTGGCGCACCCGGTCTTCGATGGGGCGATTGAGTTCAGCGAGGGTCTTGGGTCCCACTGCGCCATCGGGACTCAGGCCGTGGCGACGTTGAAAGCGCACCACGGCCGCGACGATGTCGCCGCGATAAAGTTGCGGATCCTCGGCGTCAAGTGTCGCGAGGTCATCGCTCATCCACAGACGCTGACGCAACATCGCGACTCGGGGATCCGCATCGCCCCGGCGCAGAACCGCTCCCGGGGGAACCTCGGGCCATCCGCCGGCCTTTTCCAGCAAACGGTAACGCTGCAACTCCTCACGCAACTTAAGATAGTCCTGGCCACCAGGAATCAGGTTGCGCAAGGCTCCTTCCACGTTCTGGTCAGCAAGCGCCGCGCTGAGCACCGCGACCCCATCCGGCCGGTGCAGGCGCGCGCGCCATTCACCGGCAAACAGATCGTTGGGATCGACCTGCCCGGTTCTCAGGCGCGAAGCGTGCAGCAGGAAGGCGTGGCTGAGAAACACATCGAGTTGCGCCACGGAGAGCGAATCGAAAAGGATGTTGTGGTATCTATAATGCTGCACCTGGCGGAGAAGCTCATGGATAAACGAAAGGTGGTAGCCCTGGGTGCTCAGTCCGTCTTCGACTGCGGTGTGCAATACGCGAAGCAACGAATCGACCTGCGGCAAATCGCCGGGTTCATGAAACCACGCCGCCGCAAAATCGCGCTCCTGATAGAATCTTCTGAGTTCGCCGTGCAGAGGCAGCCAGGCATCGCCAATCAAGGCCTCGCTGTGCGGCGCAGGGGGCAGCAGTTCCTCGATCTGATCAGCCACCAGACGCAGCACCGGCTCATTGGGCGCCGCGTGCACAACCGCGGACAGCATCAAGACCGCGAAACAAGCGAAAATCAGCGGTCGGAAAACGGGTTTCATAGTTGCCCTTTCACTAACTCAGGGTTGGGATTTTTTTGCTTTCATTTTGCCGTGCCAAGCCACTGCCAATCCCTGCTCGGCACATATCCATTATAATTGGAATGGCACTGCACTTCATTGAAAATCCGTAGAAAGATTTTTTTTCTCACAAATCGCATTCGCAGTTTTGATTTTTTACCGCGGTTGCCACTTCAACTTGCCGATTTTCTTAGCCTGAGGTAGTCTTGAGACACTGCTGTGTGAGAAAAGGAGACCTTATTCGTGACCTGGCAACACAAACTCAAGCGCTTTCTTTCCGGCGGCGGCGGATCTCAGGATCTGTCCGTGGCCCGCTCGCTGATCTTCATCAACTTGATTCTCTTTACCCTCAT
Organism: Geoalkalibacter ferrihydriticus DSM 17813; assembly: GCF_000820505.1. NCBI lineage: Bacteria > Pseudomonadati > Thermodesulfobacteriota > Desulfuromonadia > Desulfuromonadales > Geoalkalibacteraceae > Geoalkalibacter > Geoalkalibacter ferrihydriticus. The sequence continues at coordinate 74,487 of NZ_JWJD01000003.1, read as the reverse complement.
GGCCCTGCACGGCACCGTTCAGGGCCTGGAGATGCGCGCCATCATGAATCCGCCGACCCAGTTGCTTATTCACTGGGGAGCGCAGTTCTGGCCCTTTGTCTTCAACCAGGGCGAATGGTGGCGGTGTATCACCTATGCCTTTACCCATGGTGGTTTGATTCATCTGGCCTTCAATATGGTCGTACTCTACATGGTGGGTCCGCGCCTGGAATTTGAGATCGGCAAGGCCCCCTTCATCGTGCTCTACGTCTTCACCGCCCTCACCGGCACCCTCGCCGGCCTGCTCTGGCACCCCATGACCCCGGTAGTCGGCGCTTCGGGGGCACTTTTCGGCCTGATCGGATTTTCGGTGGCCTATTATCACCGCATCGGCACCTCCATTGCCATCCAGATGCGCAATTTCTTTTTCCAATGGGCGGTGTTCGCTTTTATTTTCGGCCTGTTTATCGGAGCAGACAACGCGGGGCATCTCGGCGGGGCCGTGGGCGGTGTGATCCTCGGCTTTCTCATGCCTGTTTCTTTTCCCGGGCAGCGCCGCATCGCGCCGGCCCTCAAGGGGCTGGCGACGGTGTGTGTGGTGTTGGTGGCCCTGAGCCTCGGCGGCCTGGTCTTGTCATGGTTTTAGTCGAAAAATGATGTAACGCGGATTTGTCAGGAGAACAGGATAAAGGAAGATTTTTCGACAATCTGAATCTGCCCTTATCCAGGTAGTCAGATTTGATCGACGCACCCAGATTTTTTCCAGGATTGTCGCCCATGGCTAAGGACAAAACACCCGTCACCCCGGCGGTGCGCTTTCTGCGGCAGGAATCAATCGACTTCACCCCGCGCCTCTACGCCTACGAGGAAAAGGGCGGCACCGAGGTCTCTGCGCGCGAACTCGGGGTCGACGAGCACGCCGTCATCAAAACTCTGATTATGGAAGACGACCGGAAAAATCCGCTCATCGTCCTCATGCACGGCGACCGGCAGGTGTCGACCAAGGAACTGGCCCGCCAGATCGGCGCACGCAGCATCACCGCCTGCACACCTGAAGCCGCCCATCGACACTCGGGTTACCTGGTAGGCGGCACCTCACCTTTTGCGACGCGCAAGGCGATGCCGGTCTACATGGAGAAAACCATCAGCGCTCTGGAGCGCATCTACATCAACGGCGGCAAGCGTGGCTTTCTGGTGGAGATCGCCCCCGCAGACCTGGAATGCCTACTCAGGCCGACCACAGTGAGCGTGGCGGTTTGAATTCGAGGAGAAAATTTGGGCGGGAGAGCATACAGAAATTTCCTGTAGGCTTATCGTGACTATTCAGCACCGGGTCTCGCGGCATCCATGGCGCCGGCCAAGCCCCCGGGATGGATTCATGGGCCTTCGACATGGATGTCGCGTGACCTCCCTCGGCCAGGGTGAACAGTTACGGTTTATCCTATCCTGCCCTTTCCGTATTCATCCGTGTACCCAGGATCTTAGGGGGTTCGCCATGACCAACGAAGAAAAATTCCGCAAGGCAGCACAGGCCATCGCCGGGGCCCGCGCCCTGATCATTACTGCCGGCGCCGGCATGGGCGTCGATTCGGGATTGCCGGACTTCCGCGGCGACCACGGCTTCTGGCAAGCCTATCCCATGTACCAGCGCCTCGGCATCAACTTTATCGGCGCCGCCAATCCTGCGCATTTCGAACGCGACCCCGCTTTCGGCTGGGGGTTCTACGGCCATCGCACCAATCTCTACCGCCAGACCGTTCCCCATGCCGGCTTCGCCCTGTTGCGCCAGTGGATCGAACGCTTCCATCTGGAACATTTCGTGGTGACCTCCAACGTCGACGGCCAGTTCCAGAAAGCGGGCTTCGCTGAAGATGTCATCCTTGAAGTGCATGGCTCCATTCATCATCTGCAATGCCTCACCCCCTGCCGCACGGCTATCTGGCCCAACCGCGAAGAGATCACGCTGGACTTTGAAACCATGCGCGCCCAGTTGGTCCCCGAGTGCATTCACTGCGGTGGCACGGCGCGGCCCAATGTTCTCATGTTCGGCGACTATTCCTGGCTCAGCGACCGCACCAGACAGCAGGAACACAACTTCGACGCCTTTCTCTGCGACCATCGCGACGTTCCCCTGGTCGTGGTGGAGATGGGTGCGGGCACAGCCATTCCCACCATCCGCCATCTCAGCGAACAACTCGGGCATCGCTATAGCGCCACGGTCATTCGCATCAATCCCCGTGAAGCGCAAATCGGCGCGCCCCATATCTCTTTATCACGCGGCAGCCTGGAAGCCCTGCAGAGCATTGCTCAGGAACTTGAAACTCTTTAAGGGATGGAGTCATAGGGTAAAAAAACCCGAGCCCACACCAACACAATTAACCACCTCCAAGATTTCTACTTGCCTTGTGCAGACCCTCCATGTTAAAAACTTCTCATCGCAGAGAATTTTAACAGAGGAGGGTCTAATTTCATGATCAGGTTGAAAAAATCTCTGGTGGCGTTTGCCGCTCTATCCTGCGGCCTGGCCGCGGCCCCCGCGGCAGCCCAGGAGTTTTTCCCCGTCGGCCCGCGCGCCCTGGGCATGGGCGGCGCCGGCGTCGCAGCAGCAACCGACACCACCGCCCAGTACTACAATCCGGCGGCCTTCGGCTTTTTCAACTTTCGCGACGCGCAGGGACAGCGCTTTGATTGCGACAACAACGACTGCGGTCGCAAGGTGTGGGGGACCGATCTCGACGCCGCCTTCGGCTACCGTCTGCACAATGAATTTGGCAAGTATCTGGATCCCCTCTCTGATGTGGACGTCAAACAGTTCGACGACGGGGTGCAGACAGCGAGCGAATTGCGCAACTTGGTGGAGGTCATGGGTAACCTTGCGGGTCTGACCGATCCCGGCAATGCCATCACCGCCGATGCCAATGGCGGCCTTGCCGCGCGCATCGGCCACTTCGGCTTCGGCGTGCGGACTTATTTACAGGGCACCGGCCGGGTGGTGAGCGTCGACACCGAAAATTTCGGCGTCGGGGCCGATTTCAACGCGCAATTAACTAATATCGAGGGACTTTCCGGTGACGGCAATTTCGGCTACTTCACCCAGAGCGAGCAGGAGCGTCTGCTGGCGGGGGACAAACTGACTGAAGATAATCTGCAGGCCATCGACCTGCTGATCCGCGAGGCCGGCATCAGTCGCGATCAGGCTGCAACCCTGGTCGATCTGCTCGATGCCGTGGCCGCCAACGACGATCCCGATCTGACCATTTCAGGCAACAACACAACGACCGTCGCCCTTGACGGTTTCGGCTTGATGGAAATTCCTCTCTCCTACGGCTATGCCCTCAACGAACACTGGTCGCTGGGCGGCAGCCTCAAGTTCATGCTCGGCCGGGTCTACGGCACCCAGCTCTTTGTTTTTGATACGGATTCGGGCGATACCCTGAGCGAAATCCGCAACGACTACAACACTTCCGCCAATTTCGGCGTCGACCTCGGCTTAATGGGGCGCTACAAGTACGTCAACTTTGGCCTGGTCGCGCGCAACATCAACGCCCCCAAATTCGACGGATTCACCAAGACAACCACTCTTTCCAACGGCCAGACGGTGAGCACCGCCGTCAAAGACGTGCGGGTGGACCCGCAGGTGCGCGCCGGAGTGGCCTTTATTCCTTTCACGACACTCACTTTGGCGGCGGATCTTGACCTGACCGAAAACGACACGACCTTTTCCGCCTCCAAGAGCCGCTATGCTTCTCTTGGAGTCGAATGGGACGCGTTTCGCGTTCTGGCCCTACGCGCCGGCGCTTACAAAAATCTCGCCGACAGCGACATCGACTGGGTACTGACCGGCGGGCTAGGGCTCAACCTTTGGGCCGTGCGTCTGGATCTGGCCGGCGCCATGGCCACGGAGAAAGAGGAATTCGACGGCCGCGATATCCCTCGCGAAGCGCGGCTGGCCGCCATGTTGAGTGTCGACTTCTAACCTTTCCCGACCTCCATCCACCATCCCGGGGCGCCGCTTAGGCGCCCTTTTTATTTGACCACCCTTCCCGCTTATGGTTTTTTTTCCTTTTTCTTGCACACAGAAAAACATAGTGTATACATAACACAGAAACACTTTTCGCATTTACTCCTACATAAGGGATACCCGGAACACCAAGGCCACAGCGGGCCGAGATCGTCAACCTAAAAGGCAGGAGGAGACAATGAATGCGGACAGGCGGGCAAGAGTAGCTTATCTGGCAGGATCGCTTATCGGCAAGCGGGAAATCCACTCCCTTTATGACAGGTCGCGGGAAAAAACATTAACCGGTGGAAAGAACCTCGACATGATCCGCGTCTCGAGATTGGCGGAAAAAAGAAGCTGCGGAGTCAAGCGCGATCCCCAGGGAAACAACTTCTGCATAATCAATGAGGCAGGACAGCACCTGTGCTTCAGTGTCTACGGCCGTATCTTCGACGGCTATGACCACCAGAGCCACTCACATTTTAGCGGTACGGTCCTGGACGAATTCATTTCATTGTTTGATTACGGCGCCTCGGATTATTTCTGTTATCGGATTTAGCCTTCGAGAGGAAGGCCATCGAGATCGGGGCGGAAAAACCTATAGGTTCCGCCCCCTTCCCGCTTGGCCCGATACATGGCGAGATCGGCGCGATGTAGGAGCAAATCGCCACGCTCACCGTCATCGGGAAAGAGAGTCACACCGATACTGAGGCTGCAGAAAAATTCCCGGTCGCCTAAGGTCAAGGGCCCGGAGCAGGACTGTTGCACCTTGTGGATGGACGCCAGGAGATCTCCGGGTTCGTGCACCGCCGGAAAAACCACGACAAACTCATCTCCCGCCCAGCGTGCGACCGTATCGCTGCGCCGCAGGCTCTGCCGCACCCCCCCGGCCACCATTTGCAGCAGGGCATCTCCGGCGGCGTGACCGTATTGATCGTTGAACTGTTTGAAACGGTCGACATCGATGAACGCGACTCCGACGCCCGTGCCCTCGCGGCGTGCGGTAACCAAGGCCTGCTCAAGACGATCGATCAACAGGGTCCGATTAGGCAGACCGGTGAGAGGATCGGCAAAAGCCATCCGCTGCATCTGCGTTTCCGCCTGCTTGCGCTCGGTTATATCGGTCAGCACGGCAACCATGCCGCGGACTCTGCCGGTGTATTCAAAAAGCGGGCTCAGCGATAGCAATCCCCAGAATGCCGAACCGTCCCGCCGCTGAAGAAAAAGATCGATTTTTTGCCGGCCGCCCCGCGTAACCTGCTCAAAGGCGGCGTTAAGCAACTCGCGGCTCTCACCCACGGCAAAACTTGAAAGAAAGTCGCCTTTGATGTCGTCTTCTTCGAAACCGAGCATCTTCCGGAGAACAGCGTTGGCAAAATCAATGCGCCCCTGCTGATCGAGGCGCAGGATTCCCTCCGGCGCATCATTGACCAGGCGTCGGTAGAGGTCTTCGTCTTCGTGCAGCAGAAAGACCGATGGATCCGTCCGCGAAAACACTTCCGGAACGGCGCGCGCGCCAATCGTGCGTATATCTTTTGAAAAACCCAGATAACCCGCCGGCCACTCATCAACCTTGCCGCTCCAGCCCATGCTTCCCCTCCCCTCCCCCACCGTCATTTCGTCAGTCTTTGTGCCGCGGCATCCGACAAATCTAAAGAACAACCAACTCCTCGCTGGTGAACGTCAGGTGCTTAAGCCCCTCGGGCGCCACCCAGAAGGTATTTTCGACTCCCACCGCGCCCAAACCGGGATAAACCACTTTGGGTTCAAAGGCAAACGTCATCTTCTCTTCCAGTACCTGGTCTTTGAAGCCGCGGGCGATAAAGGGATATTCGTCGATCTCCACCCCAATTCCGTGACCGATGAAGGACACCTGAGCACCTGGGGCGCCCATGAAGTGTTCCTTGTGGCCCAGCTCGGCGGCATAGGCGCAACAGGCATCGTACAACTCGCCCCAAACCGCACCGGGACGTGCCAGCTCCTTGAGGCGCATTTCCACGGCGACCATGTCGTCATAGGCCCTGACCAGTTCCTCGGGCAGCCCATCGATACAGAACACGCGCGTCTGATCGACCAGGTAACCGTCGAAAGCCCCGGCAAAATCAACAATAATGGGCTGATTGGGTTCGATGCGTTTGTAGCTCGCCCCCTGTCCGATGCTCGGATTGACCCCGATACCGCCTAGGGGCGCATCGAGAAAGGCGGGCGCAGCGCTGTCCGCTCCGGAAAAAATGTGGCCGAAGAACAGCTCGGAGTTGAAGCCGCGCATGCGCGTAATGCCCTGGTGTCCCAGCTTGCGCGCGGCAAATTCGAGCTCGGCGGCCAACTCCAGATCGGTCATGCCCACGCGGATGACTTCTTTGGCGCGCTGGCAGACGCGGTCGACCATGAGCGCGGCATCCTTCATGATTTCGATTTCGTAGTCGGATTTGACCGCGCGTACGGTACGAATGAGATGGCTTGCATCGCTTGTTTCTGCATCCCCGAATACTTTCTGCAGGCGCTGGAAGATGGCCACGGGCAGCACATCGAGTTCAAATCCGATTTTCTTCGGCATCTGGCGACTGAAATCAGCAAGAATCCCGGGGATATCCTTGGGACTGCGGAACGGCACCACCTCCTTGAGCCCGCATTCCATGCGCGCCCGCGTGTAGTCCTTGCGCACCATGTAGAGAGGCTCGCCTGCGGCCGGAACGTACAGGGCACCCTGTTGAATTGAGCCGGTGAAATAAAACAGGTCGGCATTCTGTACCATGAGCACGGCATCAAGATCGGCATGGCCCATCTGGCCTTGCAGGGACTGGATACGACGCTCAAGTTCGGCAAGGGGAGTTATACGCATGGGGGAAACCTCCGTCAGCAGATGAACAATCCAAGAAAACAATCAGCGAAAAGAAATATGGCTTATTCTCACTCCAGGGCCCGTCATTGTCAAGGTGGGACAGGTGACGGATTCTCTGTATTTCTCTACAGTTTATGCTAATATGTCTGCTTTCGTAACCGATATTTTGGACAACGAGGTTCGACTTTTAATGGACGTTATCACCAATTGGTTTCGGCGCAACTTCACCGACCAACAGGTCATCATTCTTCTGGCGCTTCTGGCCTTGGGGCTGGTGGTGGTGCTGATGTTCGGGCGGATGATGGTGCCTTTTTTCGCCAGCCTGGTCATCGCCTATCTGCTCGAGGGACCGGTGCGCAGCCTCGGCCGTCTCGGCCTGCCGCGCCTGGCGGCGGTGCTGCTGGTTTTCGCAATCTTTATGGCCCTGCTTTTTGTCGGCTTTTTCTGGCTGGTGCCGATGCTGATCAAACAGGTCACGCAACTCATCCAGCAACTGCCCAGCATGATCAGCGAAGCTCAAGCAGCGCTTATGGCTCTGCCTGAGCGCTATCCACGCCTCATCTCCGAAACCCAAACGCAGGAAATTGCCAACACCCTGCGCGCCGAAGTGGTGCGTCAGGCGCAGAAACTGCTCACGGTTTCCATGGCGTCAGTGCTCGGCTTGGTGACCTTGCTGGTCTACCTGGTACTGATGCCGATCCTGGTGTTTTTTTTTCTCAAGGACAAAGACCGCATCCTGCATTGGATGCAGGGTTTTCTTCCCCAGGAGCGCACTTTGGTCAGTACCGTGTGGCGGGAGGTCAACAGCCAGATCGGCAACTACATCCGCGGCAAAATTCTTGAAATCTTGATTGTCTGGATCGTGTCCGGCGTCACCTTCTGGCTGCTCAATCTCAATTACGCCATGCTGCTTGGCTTTCTCGTCGGTATTTCGGTTCTCATCCCTTATGTGGGGGCCGCGGTCGTCACCCTGCCGGTGGCTCTGGTGGCCTCCTTCCAGTGGGGTTTTGACCAACAGTTTTTCTATGTCCTCATCGCCTACGCCATCATTCAACTGCTTGACGGCAACCTGTTAGCGCCGTTGCTGCTCTCCGAAGCGGTCAACCTGCACCCCATCGCCATCATCGCCGCCATCCTTGTGTTCGGTGGGATCTGGGGATTTCTCGGGGTCTTTTTCGCCATCCCCCTGGCGACCCTGATCAACGCCATCATCAATGCCTGGCCGCGCGAAGCCCTGACCAATTAGCCTCCTGACTATTTAATCGTAAGTTCCGCGCAAATCAACCTTCATTTTGCGGTATCATTAAAACGCACCCTCGCCCTGGGCGGGGGATGCGTTTTTCTCCAGGTTTCGGGGAGGAGCCGCAAAAACATGAGGATCGGGGTCAGAGTCACCGGGTTGGCCATTCTGCCGATCCTGCTCACGGCGCTGGTAGCGGCGGGCGTCGCGCTCTACCAGAAGCAGGAGGTGCAGAGATTCTTCGCCCGAGAAATCGAGCGCCACGCCCATAGCGAAGCGCAGAAGATCGCTCAGGACGTCTATCTCATGTGCCGCGCGGCTCAGGAGGCGACCCAGATCACAATCAACAGCAATCTGAGGGTGGCCGAATTCGTCCTCGACCAAGCCGGGGCGATCAGCTTCGCCCCGCCCATGACAGTCTGGGATGCCATTGATCAATACACTCACCGACAAACTCAAATCGCCCTGCCGCGAATGCTGGTCGGCGGCCGTTGGCTAGGCCGGAACGACTCCTTTGACCTGCCCTCTCCCATCGTCGACGAGGTACGTGACCTGGTCGGCGGCACCGTCACTCTGTTCCAGCGCATGAATCAACGCGGCGACATGCTGCGCGTGGCAACCAACGTTGCCGACGCCGCAGGACGCCGCGCCCTGGGCACCTATATACCGGCACAAACCGCTGAGGGACTTGCCGACCCGGTGGTTGCCGCCCTGCTGCGCGGCGAGACTTTTCAGGGTCGGGCCTTTGTGGTCAACGCCTGGTATGTCACGGCTTACCAGCCCATCTGGAATGACGCCGAAACCGAAGTGGTCGGCGCCCTCTATGTCGGAGTCAAACAGGAGAGCCTGGAGAGCCTGCGCAGGGGCATCATGGACATCGTGGTCGGCAAAACCGGCTATGTTTACGTCCTCGGCGGCACGGGGGAACAGCGCGGCACCTACATTATCTCGCAGGATGGACTACGGGACGGCGAGAGCCTGTGGGATGAGGTCGACGCCGCTGGCCACCACTTCATCCGCGAGATCGTCGAAAGAGCCCTGCGCCTGCAAAAATCCGCCAAGAACGCGCGAATTCCCGTGGATTTTGCGCGCTATCCCTGGCTCAACCCTGGGGAAGAAAAAGCTCGTTACAAGGTCGTGGCCATTGCCTATTACGAGCCCTGGGATTGGGTCATCGGCGCGGGCTATTACGAAACCGATCTCAAGGACAGTCAGTTTCGCCTGCAGGCCGCCATGACCGGCATGGGCTACTGGATCGGACTGACTGCTCTGCTGATGATGCTGCTGGCGGTGCCGGCGGGCTATTTCGTCGCCGGCGGCATCCGTAACCGCATCGACAGCATCCTCACCTCCGTCGCGGAAATCCTCATCGTTACCGATTCCCACGGACGCATCGTGCTGCTAAGCAAACCTGCGGAGGAATTATTGGGCGCCTCCCTGCGCCAAGTAATTCATCAACCCTTTGAGCAGGTAATCTCCCACCCGCAATTGCGCGAACACCTGGTTGGCGCACTTGAGAAGGGCCGGGGCGGCACGCGCTTCGACGTCGAATTGCACGACGGCACGGCATCCCGCATCATGGAAGGGCGCACCTCGCTCATTCAAACGCGTGTCGGCACGGCCGTAGGGATGATCTTCATCCTTCATGATGTCACCGGTGAGCGCGCCATGAACCGCATGAAGAGTGAATTCATCTGCACGGCGGCCCACGAATTGAGCACCCCGCTCTCCTCCATCATCGGCTATTCGGATTTGCTCCTCAACGAAAAGGGCCTGCCGGCGGAAACCCGGCAGGAAGCCCTGGCCTACATCAACAAGAAGGCCTGGGCATTGTCGCGTATCGTCAATGACCTTCTGGATTTAACGCGCATCGAACTGGGCCGCGAGATCCCCATCGAGAAAGAAAAAAAAGACATCAGAGAACTACTGCGTGAAATTGAAGTTTTTGGTCGCAACCTCACACAGAAGCACGACTTTGTTCTTGAACTGCCCGACGATCCGCTGGAACTGACCATCGACAGCGGCAAGATGGAGCAGGCCCTGGAGAACATTGTCAGCAATTCCATTAAATACTCACCCGGCGGCGGCACCATTCGCATCAGCGGGCACGGGGAAGCCGACGGGGTTCTGATCGAGGTCGCCGACCAGGGCATCGGTATGACCGCCGAGCAGAGGCGGCGAATTTTTGAACGATTTTACCGTGCCGACACCTCGACCACCGCCGTCGACGGCACGGGGCTGGGCATGAGCATCGTCAAGCATGTGATCGAAGGCCACGGCGGACGGGTGTGGGTGGAGAGTCAGCGCGGCAAAGGCACCCAGGTGTTTGTCAAGTTGCCCTGGGAAGAGGAAGAACGCGGAACCGAACTGAGCTGATTGCGGCAAATCAATGGGGAGAGGAAGACGCAAACGCTCAGGAAGTCAACCAGGCAATCAGGGAGGCTTCGATGAATGCGGCAATCGCCAGCAGCGGCACGATCAACCTCAGCAGTAGCCAGAGGCTTTTTTTCAAACGCGTCTTGAGGGCCACGAAAGGCGCCGGGGCCGTCACCCAAAGACCACACCAGATGCCCAACCCCCATGCGATAAAGACCGCCGGAAGCTCGAAAACCCCATGGGGCAGAATCATCCACAAAGCGCCCGGCTGTTCGGCTATCACCACCCCCGCCAGCCAACCATTGAGCAGGGCGGCAGCCACTGGTAGAAGCCCCAGGCCGACGCCGAGAAGCAGTGCGAAGGTCACGGCCGACAGGTTGCGCACAAAGATCGCCACGGCGATCTGCAGCAGGCTCTTATCGTGCAGAGCCTGGGCCATCTCAAAAAGCGCCTCGGCCAGGTGCAGGCCAGGCGCGGGATAGAGCGGCCCAAAGACCACGCCGAGCAAAAACAGGATCAGCGCGGCAAGGATGCACCAACGCGCTTCACCGAGAAGCGCGAAAACCCGCTGCCGGAATGAGCCCTCGGCACGCAACAAGGAAATCATAATCCAGTCATCGGTGCGCGGACTTTTTCTTCAGTGCCTGTTTATCCGCGGTTACATGCAGCTCGCAGTGCAGGCAACGGCGCAGATAAAGGGGCATGAACCCCTGCATGTGGAAAAAGTTGCCGCAGCGGGGGCATTTGGCAAAGGCCGCAAAAACCACGGCGACGCACACCAGCAGAATCCACACCGCGAAAACCACCCCGGCGACCCGGTCAGATCCGGACAATTCCAAAGTTACCCACATAAGCGGAATGTAAATCAGGATCAGCCCCCAGAGAAACCAGCGCCGCCGACGCAGGGCCTGCATCCCCGGGGCATATTCGGCCAAATCTTCCTCGGGTTGCTGCTCAGGCGTTTCCTCCATGTAAATGATCCTTTCTCCCAGAGTGACGATGGCCCGATAACCGCTTAGGCCTCAGGCCCGGCAACGGAGTTGAAAAACTCCTCAACCTGCTTTTCCGCTTCTTCGCGGCTCATACCGTACTTCTCTTCAAGTTTGCCGACAAGCAACTCGCGCTGCCCGCCGATGAAATTAACATCGTCACCCGTCAATTCTCCCCAGAACTCTCTGGCCAGGCCACGCAATTGATGCCATCTAGCCCGCAATTCTTCGTTGGTCATGTTAAGCCTCCTTGAAAGTTGGGGGAATCAAATCGGATCATAGTTCACCACGAAGGGCAGATCGTACCCTGCGGCGGCCAGGGCCTGCCGGGTTGCCGCCAGCCCTTGTGGAATGAGTGCGCTTAAGCGACAGCGCTGTTCGAGAAAGAGCAAAAAAGCCAGACTACCGTTCAGAGAAAAGCCCCAGCGTGAAACCATGGCGGCTGCGGCTCGTGCTTCAAGCTGTTGCCCCAATGCCTGAGTCGCGGCAAGATAATGGGTGGGAAAGGCAACTAAAGAGGGGTCCAGACTGCTCATGAATGCCTCTTTTTCGGCGGAATGCAAGGTGCCGAAATCAACCGCACACCACGCGCTGTTGCGTGTCGCAAAGAGCGCGCGGCACGCAATGGGGCGCACGGCATACACCCCACAGCGCCCATCCGCATTCAACAGCGGGCAGGGCCCCAGATCTCTTCTGCGGCGCCGCAGGTAGTCCTTGAAGTCGCGGGCATCGCAGGCGATCCGGGCCAGTCCCTCGGCATGCGCGGCGACCGCATCGAACTGTTCCGGCGCAAGCACCGCTCCGACCAGCAACGCCTCGGGGAAGGTCGCATTGACCATCAGGGTGCAGCAGTTGCTGCAACCCGCCTTGCAGTAAATCGTCACACTCTGCTCACGCAGAGCCACCAGCAGGCTGCGACATTGGTCGTCAAAAAAATCCTGCCCCGCCAGAATTTGACGGTTCAGTTCCTGCCAGATGTCTTGCACCGGCCCTGCCCTCCCCAACCGTGGAGAAAATGAACGCGACCAGCGATCAGGTCGATTGCGCGCGGGTTTCCTCCTCCAGCCGCAGTTCCTGAATCGCCATATCGCGCAGCTTGAATTTCTGAATTTTGCCGCTGGCGGTCATGGGGTATTCATCGACAAACCTTACGTAATGGGGAATTTTGTAATTGGCAATGCGCTCGCGGCAGAAATCTCTGATTTCTGCTTCGCTGCACCTGACCCCATCCTTGAGTTTGACCGCCGCCATGACCTGCTCGCCGTATTTGCGATCAGGCACGCCGTAAATCTGCACATCGCTGATTTTGGGATGTGTATAGAGGAATTCCTCGATCTCGCGGGGATAGATGTTCTCGCCACCCCGAATAATCATGTTTTTGATGCGCCCGGTGATCTTGCAGTAGCCGTTTTCATCCATCACCGCCAGATCGCCGGTATGCAGCCAGCCCTCGGCGTCAATGGCACGCGCGGTTTCCTCGGGCATCTTGTAGTAGCCCTTCATCACCAGGTAGCCTCGCGTGCACAACTCGCCCTGCTTACCAGGCGGCAACACGGCACCGGTTTCAATATCGACGATCTTGACCTCGACATCGGGCAGGGCGCGGCCGACGGTCGCCACGCGTAACTCGAGGGGATCGGCGGTACGGGTCTGGGTAATAACCGGCGAGGACTCGGTCTGGCCGTAGGCGATGGTAATCTCGCTCGCGTGCATGTCACGAATAACACGCTTCATGACCTCGATGGGGCAGGGTGAGCCGGCCATTATGCCGGTGCGCAGGGAGCTGAGATCGTAGTTTTTGAACTCGGGGTGCTCCAGTTCGGCGATGAACATGGTCGGCACGCCGTGCACGGCGGTGCATTTTTCCGCCTCGATGGTGCGCAGCACCGCTTCGGGATTGAAGGTTTCCACCGGCACCATGGCCGCGCCGTGGGTAACACAGGCCAAAACACCAAGCACGCAGCCAAAGCAGTGAAAAAAGGGGACGGGAATGCACAGGCGATCTTTTTCGCTGAAGCCCATGCAGACCCCGATATTATAGCCGTTGTTGATGATATTGTGATGGGTGAGCATGACGCCCTTGGGAAAGCCGGTGGTTCCCGAGGTATATTGCATGTTGATCACTTCATCATCGGAAAGCGCTCTGGTGACTGCATTCAACGCAGCATCGCTCACTTTCGCGCCCAGGGCCTCCAGTTCGGCATAGGCAAACATGCCCGACGGCGCGTCATCCCCGAGAAATATCAGATTTCTCAGCGAAGGCAGTCCGGCGCTGTGCAGCTCACCGGGCACGGCCGTCTTGAGCTCAGGTACGACGGCATTAAGAGTTGAGACGTAATCGGTATCTTTAAAGCCCTTTACGAGGAAGAGTGTAGTGGCGTCGGACTGCTTGAGTACGTATTCAACTTCGGAGGATTTGTAGCTGGTGTTGACCGTAACCAGCACCGCTCCGATCTTGGCCGTGGCGAACTGCAACACCACCCATTCGGGGACATTGGTCGCCCAGATAGCGACGTGATCGCCCTTGCGCAGGCCCAACCCGAGGAGGCCTTTGGCAATACGATCAGTCAGGGCATCCAAGGCGGCATAACTCAGGCGCAGGTTGCGATCGGGATAAACCAGGGCGTCATGATCGGGAAAGCGCCGCGCTGTGTCGTTGAGCAATGCGCCGATGGTAAAGGAAAGAGCCTGCGCCATGGCGAGAAGTCTCCAAATCGGTCAATTGTAAGGGTTCAGTCTGCGGCGCGATTTAGCATTGCATCTGAACAGATGCAATCAATTTAACAAAGCCCCGAAAGGCAAAAACGATTTCCTGCAAAGGGTTCTGTTTTTCAGCCAGATTTCTGATAACACGGATTTTCCTCTGCCGTCAATTTATAAGCCGGGAAAATTTGGGGCAAACCTTGGCCTTCGGCAGGTGATTAATTTTTAAGCAAAGAGCTGAAAATCCCTGTATCGAGGGCAATCCGCGCCGCAATACGGCAATTTTTCACAACGCTATCCACAGAGACTGTGAAAAGAACCTACCGCCCGCCCTCTTTCCGGGGTTGAACCCCTCACTGGAGCTTCTGGGCGAGAAAATCTTCCGGAACCACGATTCCGCCGCTCATGATAATTTTCATGGCTTCCTCAACGGAAAATTCCGTGGGATACACCCTCGCTTCTTCCAGAATCAACACATAGCCCGAGGTCGGATTGGGGGAAGTGGGAATAAAGACCGTAAAGTATTTTTTCCCCGAAGGAGTAGATACGGAATTTGTAACAAAGGCGATGGAGAAGGATCCCTCCATGGGAAACTCAACATAGACTGCTCGCCGGAAGGATTCACGCCCACTTGCGGAAAAAACCGTAATAAGTTGCTTGGACGAGCTGTAAATCGACTTCACCAGAGGGATGCGCGAGAGAATGCGATCCCAGACATGGATCAGGCGTTTGCCGAAAACGTTGGACGCAATCAGGCCGGAAACATAGATGACGAGAATTCCGGCGATCATGCCCAGGCCAGGAATATAGCGACCGCCCTCGCCGAAGAGAAAAACAGCGGTCTTGCGGATATAGGGGGCCAATACCCCGTCAGCGAGGTTGAAGAGAAAACTCAGAATAAAAATGGTGACGCCGGCGGGGATCACCACCAGTAGCCCGGCGCCCATCTTGGTTTTGAGATGGTGACCGATGCGGCGCCCCCAATGGCCCTTGTGCGACTCGTTGTTGGTATCGCCTGTCATAGGCGCGCTCCTTTTCGCGCTCAGGAAAAGGGACAGAAACTGATGGTTGCCGATCCAAGCCTTTTTTCCAGAGTTTCATTATACACAAAAGTCAGGCTTGCGGCGGCTCGGGTCTCTGCAACCGGCGCTAAAATCGTCCGGAGCCAGGAGTTGACAGCCACAAGGCAAGGCCACGGCTGAATCGGTCTATTAAAACGCGCCGGCGGGCTTATCGGGGGAAGATGACAAGAATTGGGAAACCAGGGATTCCAGGCGCGCCAGATCCTGCAGGCTCAGGTCGAGCAATTCCAAGCCCATGCCCCAGGGCAGCTGCGCCTTGCGCATCCATTCGGGGTGGTTGATCCAGGCCACGCGCGCCGTTACCGACAACAGCGGACCCTGGCAGGAACTCAGGTCAAGAACCAGTTCAAGCCGGCTATCGCGCGGATAGAGCACTTCACTTTCCAGAAAAAGGCCGCCGGTGCTGAGATTGACCGTGCTGCCGCATTCGAACTCACCCGCGGGCAGACGCCGATAACGCAGGGGCACCCGAAGAGCGGCGCGCGGCGCCAGGCGCCCCGGATCGGGCAGATCAAGCAGACGACGTGAACTGTCGAGCAGGGTCGTCCAGTCGGCGGGCAGGGCCACGATCGCATCAGCGCCACTCTCACGGCAGCGTTCCGAATCCTCATCGGCGCCCTGCACCAGGAGAATCACCCGCGTCCGACGCAGAAGGAAATCTTTCTTGATCCGACGACAGAAAGCGTCGCCTCCATCCGGAGGGAGATGCTGGGCGACAAAAGCCAGGGCGGGATCTTCATCTTCAATGAGGCGCAGCGCCTCTGGGGCGTTGTGCGCCCGCAACAGAACAAACTCCTCGCGACCGAAAAATCCCTCGACCCGATCGAGAAAATCTTTTTCAGCGCTGGCAAGTAGAATTTTTTTCGGCATAGCGTTCGTTAAACCTAAGAAAAATCCGTTAGCGCGCACAATCCGATGGATCGCCCTTGAGTTTGGCCAAGCCATGGGGCAAGGCCGGCAGCACCACCTCGAGATTTTCCCTGACGCCCTTGGGGCTGCCGGGCAGATTGACAATCAGTGTCTGGCGACGAACTCCGGCCAGGGCGCGCGAGAGCATGGCGTGGGGCGTTTTTGCGAGGCTCGCGGCTCGCATGGCTTCGGCCATTCCCGGCACCTCGTAATCGAGAACCCGTGCGGTAGCCTGGGGAGTGATGTCGCGCTGGGTAAGTCCGGTGCCACCGGTAGTGAGAATCAAATCGAGACAATCGCGATCACTCCACTCAACCAGCACTTCAACGATGCGCTCCTCGTCGTCGGGGATGACTTCATAGCGACGAATCTCACCCAGTGACGCCACCATCTCACCGATGATGCGTCCGCTCTCGTCCTCGCGTTCCCCGCGGGCGCCCTTGTCGGAAAGGGTGAGAATGCCGATGGAAAAATGCAATTTGTTCACGGTGCCGCCTCGCTGACTCCCGTTCCCATCTTCAGCACGACAACCGGATCCCCTCCGGCAACCGGCCCACCCTGGCGAACGACGGCAAATATCCCCTCCTTGGGCATGACACAGTCGCCGGCCTGGTAGTAAATAGCGCAACGGTCATGGCAGATTTTCCCGATCTGAGTGATCTCCAGCAGTGCCTCGCGCCCCACCTGCAATACCGTGCCCAAAGGCAGATGGCAGAGGTCAAGACCGCGAGTGGTGAGATTTTCAGCGAAATCGCCAGGCCCCACGTCCAAGCCGGCCGCGCGCATTTTGCCAATACTCTCCATACCGAGCAAGCTTACCTGGCGGTGCCAGTCGCCGCCATGGCCGTCGCCCTCAAGCCCGAATCCGGCGACCAGAACACCCTGCCCCACATCTTTTTTTCGCTCGCCCTTCCCCGGACTGGTACAGACGGCGACGACTTCTCCCTGCTGCATCACATAGGCTCCCACTTGAGATTCCAACCGTTTATTTTTTGTAATTGTACAGCATGCACCGCAGGGTGCGGCGGCACTATCGGATGTCGCAGCTGAATAGTTACTATTTTTTCTTCTCGCGCGCCGCCAGCATGCGCCGCGCGTTGTTGACGATCACCTGCGACACATTACGGCTTTTGGCCAGTTGTTTCAATTCCTTTTCAAAAAGCGCGCTCATGAAGCGTAAGGCCTTGGGCAACGGGGTCCGCGGATGGACGACCAGGGCTTTGCGAATCTCCGGGCTTTTGACCCATTCGTTGTTAAGTAGGACCAGGCGGATCAACTCGTCGTGGGAGCTGCGGTTTCGCGCCACGGAGAGCACCTCGCCGTCGGTAATGCGGGGGTTCTTGAGAACGGCCGAGGAAACCAGCTTGTTGGCGTCACGCAGCATGATGGTGCGCCATTCTTTGTCGCCGGTCAGGGCCGTTTTTATCTTTTCGGCGACAGGCATGTCGAGAGATAGCTGATACTTGGAGAAATTGATCTGATCCTCTTCTGGTCCCTCTTCGCCTGTGGTCTGTTTATCCTCTTCAACCCTGCCCTGTGCGGAGGGTGACTCGCCATTGTGCGGGGCTGCGCCTTGCTGGCTGCCCCCACCGCATTCCAACCGCCGCCGCAGTTCTTCGTCGGCGTGGGAACTGGAGCACAGGGCAACCATCAGATCCGGGCACTCGGCCAGGCGTTGCCGTTGATCGGCGATTCGCTGAAGCAGTGCCGCGTCGGCCCGCCGGGCAAGACCGATGAGGGTGACGTCGGCCGTTGCCGGGTTGCACACGAGCGTCTCCATCACGCCCAGGTTGTCAGGATGCACCCGCGCAATAAAGTGCAGGAGCTGCGCGGGGAGGTGAGAATCGGCGGCAGCCGCCTGCAAAGTGGCCGACGGCAGGGAGCGCATGGTCCCCAAAGCCTGTCGGCGCAAATCCTCGTCAGCGCCTTGACACAAAAACACAAGGACGGTCAGCAACTCGATATCAGTGAGCGCCAACTCTCCCCGAACCGCGGCAAGCTGCAGTGAGCGGGGGGCATTTCTCCCGACAATTTTGGCGACCCGCGCCGGCACCCGGGAACGTGCAATCTCACCCGACGAAGACATGAATAACCTGCCGCGCTCAGCGGCGCTTGACGATCAAGGTCTCCATACCCATATCCCGGGCGCGGGCCGCAGCGGCCTCGGCTTCGGCGCGGGTGGCAAAATCACCGAAACGCACAATGGACAGGGGTACGGCGGCTCTTACATTTTCTTCTTCAACGTGAACACCTTGTTTCTGCAACTGGACAGCGAACCGCTGGGCTCGCTCCCTGCTCTGGAAAGTGCCTGCGTAAACCACCATCAGATCGCCATCCATCAGAAAGAAAGGCTCCGAATCCCCAAGCTGCCTGATTTCAGCCAACTTTGCTTCCCCCTGGCTGGGAAAGAATGTGCCGACCCGCAGACGGGTCAAACTTCTGGTGGTTTGGACTTCGCGCACCTGAGGCTCATATCCGAGGGCCCTCACTTTTTTCTTAGCCTCGGCAAGGGTGGGCTGGGCGGCATAGGCTCCAACCTGAACGGTAAACTCACCGACCGGCGGGGCGGGAGATAACGGAATCGGCGCGGGCAGATCCTGCACGGTTTCGGCGGGAACCCGAGGTTCTCCGTTCGCTGCGACGCCAGAATCCCTGGGGACAACCGGCGGCGTACCGGAATCTTCCTCCAGGGCCCTCCCCTCGACCTCGGCGGCATCAGCCTTGGCGTCCCCCGGCTCTGCTCCCGAAGATTCGGCTTCGGCACCGGGGGCGGCGACCGGTTGCGATTCACTCGGCGCTGGAGCAGGTGTCGGTGCCGGCTCGCGGGCCGGCACCGGCAAAGTCCTGGTCTGGGTCGGCACCACCCCACGGGCCAGGGGCTCCTGCGCGGGCTGGTGGCTGAAATAGAACCAGGCCGCGCCCCCCACTGCTAAAATGAGAAGCAAAAGCAGAACCACCAGCATGCGCCGCGGCGCGGTTTCGCGCCCGTCGGAGCCGACCGGCGGCCCGTTCCCGGCGACCTCGGACCCGGCATGTTCCTCGGCGGGAGGTCCGGGTTCCATGGGTTGGTCGGAAGCGGGCTCCTCCTCTTCGATGTCGAGCTTCAGATCGTCTTTGTCGGCCATCCTGATCGGTCCTCCGTGCTTGATGCGTTGCCGTGAATATGTGACAATTTACGGCCGTCTATTCCGCCTTTTTCAGCTCGGTGAGAAGCCTTGAGGTCAAATGCGGCGGCACCTCTTCGTAGTGACTGAATTCCATGGTGAACATCCCGCGATCCGAGGTCATGGAGCGCAATTCCGGTGCATAGCGCAACACCTCGGCCATGGGCACCTGTACCCTTATCAACTGGCTGCCGGCCTTGGGCTCAACACCGAGGACCTTGCCGCGGCGCGAGTTCATATCGCCGATAACATCGCCCATGCAATCATCGGGAACGCTGATTTCCATGACCATCAGCGGTTCGAGCAGAACCGGCTTGCAGGCTTCAAGGGCCTTCTTGAAGGCCATTGAGCCGGCTACTTTGAAAGCCATTTCCGACGAATCGACGGAATGGTGCGACCCGTCCACCAATGTTACACGAAAATCCACCACCGGATAGCCGGCCAGGATGCCGTGCAGAGAGGCCTCCTGAATCCCTTTGTCAACGGCGGGGATATATTGGCGCGGCACGACTCCGCCGACAACCTTATCCACGAACTCGTAACCTGCGCTGCGCGGCAGAGGCTCCATTTCAATCCAGACATCGCCGAACTGGCCGCGCCCGCCCGATTGCTTCTTATATTTTCCCTGTACCTTGGTGCGGCCCGAAATTGTTTCACGGTAAGGCACCTTGGGCTCTTTCAATTCAACTTCCACGCCAAATTTGCGCTTGAGTTTTTCCACCGCCACTTCGAGGTGTACCTGCCCCATGCCCGAAAGGATCATCTCACGGGTGTCTTCATCGCGGCCAAGTTGCAGGGTCGGATCTTCCTCGATCAGCTTATGCAGCGCCAAGCTCAGCTTGTCTTCATCCCCCTTGCCCTTGGTCTGCAAGGCAAAAGAAATAACCGGTTTGAGGGGCATGGGACTTTCGAAGAGGATGGGATGGGCTGCGTCGCACAGGGTGTCGCCCGTGGCTGTCGATTTGAGTTTGGCAATGGCAATGATATCGCCGGCCACCGCCAGGGGAATAGGTTTCTGCTTTTTCCCCTCCATCTCGAAAATCTGCCCGACCCGCTCCGTCACATCCTTATTGGGGTTGTAGACGCTGGAATCGGATTTGAGGCTGCCGGAATAGACCCGCATCAGCGTCAGCTTGCCGGTGTAGGGATCGCTGATCGTTTTGAAAACCATGGCGGAAAACGGGCCCTCTTCACTGGGCTGACGCACTTCCTCGGCTCCGGTCAAAGGGTGCTTACCGTGTTGTTCGCCCTTGTCGATGGGCGAGGGCAGACAATAAACAATGTAATCAAGCAACTGCCGAATGCCGATATTGGCGGTGGCGCTGCCGCACAGCACCGGCGTAAAGGTTCCGGTCAAGGTCCCTTCACGCAGTCCGCGCAGAATCTCTTCTTCACTGAGGGTCTCGTTTTCCAGATACTTTTCCATGAGTTCGTCGTCGGCATCGGCCACGGCCTCAAGCATCTCCGTGCGCAGACGCTTGGCTTCATCGAGATATTCCGCGGGAATCTCGCCCTCCTCATAAGTACCCTTTTCGTCGAACTGGAAAAGCCGCGCTTTCATCCGCACCAAATCGATGATGCCGCGGAATTCGGCCTCCGCACCGATGGGCATGACCACGACCACTGCGCGATTGCCGAGAGTTTTGGACATATCGTCCACGGCACGGAGAAAATCGGCGCGTTCGCGGTCCATCTTGTTGACGAAAGCGATACGCGGCACCTCGAAATCCTCACACCATTCCCAGATTTTCTGCGTTTGCGCCTTGACGCCGGAAATGGCGGAAACAATGACCACGGCGCCGCCGAGAATACGCAGACAGTTGCGGGTATCATGAAGAAAGTTGGAAAAACCGGGAGTATCGACGATGTGCAGGCTGTGGTCTTGCCACTCGCAATGGTGAAGGCTGGAACTCAGGGTGATGCCGCGTTTGATCTCTTCCGGCTCGAAATCCATGTTTGAGGTGCCGTCGGTAACCCGCCCGAGGCGATCAACCATGCCGGTGTCGAAGAGAATCGCTTCAACCAGGGACGTTTTACCCGCCCCTCCGTGAGCGACAATCCCCAGATTTCGGATCTTTGAGGTGTCGTACTTTCCCATGGTTTCTCCTTTCACTCCATTGTGTGGCGACTTGTGTCGCATGACAACCTGGTGGAAAAGACTCTTGGGCGCTACCGCCCTGGTGAATATTTCATGCGCTCCCTCTTCGCTGACACCTCCCTGAAATGATTGAGATTTCTCTGGTGCTGGACAAGTCTACCACCCGCCGGTCAGCCTGTCAAAAGCCGCCCCGATTGCGCGCGTGAATGATACGCAAACCCTCCAGTGTCAGATCCGGGGCCACTTCGTCGATGCATTTCGAACTTTCTGCAATCAACGCCGCCAACCCGCCCGTGGCCACGACCAGCGGCTCTTCGCGCACCTCGCTTTTCATGCGCTCGACGATACCGTCCACTAAGCCGACATAGCCGAAAAAGATCCCGGCCTGCATGCTGCCCACGGTGGTTTTGGCGATCACTTGGGGGGGGCGAGCGATTTCCACCCGCGGCAGCTTGCTTGCCCTCTCAAACAGCGCTTCGGCGGAAATCCCCACGCCCGGTGCGATGGCCCCACCCTGATACTCGCCCCGCGCTGAGATGAAATCGAAAGTGGTGGCGGTGCCGAAATCGACGATGATCAGGCTGCGGCGATAGCGTTCATAGGCGGCAACCGCATTAACGATGCGGTCGGCGCCGACTTCCTTGGGATTGTCGTAGTGAATGGGCATGCCGGTCTTAATACCCGGCCCGACAACCTGAGGTTTTTTGCTGAAATATTGACGGCACAGAAACTCGAAGGTGTTGAGCAGGGGCGGCACGACGCAGGAGATGATGACGTCATGAATGTCGCGAAAATGAATATCGCCAAGACGGAACAGGTCGTGGATGACGATGGCATATTCGTCGACAGTGCGTGCCTTGTCGGTATTGATGCGCCAACTGCGCGTCAGGCGGCTACCTTCGTAAAGGCCCAGAACGGTATTGGTGTTACCGATGTCGATGGCGAGCAGCATAGGGTCAGTTGTCCGTAGTCAGTTGTCGGTGATCATAGCAGATCAGGGCGCCTTCAGTCCTTAATCGATGGGGCGCACGTCGCCGGCGTAAATCTTGATGGGGGAGCCGCTCCCGATGTCGAGCAGCAGAGCGCCGTTTTCGTCGATTCCGGCGAAGGTGCCGCGGAGGCAATCCACACCGCGGTCCACCTCGATAGCGCGGCCGCTCCAGGGGCACAGTTCCTCCCACTGACGGGCAATGGGCGCGAACCCCTGGTCGAGAAACTGCTGGTAAATCTCTTCGAGGAGGCGATACAGGTGGCGAGCCAGGGGGGCGCGGTCCCACCCATGCCCGGCAGCCAGCTTCAGGGAGGTAGCTGGGTAGCGCAAATCAGCGGGAAACTGATCGGCATCCATATTGACGTTGAGACCCATGCCCAGCACCACATAATGAATCCGCTCGCTCTCGGCACTCATTTCGCTGAGCAGTCCGGCGACCTTGCAGCCGTCGAGCAGAATATCGTTGGGCCATTTCACTTCGGCCGGCAACCCACAATGCTCGCGAATCGTGCGGGCGACAGCCAGCGCGGCGACAAAAGTAAGCTGGGGAGCGCGCAAAGGCGGCACTGCGGGGCGCAGCAGCACCGAGGTGTAGAGATTGACTCCCGCCGGGGATGTCCAGCGCCGACCCATACGGCCCTTGCCGGCGCTCTGGCTGTCGGCAACGACCACGGTGCCGTCGGCCGCCCCCTCTTCCGCCGCACGTTGCGCCTGAATGTTGGTTGAATCAGTCTCGGCGAAATAAACCAGATTGCGGCCCACCAGGGCGGTTTTAAGACCGGCCTGCAGTTCTCCGGCAGTCACCAGATCGGGGCCGCCAAGAAGACGATATCCGCGCGATGGCGCCGCTTCGATGCGGTATCCCTGAAGGCGCAGGGCACCGATCTGTTTCCAGATGGCAGTACGCGAAACTCCGAGCCGCCGACTCAGCTCCGCGCCGGAAACACAGGCGCCATTCTGCTCGCGCAGGAGGGCAAGAACGGCATTTTGAGAACTGTGGGGAACTGAAACCATAAAATTTCACAAAAACCCGTGACGAACAGTGATGAGAAGCCATTCACCGAAAACGGCCATGCGAATCCTCAAAAGAGCATGGAGATATCCACTGCACGATAGGAATGGGTCAGAGCACCCACGGAAATGAGATCGACGCCGGTCTCGGCGATACCGCGCACGCTCTTGAGGTTGACCCCGCCCGAAGCTTCGGTCAGGGCCCGACCGGCAACCACCCCGACGGCTTCACGCAACATGGCGACATCCATATTGTCCAGCAGGATGATGTCGGCACCGGCAACCAGGGCTTCACGCACCTCGTCGAGGGTCTGTGTTTCGATTTCAATTTTGTGGATGTGCGACAGGCGCTGCCGGGCCCGTTCAACAGCCGCGGAAATGCCTCCGGCGGCGGCAATGTGATTTTCCTTGATCAGCACCCCGTCATACAGGGCATAGCGATGATTGCGCCCCCCCCCCATACGCACGGCGTATTTTTCAAGAATGCGCAGCCCCGGCGTGGTTTTTCGAGTATCCACGATTTGGGCGCCGGTGCCAGCCACCGCATCGACAAATGCGGCGGTCAGGGTGGCGACACCACACATGCGCTGCACCAGGTTGAGCGCCACCCGTTCGGCTTGCAGCAGAGAGGCCGCGTTCCCCCGCATGACTGCCAGCACCTCGCCCTTGCGCACCTGTTGGGCATCTTGCTTGTGCGCATCGAAGGCAACATTGGCATCAACGCAGTGAAAAACCTGCCGTGCCACTTCAATGCCGGCAAGAACAAAGTCTTCCTTGGCGACAAGGCGCGCCTCACCTTGAGTGCCGCCCGCAACCGTAGCTTCGGTGGTTAGATCACCGGCGCCGATATCTTCATTGAGAGCGGTGCGGATGATGCGCTCGACTTCAAACATGAAAACCCCCTGAAAGTTTCATAAAAACAGCTTTTTATAGCATAGGGAGGGGTCCCTCGCAACGAAAAATGCCCCGCCCCAAGATGCGTGATTCCCTTTACTTTTTTCGGCTCTCTTGTTAAAAGTCCACAATAAGTATTGCATCGAGAGGAGGCCTATGAAATCCCGCAATCAGGTGACCTGCCCTAACTGCTTCGGCGTCGAACATCGCGAGGGGCTGGCGACCGCCACTTCACGCGACACCCTAAAGGATGACGAGCCGACGAACAGCGCCAAAAAAAAACGATCGCAACCCGACCGCGAAGGAACCTTGATAAAAATGTTCTGCAGCCGCTGCGGCCACGAACTGACCACGCGGGGCAACCGCGCCTGAAACCCGCAAGGCGCAGGGGACCGATAGCCTGTTGGTATTTTCGGAAGGAGAGTGTCCGCCCAAGGTGTGAGCCGATCGCCCACTTCCCCCCGAGAGCTGATGTTGAATCCGGCGCCCCAGGCGCATGACAAAGAGCCGCTTTTTTTGTGAAAAAGCGGCTCTTTGTCCAGAAAAAATCAGCGCAACAGGCGCGCCAGATAGAGGAAGGTGCCGCCGACGGTGACGCTGGCAAGCAGGTTGCCCAGATTTGCGACGACGGCGGAGAGATTGTAGCGGAAGGGATAATCCACGGCCAGCGTCCGCAGATCGTAAACCTCGATATAGAGCTGCGAGCCTTTCCAGAGAAAGATAAAGACAAAAATCGCCACGAAGGCAAGAAAGCCGCGACTGATGGGCGTATCTTTGACGTTGAAATAAATCTTGCGAATCATGTCGATGTTGATGATGGAAAGAAAAACCCAGTTGGCTTTTTCGATGACGCCAATGATTTCCAGGGTGCGGGCCGAGGGCGTGGGATTAACGAGCACGAAAATCAACGACCCGGCGATCACCAGCCCCGTCCCCAGAAAAACATGGGCTTTATTTCCTTCGAGCTCCAGAGTGCGCGAAAAAACGTAATATTCCATGAAGCCGTGGGTCATGACCATGATGGCGATGGTGCTGACGATGGCGCCCAGCGCCTGAATCTCGGGGATGTCCAGCCCCGGCAGGAAGGGCACTGCGGAGGGGATGATTTCACCGATGAGGATCAGAAAAAAACCCAGGCAGATACTGGTCCATACCCGGGCGTTGTTGAGGCTGAAATAAAATGAAACTCCTCCGGCAATCAGCCAGAGGCCTATCTGCAAAATGCCCAGATCCATGACGGCAATTCCTCCGGTCTCGTCTATTTAAACAGAGCCTTAACCCCGCTTTTCATTTCGTCGAGCATGTGGTTGACACGGGTGTTGCCGGCCACCATGCGGGCCGCGCGGGTCAGGTTGACGTAAAAGTTGACCAGACTCGCTTCGGTAATCAGAGTGCCCGCAGTGACGCTTCGCTCAAATTCCTTCTCGGTCAATGCCGCGCCGACTTTGCCCAGATGTTTGGCCCCAATCTCGCTCAGCAAAGCCAGCAGGCGCTGTCGACGCTGGGCGTCAAGCTCTTCCAGGGCTCGTCCATCCTCGGCTTCCTGGCGCCGGCGGCGCTCCTGCATCAGCTTGCGCGCTTTCTGCCACAGGGGCTCAAGATCAGCCGAATCCTGCAGATCGGTCAGCATCAGGTCTTCCAGACTCGAGGTGGCGAGAAGATCAATTTTGGCGCCGGGCAGCCGGGCAATGGACATAGAGGTGTCGGCGGTGGTTTCGATATCCGTCGCGCCGTCATGAAAGAACCCCAGGGCATTGCCCCGGTCATAAAATATCAAAGCGATGCGATCGCCGGCATAGATGCGCAGGCAGCCGTTCATGCGCTCTTCCCGAATGCGTCCGAGCAGCGCCTTGATGTCGATGAGCTTGAGTTCCTGCCGCTGGTAAAGCACCTCGCCGTGCAACAGGGAGTGGATGCTCAGAGCCAACTCGGGTGAGAGCTGATAAATATCGAGGCGGGCGTTGCCGAGCAAAGACTCTTCAAAAATGCGACCGATAGCATCGCGGGCGACCAAGCGCTCGTTTTCGCCTTCAAACAAGGCGCTGACCAGTTTGCCTTGCTCGAAAATAAGGATACCGGTCCCTGCGGCCATTTCAAAACGCAGGTAGCCAGTAAAATGACCGGCGCGCAGCTTGCGTAAGGCGCCGGGAAGGTCAACCCTGCCGGGGTTGAGATTTTCCTTCAAAGGGTTTCCGCGCGGCAGTAAAATCATGCAGGTTCTCTCTCCATGAGTCGCGCGGCGCACGCGCCGCAAACTGAATGATCCTACAAACAAATAAAATAGACTGTCAACATTAAAGTCCGCAAATCACCAAAAGGATCTAGGGAAGGCCACAGGGGCGTGGTGCGGTCTTTGTCGAGGAAAATTTCATGGGCCGGCACCTGGCCGCCGAGGTGGAGGACCCGCCTGCTCTCTCTCACGCTTCATCGGCCGGGCTTCCTGGCTTGAAAGAACTTCGCAGCTGTCTGAGAATCTGTCGCCGCAGGACCGCGTAACGACGGTAGTCGGCCGGAGTTGGATAAAATGGAGGCTCTTCGCCGCCGGCCGTCAGCAGGATTCGAGTCGCGGGCAGCTCTTCCGGCAGACGCCCGCAGACGGCACGTAGAAAATCATAAAATGGTTGCTTGGCCTCACCCAGCAGCTCCTGCCGGACGGACACGGCTCCCTCCTGGCTAAATCCATGCAGATACAAAGCGTTTTCCTCCCGCCAACCCGGCTCGGGCTTATCCACCACCAGCGCTCCCCCACAAGGGAAAAGCTCGGCGGGATCGAGTTCCCCCAGCACCCCCTCCAGGCAAGAGCCATGCAAGAAACTACGGCGGCGACGCGCAGGATCTTCACAGAACCAACCGCCGGAGGCAGCGGGAGCCTCGCCGCACAGGGGGCATTCAGGGGCCAGCCTTCGCGGGGGACGGCGCGCCGCACACGCGGCTTGCGCCTGTCGGCGCAGCGATAAGGGCAGGTCGGCGGCGGCAAAGCGCTCCAACACGAAACTGGCCAGAACGCGTAACTGGGCATGCACCAGGGTGCCGCGCGCGTGGGTCAGCACCGGATAGGTGCGGCGCGAAAAACCCGTGGCCAGCCCTTCGACCTTGGGACTTTTGGCAAGGACCGTGGGCGCAAGCTGGTAACCGCGCTCACGGGCCGCAAACACCAGAAAATCCTCTAGGCTCACCCCTTCGCGCAAGCGCGACCGTCGGTCGATGAGGCTCGGCAGCAGCCACAGGCAGCTCGCATCGCCGTTTTCGTCGTGCAAAGCCCGCTGCAGGGCCGCGACATTGACCAGCGAGGCGCGATCCTTGACCGGGGCCAGAACCAGATCGGCAGCAGCCAGAGCGCTGCGGGTGAAATAATCCAGAATCGGACGGGTATCGAGAATCAGAATGCCGCCCAGTTGTGATGCCGCGAGCGCCGCCCGCAGACTGTCGGTGCCGCCGCCAGGTTCGGGAAGGTGCCGCTCGGAGGCAAAAAATTGCACCCCGTACTCACCCAGGGTCGCCTGTGGAGCCCGACTTTGCACAAACAGGTCGCGCACCGAAGTTCCGCGATGCTCACCGATGGCAAACATGGCATCGATACTGAAATGGTTATCGAAGGAGGCGATAGTTACTGGCAGATCTTCGCGCAAAGCTTTCAGGTAAACAGCCAGATTGGTGGCGACGGTAGTTTTGCCGACCCCGCCCTTCTCGCTGGCGACTGTCACGACGAAAGGAGCATTGCTCATGGCTGTCCTGGTGTTTCGTGTGGTTAGTCGGGTCGCATAATTCTGAGACATTTTTTGGTGATGCCGAGACGTCGCCATCACAGGCCTAGCCGGCCGCCTCGAACTCGAGCTCTTCCCAGCGCAGATAAAGCCGGGCCAACTCGGCCTGCAGACGCTCATGTTCGGCCCCGGCGCTGCGCGCGCGTTCGGCATCGACGAAAAAGTCCGGTGCGGCCATGCGTGCCTCCAGATCTGCCAGTTGCATCTCGCAGGCTTCGATCAGAACCTGCACTTCGTCGAGATCCTTCTGCCGCCGCCGTTCCTGACGCTTGGCTTCCTTGCGCTCGTGTTGCGACTGTTGGCGTGATTCGCGCTCAAGGGGCACCGGTGCCTGGTCCTGCTCCCGGTGCTGTTCAACCCGTTCACGGGAGTGGCTCAGATCACCTGTCTGTTCGCGGGCACGCAGAAAATCTTCATAGTTGCCGGGATGGCTGGCCAGGCGCCCGCCACCAACCTCTACCACGCGCGTCGCCAGCGCATCGACAAAATAACGATCGTGAGACACAAATACCAGGGTGCCGTTGTAGTGCCGCAGGGCGTCGAGCAGCACGTCCTTGGATTGCAGATCAAGATGGTTGGTCGGTTCATCGAGCAACAACAGGTTAGCCGGATGCAGCAGCAGAATCGCCAGGGCCAAACGGTTGCGTTCACCGCCGGAGAGTACAGAGACCCGTTTGTGAACATCGTCACCGGAAAAGAGAAAAGCACCGAGCACGTCGCGCACCCGCGGCACCATATCAAAAGGCGCCGCCGCGGTGATTTCTTCGAGAACGGTACGCGTGGCGTCAAGGGCGCGCGCCTGATCCTGAGCAAAATAGCCGAATTTAAGATTGTGCCCTTCTTCGCGACTGCCCGCCAGCGGCGCTTCGACGCCGGCGAGAATCCGCATCAGAGTTGATTTTCCGGCGCCGTTGGGGCCGACCAGGGCCATGCGCTCGCCACGCTCGACCAGCAAATCGATGTTTTTGAGCACCTGTAGTTCACCGTAGCCATGGGATACACCCTTGAGTTCCAAGGCCAACCGGCCCCCCTTGGGCGGATCGGGAAACCGAAAAGCGATTTTTTTTCGCCCCGGCGGCACCTCGATGCGCTCAATCTTTTCCAACTGCTTGACGCGGCTTTGCACCAATGCCGCCTTGTTGGCCTGGTAACGGAAGCGGTTGATGAACGCCTCAATGCGCGCGATCTCCTCGTCCTGGCGGCGACGGGCCTCGCGCAGAGCGCTGATGCGCGCCTCGCGGGCCTCGAGATAGCGACTGTAGTTTCCCGGATATTCCGTCAGCCGGCCGTTCCAGATTTCAACGATGCGTGTCACCACCCGATCAAGAAAAAAGCGATCATGGGACACCATGACCACTGCGAAAGGGTAGCGGGTGAGATAATCTTCAAGCCAGTCACGTGCGGGCAGGTCAAGATGATTGGTCGGTTCGTCAAGCAGCAGCAGGTTGGGACGGCGCAATAGAAGCTTGGCCAGACCGATACGCATCTGCCAGCCACCGGAAAAATGTTCGCAGGGCCGCTCCCAATCACTTTCGGCAAAGCCCAATCCGTGAAGCACTTTGCCGATTTCCGCCTCCATGGTATAGCCGCCGCGCTGAAGAAACATTTCCTGCACCAGAGCGTAGCGTTCAAGATCGCGCTCATCCTGGCTGGCCGCAAGGGACTGTTCAAGACGTTTGAGCTCGCGCTCCAGACTCAGCAACTCATCGAGGGCGCTACGCACTTCATCAAACAGGGTGCGGCCGCGATAGTCCAGTCCATCCTGGGGCAGATAGCCCAGAGTGGCGTCGCGCCCACTGCGCACCTGGCCCTCGTCGGCAACGATCTGTCCGGCCAGCAAACGCAGCAGAGTCGTCTTGCCGGCGCCGTTCTCGCCGCACAGGCCGATACGATCCTGAGTGCCGATCGTCCAGTTGATGCCTGCAAAGATGGCGCGGTCGGCGAAGAATTTTTTTACGTCCTGTAACTGAAACATGGCTTTTCTTATAACACAGCCCCCGAGTGGCTTAAAACATTTAAAATGAGTACTCTTTTTCAACCTTTGGCACTATTCAAAGAATGTCGAGTCTGTTATATTCTGCGCAGACCGCAACCTTCAGCCGGTCAAATTTTTACAAAAATCCGGGCAGCTGGCCCGTTTTTTTAGTGCACTTTTCGTTTTCCCGCCGGAGCCTCCGGAATCAGACCAGAAACGCCGCGTCGCCTTGCAGGTGCCGGCTCCGGGTCGTCCGTCGAGCCTTGTGGGACCATCGCCTCTTCTCGAGACGATCTTACCCCATTTACAGGAGAGGCACACAGCGCCCTCCGCAAAGGACTAACTGCATGAGCCGCAAAATGCTGATCAACGCCACCCATGACGAAGAGCACCGGGTGGCCATCGTCGAAGACGGCTTTCTGACCGAACTCGACATCGAAATCACCGGCAAGGAACAAGCCAAAGGCAACATTTATAAAGCGGTGGTAGTCCGGGTGGAAAGCGGACTGCAGGCCGCTTTCGTCGATTACGGGGGAGAGCGCCTGGGCTTTCTGCAAATCGGCGAGATTCACCCCAACCTCTACCCGGAAGGCGAGGTGAACGGCCGCAGCCGGCCACGCATCAACGATATCCTGCGTTCCGGCCAGGAAATTCTGGTACAGGTCCTCAAGGAAGAGCGCGGCACCAAAGGTGCGGCTCTGACCACCTTCCTGTCCCTGCCGGGCCGTTATATGGTGCTGATGCCCGAAAGTCCCACAAAAGGCGTTTCGCGCAAGATCGAGGAAGAGGCGGAGCGCAAGAAGCTCAAGAAAGCCATGGCCGAACTCGACCTTCCGGAAAACATGGGCTACATCGTACGCACTGCCGGCATCGGCAAACCTTCCGAGGAACTGCGCCGCGATTTCGACAATCTGGTCAAGGTTTACCAGGGCATACAGGAACGCAGCCGCCAGGCCAAGGCGCCAAGCCTGGTGTACCGCGAATCCAATCTGATCATCCGCTGTATCCGCGACTATTTCACCGAAGACACCGAAGAAGTACTGGTCGATGACCCCGCCGTTTACGAAGAGGCTCGCGAATTCTTTCGTATGCTCATGCCCGACAAGGTGCGACTGGTCAAGCTCCACCAGGAACGCCGGCCCATTTTTTCGCGCTACCAAATCGAGGAGCAGATCGAGACTATCGCCCACAACAAGGTACCTCTGCCCTCTGGTGGCTCCATCGTTCTCGATGCAACCGAAGCCTTGGTGGCCATCGATGTCAACTCAGGAAAGATGGCTGGTGAGCAGGGCATCGAAGCGACCGCGAGCCGAACCAACCTGGAAGCTGCGGTGGAAGTCGCCCGTCAATTGCGCCTGCGCGACCTGGCCGGCCTGATCGTCATCGATTTTATCGACATGCGCGATCGCAAAAATATCCGGGCGGTGGAGAAAACCCTCCGCGATGCGCTGCAGCGCGACAAATCACGCGTCACCGTGGGCCGCATCAGCCAATTCGGTCTGCTCGAAATGAGCCGCCAGCGCCTCAAGCCGATGCTCGCGTCCGCCTCCTATCTGGAATGCCCCCACTGCCAGGGACGCGGCCGCATAAAAAGCGTGGAGGCTCAGGGCGTCGCTTTTTTGCGCCGCATTCAAACTGCGGTGGCCAAAGGCCAGGTCCATCGTGTGGAAGGATTTCTGCCCCTGGATGTCGCCGACTATCTGCTCAATTATAATCGCGAAGAACTGACGGACATGGAGAGTCGTCATAACATGGAGATCATCCTCCACGGTCGCGCCGGTTTGCTCCCCCATCAGGCCGACCTGACGCTGGTTCGGCGGGAAAAAGAAGAGGAACCGCGGACAAAATCCGAATTGGAGCCCGCAGAGCCGGTCACTGAGCCTGAGGCACCGGCCGGCATGGAAGATACGTCCGACATTGCTGCTCCGGAAACCGCCGTCACCGCCGCCCAGGAGGAGGAGAAACCCGGCAAAAAGAAACGCCGCCGGCGCCGCCGCAAAAAATCAGGTGCCGGGGAATCTGCCGAAACCGCGCCCGTGGAAGAATCGGCGCCCTTGCAGACCGAAGCCGCGGCTGCCTCACTCACCGCACCGGCTGAGCCGGCTGCAACTCCTGCGGAAACGACGGCGACTGAAGAAAAACTTCCGCAGCCCGCCGCTGCGACTTCGGAAACGGATGCCACCACGCCGCAGCCCGAGGCTGAGACCAAGCGCAAACCTCGCCCACGACGGCGCAAGAAATCCGAGCCCGGCACAACGGCTGCGCCTGCTGAGGCCTTTTCCGAAAACGATCAAGCACCCTCGAAGGTGCCCCAAAATTCTGAGCAAACCGAGACCCAAGAGCCTGCCCAGGCAGAGCCGGAAGCACCAAAGAAGACCGCGACCACACGTGCGCGCCGCGGGCGCGCCAAAAAACCTGCTGCGCTCCAAGAAACGGCTGCTGCTGTGCCGGCCGCTCAGGATCAGAGTCCCGCCCCGCAGGCTGCGGAGTCGCCACCGGAACTCGCCGGGGCCCCGGCGCAGGCGACATCAACAACTCCGCAAGTCTCGGAACCCCAGCCGCAACCGGAAAAAGCCAAGCCGACACGCAAGCGCAGAACACCGGCAGCAAAAAAATCAACCACAACCCAGGCACCAAGCGCCTCCGGGGAGCTTGCCGAATCGGCGGGTGAGAATCCGGACACGACCGAAACGAGTGAGAAACCTCCAGCCAAGCCACGCGCCAAGCGCACCACCACGGCCAAGAAGGCGCCCGCCCGGAAAAAAGCTCCAACCAAAAAGCCGGTCGATGCGCCGCCTCAGCCCGATGAGGAAGGCTCCTGAAATAACGAAAGGCCGCGTTTAGCGGCCTTTCGTTATTTTTATCCCTTACTTTTTGAGGAAGATCACCAGGGCGCCCGCGCCACCGTATTGGCGCGGCGCCCGCCCCCATTCAACCGCCCAGGTGCGGCCCTCCTCCGCGAGAAAGCTCTCCAGATCGGTGCGCAACACCGGCTCGTCCCCCGAGTGCAGCCCCCGACCGGTGATCACCAGCACCGTACTCAAACCCTGATGGCGACAGTTGTCGAGAAAATGCCGGACACGCTCGCGGGCCCGTATGCGGTCCAGTCCGTGCAGATCCAACTCGGCTTCGGGACGGCGCCGACCGCGATTGAGCTCCCGCATGCGGCGGGGTGAAGCCTGGGGCGGCGAAGGTTCCGAGGGAATCTCATCGACAAAGGTGCGCTCCATGTCGCCGAGGGCGCTTAGAAACAAGGCCTGGTCCTCCCCTTGCGCCGATCCTTGCGGGTCCTGACCGCGTTCGTCCTCATCCATCGGGGCGGCACAGGCAGGAACATCGCCTCCATCGTCTTGCCCGCGGCTCGCCTTGACCCGCAACAAGGCCATCTCCTCCAAAAACAGTGCTTCATCGGCTGGCTTGTCCTGCGCGCCCTTAAGCTGCGGAGGCTCCGCGGCGGGTGTCGACTCCCTGTGCACAGCCCGGCAAACGGACACCCCCTTCAGATCCCTGAAGGGGGTGTGGGTAAAGTCACTTTCTTTGCTGCAGGTGGTCGCTGTCTTGCGTTTTTTGCGTGCCATGAGAACACCTCGCCAATGCACCGGCGCCTATCTGCGGACGATCTTGCGGCGCCCCATAACGGCCTTGGTCTGCTCCTTGACCACCGCTCCAGGTTTTTCAAGATGGAACTGATACCAGAGATCGCCGTAGAGGCGCATCTTCATGCGCCGCCCATCTTTAAGCGCCTGCAGGTTCGCGGAGAGATTTTCGTCGCCTCCAACCTTTTTCAGGCCTTTTTCCATAACCTGGATGGCTTTTTCCTTATCCCCGACTCTTTCCAGGCAATAGGCATAAAGATTCCACAGCAGCGGCTCCTTTTTGTTGGCGGCCACCGCCTTATCGAAGGTCTCGACCATCTTGGTGGTCTGATTGCGCTTCATGTAGCAGATGCCGAGCATCGCCATGGCCACCCAGTGACGAACAAAGCCTTTTTGCAGATAATCAAAGGCTTTGGCAAAATCGCGGCGCAGAAAGAGCAAAGTGCCGATCTGGGCATTGATCTGTGCTTTGACGTAAAATTGCCAATTCCCATAACGATACCCCGACTCAAGAGTTTTAATGGCTTTTTCCGCGCGCCCGGCCTGCAGGTCGCGCTGGGCCGACTCCATGAGAGCCGCCACTTTCTTCATGACCATACGGGTCAGAATCAGGTAGCAGACGGTAAACACCACCAGCGAAAGAATCGTGGAGAGCCACAGGTTGAGTCCGACAAGAGCACGCAGGACAATCGTCGTCAGAACACAGAGAGCAAGAGAAATGGCGATATTGTACATAAGACAGGGGATTCCTTTTCCGAGGGAATGTCAGGCGGCGAGTGAGTGTAGCAATCCGCCCGAAAAATGTCAAAAACTAACGAGGCGTGGGACCCAAGCGAAAAAAAGGAAGCAGCGCAGGATTCAGCGCGGCAGACAGGGATGAAAAACCAGCCGATCGATGCCGAGGGTTTCAGGCGCGGCAGGCAACTGGTCGTTCCTGATGAATTGCGTGTTGCCACATTGCAGCAGCGGCACGGTCTCGCGCGGCGAGGTCAGGCGAAAAACCTCGCCGCAGGCAGCGCGGCAGGGACCGCCGTCGCCCGGTTCACGCCAGGGGCAACTGCGCGTTGAGGTCACAAACAAATACGGAAAGTGGAGCGAGGCGCCGCCTCCCGCAAGGGGCGCCACTCCTTGCAGGAGATTATCGATTTCGATGCGGGCAATCAACAGCTCGTCCAGCACCTCGCGCGCGTCACTGCCGTACCAGGCGCCGCCCTGGAAATAGGCGCGTGCCGCCGGGGTGAGATCCAGATCCACAATCTGAGGACCGCGCTTTTGTCCCGACAGCACCCGCCCCAGAACCAGGGAAACGTCGGGACAGGCTGCACGGGCCAACGCCAGGGCACCCCAGTCAGAGATCAGGATTTCATCTCCCGCTTCCAGGCGCGGGCTGATACCCGCCAGAACCTGTTTCAGGCGCGGCAGAAAATCCTCGGCAAGCACCGGGGTGGCCAATGTGAAGTGGAGCCCGGCGCGGCGTGCCGCGTCGATCGCACCCTCAATCTCGGACAGGGATGGAAAATTCCAGGGGCAGAATTCACTCCCGAAATAGATGCGCTCATAGCCTGCCGGAAACCTGTCTTCGGGTCGCGCGAGAAAGATCGCGTGCTGCATGTCAGCTACGTTGCGCCTGACGGACCATCAGGGTGAGCTGATCGCCGGGCCGCAACACATGCCCCTCGTTAAGGTTGTTCCAGTTCATGATCTCGCGGGTTCCGACCTGGTAGCGACGACCAATATCCCAGAGGGTGTCACCCGGCTTGACCGTGTAGGTCACCTGCCTGAGGGGAGCCTGGCTGGCGGTGCCCGCCGAGCCGGTCGCGCGGCCGGGAGCAGATACGGCCAGCACCTGTCCGGGGCGCAGATGATTGCTCCAGCCCAGATTGTTCCATACGCGCAATTGGCGCTCGCTCACGTCAAACCGCCGCCCGATGGACCAGAGGCTGTCACCCTGGCGGACGGTATAGGTACGACGGCGTGTCCGGGCGTGATCGTCGGCCAGCTCCTCCAGAGGCCGCCGGCTGTAACCTTCCTTGAGAGGCAGGATCAGGTCGGTGCCGATGCGCAGCGCGCGCGGGTCGCGGATGCTGTTGAGCGAAACGATATCCGCGACGCGGACCTGATATTGTCCGGCCAGTTTGAGCAGGGTATCGCCCGCCTGTACCCGGTGTCGATGGTAGCGGACACGCTCAGCCGCGGGCACCTGGGCATAGGCCAGAGAAAAAGCGTCCTTGCCCCCCTGGGGAATGCGCAACGCATGATTTTTACGTCCGGGGGGCGTGCTCCAGCGCTTGAGCTCGGGGTTCAGCGCCTTGATTTCCTCATAATCGACCCCGCAGAGTTCGGCCACCAATTCAAGGTCGGTGGCACTGGGTACCTTCACCACGTCATAGGCCAGCGGCTCATGGAATGCGAGGTCGGCAAACCCGTACGCCTCAAGATCCCTGATAATGGTCAAAGCGGCAAGTAACTTGGGCACATACTGGCGGGTTTCAAGCTGCAAGTGCTGACCACGGGATATCTCCCAGAAGTCACTGACGCCGAAGGCTCTGATCGCGCCGCGGATGCGACCGGGGCCGGCATTGTATGCAGCCACCGCCAGATACCAGTCGCCATCGAACTGACCATGCAGGTCACGCAGATAGCGCGCGGCGGCGTGGGTCGCTTTTTCCGGGTCACGCCGTTCATCGAACCACCAATCGCCTTGCAGATTATACATGCGCCCGGTACTTTCGATGAACTGCCAGGGACCGACGGCATGTGCCCAACTGTAGGCGCGGCTGTTGAATCCCGATTCGATCATGGCCAGATAAGCCAGGTCTTCCGGGAGATCGTATTCGGCGAAAATCTCTCGCATCATCGGGATATACCGCCCCGATCGTTCCAGCCAGCGAGCAAAGGTGCCACGCGCCGGGCCACTGTAAAGGTCGATAAAATAGCGGACGCGATCGTTCTCGACGAGGGGAAAATCAAAAACCGGCTCGCGATGGGCCAGGGTCTCGCCTTCGCTTTCGAGAAACACGGGATTGACATGAAGCAAGTACAGATCGTCAGCGGTTTCAGCGTCGGCGACAGAGTCCAAAGCCACTTGCACCCTCTCGACATCCCGCAGGTCGCTGGGAGTCGCCTCGACGGTAGGCCACTGTTGGACCGACGGATCTTTATCGGCAAGCGACAAGCCCGGCGCCCGCGCAGAGGATTGTGCCTGCCGATCCACGGCGGCAATGGGGACCGCCGGAGAATCCTGCACACTGTGGTTCGGGATCCCCGGACGACAGCCGCTCGCAACCAGAACCACAGCAAACACCAAGAAGAACTTGACCATCGACAACAACCTCCTGAAGACCAAAAACAAAACTACAGCAAACTATCCTTCTCCGGCCCATCGTCAAATGACTCCTGGGGCCAGAAGCGGCGCTGCAACTCTTCGAGCAAGGACTCGAAAGTGCTGCGGTCCAAAGCACTGACTCCGATTGCTTCAAAACGCCTGCAGAGAGCCGCGGCCTCACCTGCGGGTACGCGGTCGATCTTGTTGAAGACCAGCAGACGGGGCAGATCACCGAGATCAAGATCCTGCAATATCCGCTCCACGGCGGCGATATGTTCCTCGAAGCGCGGTGCCGAGATATCCACGACATGCAGCAGCAGGTCGGCGTCCTCCAACTCCTCAAGGGTCGCCTTAAAAGCGCCGAGAAGGCTTTTCGGCAGTTTGCGAATGAACCCTACGGTATCGGTAATGATGACCTCGCGCTCCTGGGGAAAGCGCAGACGGCGTGTGGAGGTGTCAAGGGTGGCAAAGAGCAGGTCCTCAGTAAACACCGTGCTCTGGGTTAAGGCATTGAGCAGAGTTGATTTTCCGGCATTGGTATAGCCGACAATGGAGATGATCGGCACATCGGCACGAATGCGGCGCTGACGGCGTTGGCGACGGCCGCGAGACAGGGATTCGAGCTGTTTCTCCAGGCGCGAAAGGCGCTCGCGGATGCGGCGTCGATCAATTTCAAGCTTGGTTTCACCGGGACCGCGACCACCGATGCCCCCCATGAGACGCGACATGACGGTCCCTTTTCCGAGCAGGCGCGGCATGAGGTATTTGAGCTGCGCCACCTCGACCTGCACCTTGCCGTCGAGGGTGTGGGCACGGCGCGCAAAGATATCAAGGATCAACTGGGTGCGATCGATGACCTTCATCTCAGTCATTTCCGAGATGGAGCGCACCTGACCCGGGGAGAGATCCTGATCGAAAATGAGCAGGGTCGCGCCCTGCTGCAGGGCGCGGATAATCACTTCGCGGATCTTGCCTTCCCCCATGAGAAAACGGGGGTTGACCTTCTGGGTGCGCTGCACCACCCGGTCAAGCACTACCACATCGGCAGTGCGAGCCAATTCGGCCAGTTCGTTGAGGGAATCCTCCAACTCCACGCGCGCTTCGCACCCCGCGGAGATCAGGATCGCCTTCTCCCGGGTGTCGGAGAGGTCGAAGGTTTCCCCCATCCTGCGTTCCATCTCCGATTCGAGTGAATCGATGAATTGCGAAAAATCCAGGTGCAGATCGTAAACCGACGACGCGGAGAGAACCTCGACGGTTTTGCCTTCGGGATTATCGGGAAGCAGGTGAGCATAATCGACTCGCCCGGGCAAACCTTCCTCGCCAACGGCAATGGCAACCATCAGGTCCAGGCGCAGCAAGGCGAGGTCGGTGAGGTCGTCGTGGGACAGGGCTTCACCCTTGAGGTGAGTATGAATACAGCGCAGACCACGCAGCCGGCTGCGCCCGAGGCCGAAGCGCGACAGGTCGGGGATGAGAATCTCGCGGTCGTCGCCGACCAGCACATGCAGAATCAGCCCTTGGCGATCGACAATGATGCCGAGCTGGCGCCTGATGTCCCGGGAGAGTTCGGTGAGAAAGCGCGCCAGATCCCCCGTCACGACCTGGTCCGGCGGAATGCGACGCCGGTCGATACGCTCCAGGGCCTTGATCTGGCTTGGTTTGAGGCCGGTCAGATTGCCGTCTAGCACGTTTGGCTATTCCGTTGGACACAAAAAGGGGCCGCATGCGGCCCCTGAGTTGAAGTCATGAAGAAACCTGGTGTCAGGCACCAACGATGACGTTGAAGCCGGCATCGACAAAATGAACTTCGCCGGTCACGCCGCTTGCCAGATCGGAGACAAAGTACAGGGCCGATTTGCCCACTTCCTCCTGGGTCACGGTACGCCGCAGTGGGGCATAGTCATCCATCAGTTTGATCTTTTCCTTGAACTGGCCGATGCCGGAGGCTGCAAGAGTCCTGATGGGACCAGCGGAAATAGCGTTGACGCGAATGCCCTCCGGGCCTAGCTCCGCGGCAAGATAACGCACCGAAGCTTCCAGAGCGGCTTTGGCGACACCCATCACGTTGTAATTGGGCACCGCGCGCTGTGCCCCCAGGTAAGAGAGCGTAACGATACTGCCGCCGTCCTTCATCAGCGGCGCCGCGCGCCGGCTGACCGCTACCAGGGAATAGGCGCTTACGTCCATGGCCAGGGCAAAGCCCGCACGCGAGGTCTGACTGAAGGGCTTTTTGAGATCTTCACGATCAGCGAACGCAACGGAGTGAATCACAAAATCCAAGCCACCCCAGGCTTTTTCCACGTCGGTGAAAACCTGGTCGATGTCTTCGTCGTTCTGTACATCGCAGGACAGAATCAGGGTCGAACCCAGGCTTTCCGCCAGGGGCCGTACCCGCTTTTCCAGGGAACCGTTGAGATAGGTGAAGGCAAGCTCAGCCCCGGCGCCGCTCAGTGCCTGTGAAATGCCCCAGGCGATACTTTTATCGTTGGCGACACCGAAGATGATGCCGCGTTTTCCTGCGAGAAGTGACATGATGATGCAATTCCTCCTTGGGTTTCGTACCTTAGGCGTAATGCTCATTTTTAACAAATGAGAGCAAAGATGGCAAGGGATTATCCGCCGGGACCATCTGCCGGCACCCCACCTGCTTCCATTACCAAATACTTGAGGTAGCGTCCTTCGGGAAAGGTAACGGAAAAGGGAAAATCCTCCGGCTGGGCAAAGGTTGCCAGCACCCGCAACTCGCGCTTGGCCTGAAGGGCGCCACGCCGGATCTCCTTGAGGAAATCCGCCAGATCAACTTTCTGATGGTTGGAAGAGCAGATCAGCAACCCCCCATTGGGCAGCAAGCGCAGCGCCTGGGCGACCAGCTCGCTGGTGCCGCCGCGCGTGGTAAAGCGGCTTTGTCGCGTGGTGGAAAATGACGGCGGATCCATCAGCACTACGTCAAAGCGGCGCTTAGCCCTGACCAGTTCTTCGAGAACGCGAAAGCAGTCACCGGTGAGAAACTCGTGTTTCCTGGGGTCAATATCATTGGCGCGAAAATTCTCCGCGGCGCGATCCAGATAGGCGCCCGCGGCATCCACACTGGTCACCTGACGGGCACCGGCGGCAACCGCCGCCACTGAGAACGCACCGGTAAAAGCAAACAGGTTGAGAACCCGCCGTCCACCGACACGCGCCATGAAGTCCTGACGGTTGCGCCGCTGGTCAAGAAACAGACCGGTGTGCAGCCCCTCCTGCAGATCGACCAGAAACGTCAGGCTGTTCTCTATCACGGGTAGCGGAAAAGACGCTTTTTGACCCCAGACCAGGCGCCCGAGTTTTCCGGTTTGTCCTTTAGCCGCCAATTCACGGGTCTGGCGCGGCCGCGTTTTGAGATAGATGCCGGCCGGACGAACCGTCTCGGCCAGAACAGCGGTCAACAGATCAAGGTGAGCCTCCCAGCTGCGGGCATAGAGTTGCACCAGCAGAAAATCCGCAAAGCGCTCCACCACCAGTCCCGGCAAACCATCGCCTTCGCCGTTCACCAGACGCAAGGCATTGGTCGCGGACAGGTCGGCCTGCCGGCGGCGGGCCACCGCCTGGGTCAATTGGGTGCGCAACCAGTCGCCATCCAGTCGTATGGGTGAGAATGCCAGAACCCGCGCCGCCACGCGATCACCGGGGTCAAGCAGCGCCGTGGCAAGGAACCGACCGCCTTCATCCGTCAGCGCGGCAACCTCTCCGGCCCGGGCCTGCGGCCAGCGCCGGGTGTAACGATCAGCGATCACCCAGGGGTGACCGAGTTCAAGCATCCGCACGGTTTCGGGACCAACCACGAAGGAGCGTGCCATGCAAAAATCCTTTCTCCTGAAAATCCAACCAAATTCCGGCAAATTAACATCTTTACTCGGCAACGCCAAGCACTCTCTTTGCACCCGGCGCCCGCTGTGCTATCCTCGCCTCCGCCCATCAGCCATCAGGAGATACGCACATGGATTCACAACCTAAATCAAAAGCCGAAAGCCATATCGAGGAAATCATGCGTCAGGTCGAACCCGGGTCGGAGCGTTATGCAGCCCTGGATTCCGCCAAGCGCTTCAAGTCCTCCTGGGTCGAGTTGGGTGAACGCCTGGCCGGGGTACGCAACCGCGGACTCTATCGCGAATGGGGCTACAAAGATTTTGACGATTACTGCTCCAAAGAGGTCCGCCTGCGCAAGGCCACCGCCGACAAGTTGTTGCTGGCCTATCACTTCATGGAGAAAAACGAGCCTCAACTCCTCGCACGCAAGCAGGACCTCCAACCCCTCCCCGATTTCCGTTCCGTCGATTTGCTGCGTCAGGCGCGGGAGGAAAAAAACTTTTCCGAAGAAGACTACGGCGAGCTACGCAAGGCCGTTGTCGAGGAAGAGCGCAGCCATCCCACCGTGCTCAAGCGTTTTAAGGAGACCGCTGCGGCCAACGACCCCGCCCCCGAGGATCCGGCGCTTCATTATCGCGCCTGCCTGCAGGCCGCCCGACGCCTCGAAATCGCCCTGCGCTCCTTACAGGAGGATCCTGAAGAAAAGGCATCGCAGCTACCGGAGCTGATCGCATGGCTTGAGAAGAGCTTGGAAAATCTGCAAAAAGCAACGCCCGAGGGCTGATACCCCCCGGGCGCTGAAGAATCGGACGGAAAAAACCGCCTAGAAAAACAACCGCAGGGTCGAAGCCAACAACAAAGTGCCGGTGACACACAACCCCAGGTAAAGTAAGACCACCCGTTTGTGAAACATGGCCAGAAACACACCCATGACGGGAAGTGCGGTCACGGGTCCGCCGACAAGCATGGCGATCCCCGGGCCGGTGGCCAGGGGCACGATTTCGCCGGGTTCGGGCAGGTAGAAGCCGAAAATCATGGACGCCGCGGTGACCTGCGGCAGATGCAGGGGAATGGTGGCGAAAGTGATGGCAAAGATCGGCCAGATACCCTCGCCGGACAAAAGGGAAACAATCCAATGGTTCGGCACCAGGGAGGTCACCACCACGTTGATGAGAAGACCGATCAATACGAACTTGCCGATCTTGAAGGTTCCCTCCCACAAGCGCGCCAAAAAAACCAGCCCTTTGTGATGAGTGCAGCGATCAACCCGATGGGAAAGTTGCTTACCACATTCGCACCGCAATTTCTCCACCGGATAATTGGGATCGTGGAAATCGCCTTGGGGAAGTTTTTCACGAAACACGTCCTCTGCGGAAAATCCGTGGCGCCGCAGCAGATGAACGATCACTCCCACGGCGATCCCCAGAAAAATTGCGCAGAACAGAACCAGGTTCGCCCAACCGAAACCCAGCATCGCCGAGAGCATGGCATAGGTTGCGGGACTCATCAGCGGCGAAGTGACCAGCAACGCCATAGCCGGAGCCAAGGGCAGGCCGGCGACCATCAGAGAAATCACCAGAGGCAGCACGGCGCAGGCACATAGAGGGTTGAAAGCGCCCAACAGGGCGGCGAAAACAATCGACATGGATCCGTAGCGGGTCAAAGCCTTACGGATTTTGACGTGCCACTTGAAGGTACGGATGACCGCTTCCATCACCACGCCGACGGCTAAATAAGGCAGGATATAAAGCAATTCACGCCAGAACAGGGCGGCCAGATCACTGACCACCTTCGCAAAACCATCCATCAGTGAAATCTCCCGATTACGATTGATTGATTTTCACAGGGCACATCCCCCTAAAGTCAGCAAAACAGCAGAAGAGAAAAACACGGGCGACAAAAAAACGCAAGGACGACGATCAACACCGGGCGCACAGGCATGCACAGACACCAGGTGGGATAAGTATCCGTCAACCAGAGAGCCCCACCTAGACAGTTTTTCGCCGCCGCACGCCTCTTCCTTGGCCACTTCCAACGACTCATCTTGAGACGAAAAATCCTTGCACATAGCAGCAAGATTTATTCCACGGTCACCACCAGGAGGCCTCAAAAACGCAGCCGATTTCATGCAGCCAACGCATTATCGGCTACAATAGGTAAAATTGTACGGAGGATAGAGACCATGCTGCTGGGAAAAATCTTCAACACCATCGAATCAAGAGGGCTGATTTTTTTGCGTCTTGGCCTGGGGGCCGTGTTCATTGCCCATGGAGCCCAGAAACTTTTCGGCTGGTTTGGCGGCGCCGGCTTTGAAGCCACCATCGCCTATTTCGATCAAACCCTGGCGATTCCCATGCCCCTTACCGTTCTTGCCATGGTGACCGAATTTTTCGGCGGAATCGGCGTGGCGCTCGGGCTATTGACCCGCGTCGCCGCGCTGGGCCTGGCTATTGTCATGGTCGTCGCGGTTGCCAAGGTCCACCTTCAGCACGGCTTTTTCCTCAATTGGGCGTGCAGCGAAGGAATCGGGCACGGTTATGAGTTCAACTTGGCCCTGTTCGCAATGAGCCTGACCCTGCTGATCTCCGGAGCCGGAAATTTTTCGGCAGACAAGTGGCTCAGCGAACTCTGAGAGGCCACCAAGCTCTTCACCTATTACCGGCCCCGAAAATCATCGGATTCTTCCCAAGACCACCTTTTCATGCTAAGCTCCGCTTTTCCGTTTTTGCCCGGAGGTTCCAGACCGGCGCTCACCATAGATACTCAGGAGAAACCCATGGACAAAGGGTTTAAAGAAAGAGTTAAAGAACAGTTCTCCAAAACGGCCGAACGCTACGTATACGATGAAGGCTTTGCTCGCGGCGAAGATCTCCAGGAAGCCGCCTTACTCCTCAAACCCACACACGACGACCTGATGCTTGATGTCGCGACAGGCGGCGGTCACACTGCTTTATTTTTCGCCCCCTTGGTGCGCAGCGTGGTCGCCTCTGATTTGACCATGCAGATCCTGAAAAAGGCGCAGGAGTTTATCAGCGAGGAGGGTGGCATTGAAAACGTCACCTTTCGCGAGGCCGACGCCGAAGACCTGCCCTTCCCGGCCGGCTCCTTCACCCTGCTGACCTGTCGTATCGCACCCCACCATTTCCCGGATGTCCCCCAGGCACTTAAAGAATTCTTTCGTGTCCTGCGCCGCGGCGGGCGCATGGCAATCATAGACACCCTACTCCCTGAAGACCCCGAGGTTGCGGCTCTTTATCAGGAAATGGAGCAGATGCGCGACCCGACGCATATTCAGACTTTTTCTGAGAAGAGATGGCTCGAAATGGTCGAAGATGCCGGCTTCACCAACATTAAAACCAAGAAGTTCCCCAAAACCCATGATTTCGTAACCTGGGCCAAGCGCTCTGGCCTTGATCGCCAGGGGGTACAGAAACTTAACAAGTTTTTCGTCGATGCGCCG
Organism: Geoalkalibacter ferrihydriticus DSM 17813; assembly: GCF_000820505.1. NCBI lineage: Bacteria > Pseudomonadati > Thermodesulfobacteriota > Desulfuromonadia > Desulfuromonadales > Geoalkalibacteraceae > Geoalkalibacter > Geoalkalibacter ferrihydriticus. The sequence goes on along the minus strand of NZ_JWJD01000003.1, from coordinate 30,240 downwards.
CAGAAATTCCATGACTATTTTCAAGTTGAGACCTTTGCCGGAGAAGTGGAAAGCTATACAGACAAGAAGCTCCTGATTTACGCCACCCGCCCGGAAAAAAAATAGTTTCGCTACCATTCAGATGCAATGTCCAATCACGCCATAGGCCAGGGCGACGGGGCACCACGGTGAATTCTTGCCCCCAGACGAGCTGGCACCACAAGCGCCGTCGCCGCGACCTGCGGCGCACTCTGAACAGGTACATAGTTTCAAACTAGCCCCCACAAAAAAAGCCCCGTAGCGTCGGGGCTTTTTTTTCGTGCTGAAAAAGAAGGGGCACCCAAAGGGCGCCCCAAAAAACCGTACACAAATTTCATTCTGAAAAAGCAGATCTTAGTTGCTGGCAGCCTTCTCTTTGATGCCGGCAGCTTCTTCGAGCATGGCAGTGGTCACCGACTTGGGACGCTCAATGGCATAACCGAGAGCACGGTCCCAGGTGATGTTGGCAAGCACGCCCAGGGCGCGGCCGACACCGAAGAGCACGGTGTAGAAATCGTACTCGGTGACCCCGTAGTACCACTGGATGACGCCCGACTGAGCATCAACGTTCGGCCAGGGGTTCTTGGCCTTGCCGTGCTCCATGAGCACATCAGGGGCGACTTTGTAGATCATGTTGACCAGCTTGAACAGCGGGTAGTCGGGCAGGTGCTTCTCGCAGAATTCCATTTGCGAGGTGTAGCGGGGGTCGGTCTTGCGCAGAACGGCGTGACCGTAGCCGGGAATGACCTGACCGCTGTTGAGGGTATCCCAGAGAGCCTTTTTGAGTTCGTCTTCGGTCGGCACTTTGCCGCCGAGTTTCGCCATGAAATCCTGAGTCCAGCCGAGAACTTCCTGGTTGGCCAAACCGTGCAGCGGACCGGCCAGGCCGTTGATGCCGGCCGACAAGCTGTAGTAGGCATCGGAGAGGGCCGAAGCCACCAGGTGCGTCGCATGCGCGGAGACATTGCCCGACTCATGATCGGAGTGCAGAATGAAATACATGCGCGCGACATCGTCATAAGGCTTGGCCACGCCCATCATGTGAGCGAAATTGCCGCCCATGTCGAGGTTCGGGTCGGGCGCGATGGGAGCATCTCCCTTGTACTTCATGCGATAGATATAGGCTGCGATCTCAGGCAGGCGGGCCATGAGGTTGCTGCAATCCTCGAACATCGGATCCCAGTAATCCATTTTACTCATGCCCTCGGCATATTTCTGCGCAAAAATGGATTCGCGCTGCATGCTGACGATGGCGGCGGAGAACATGGTCATGGGATGAGAATCGCGCGGCAGGGCGCGCAGCAGGTCGAATACGTACTGGGGTACACGTGCACGCTGCTTCCAGTCTTCAACGACTTCCTGGGTTTGCTCCATGGTCGGGACGTCGCCGGTCATGAGCATGTACCAGAAGCCTTCCACGTAGGGATACTCGCTGCCGGGAACTTTGGGCAGAGCATCAAAGGTTTCAGGAATGGTTTTGCCGCGGAAGCGGATGCCTTCCATCGGATCGAGGTAAGAGATGTCGGTTACCAGACACTTAACCCCACGGGCGCCACCGATGGCCTGAGAAATGTTCACTTCGCCGATTTTGACATCGCCGAATTCCTTGACCAACCGAGTGGTGCGGGGACGGTGCTCCTGGATCTTTTTGAACAGCGTTTCCTTCAGTGTCGCCATACTCATCTCTCCTTTTCCATTTAAATTACGATGGGAAGGGCCCCATCGACCAGTCTCCCCTTCCAGCAGGAAACGCGGGAAAGAGAACTTTTGTAAAAGCAAAGGACAAACGGCCTGAACCGAACCTCGTTGCTTTAGACAAGAATTGAATCCGTCTTACAACGCCCAACCAACCTGTCGATGAAGTCCTTGCAGAATACCTTTCATCAACATATTTTCCAAATATCGTTTCGATATTTTTCTAGCAACGGCACCCCGCATTGTCAAGGTAAATAATGTATACAGTATTCAAAGGCAGACCGCAAGAAAGTTTTTTCCTGGGCTTTTTCTCCAAGGCTATTTGTTTTCCCTTGGTCTTCCCCAAGGGGCGTGCTAACATGCGCAAAATTTGTGCAAAACACCTTGTCTAGCGGCTTGTCTGGTCCATGCGCATCGGCTCACTCATCCTAAAAAACAGTCTGTTTCTCGCACCGATGGCCGGGATCAGCGATCTGCCCTATCGGCAGATTATGAAAGCCTTCGGCGCCGGTTTGGTATTTACCGAAATGGTGAGCGCCAATGGTTTGGTCTATGAGGGTCGCCGGACCCGCGAACTGTTGCGCTCCAATGCGACCGAGGGTCCCCTTGGTGTGCAGATTTTCGGTTCGGACCCCGACATTCTCGCCCAAGCCGCTGTCTTGGTTGAAAATGACGGTGATTTGCTGGACATCAATATGGGCTGCCCCGTAAAAAAGGTAGTGCGCAGTGGTGCCGGCAGCGCTCTGCTTCGCGAACCGAAGCGCGTGGCGCGCATTATTCGCAGCGTGCGCCGCGCCACCAGCCGGCCCTTGACAATCAAAATTCGCTCGGGATGGGACCATTCTTCGGAGAACTACCTGGAAATCGGCCACATCGCCCAAGAGGAAGGGGCCGACGCCGTGACGCTGCACCCTCGCACCCGCGCCCAGGGATTCAGCGGCAAATCCGCGTGGGAACATATCCACGCGCTGAAACAAAGGCTACGGATTCCGGTCATCGGCAGCGGTGACATATTCGATGCCGAGGATGCCCTGTCCATGCGCGCCGGCAGCGGTTGCGACGCCGTAATGATCGGGCGTGGCGGTTATGGTAACCCCTGGCTGCTGCGCGACATCCTGGAGTTGGAAAAAGCGAACGCACGGCCTTCTGCTCCATCACGCGAGGACCGCCTCAGGGTTGTCCTGCGCCATTTCGACCTGCACCTTGAACAGTTTGGCCCGGTACGCACTCTGGGTGAAATGCGCAAACATCTATGTTGGTATTCTCGCGGGCTTTGCGGGGCATCCAGCTTTCGTGCACAAGTTAACAGCAGCCGAGGTGTCGACGAACTGCGGAAGGCGACCCGTGCTTTTTTTCTTTTGGAGCCTTGATCCCGATGACTCATCCCGCCGCCCATCCAGATCCGCAGAATCTGCAACTCTATGTGCGTGTTCTCGAAAATGTTGAAGACGCTGTGGTCGCGCTGGACCCTGTCGGCCGCTTCACGCTGATCAACCCTGCCGCCGAAGCCTGCACCGGCATTTCCAGACGCCTGGCGTTGGGCCGTACCTTCGAGGACTTGTTTCAGGGGCAGGAGGCACTTTGCTCCCTGATCCGGGCCGCCCTTTCCGAAGGGCGCTCAATTTTCAACTACGAAGACATCCTCCTGCACCGGCCGACGGCGGCACCCGTACCAGTGAGCGTTTCGGTTTCGCCCCTTTTGACCAATGCCGGCGACCAGGACGGGGTGGTAATGATTTTACGCGATCTTTCGCGGGTGCGCGAACTTGAAGAGGCAGTGCGGCGTGCCGATCGGCTGTCCATGGTGGGCACCATGGCCGCCGGCCTGGCCCATGAAATCAAAAATCCCCTGGGCGGCATAAAAGGTGCTGCGCAACTGCTTGACCGTGACACCGCCGAGCAAAGCCACCTCAAAGAATACACCCGGGTCATGATCCGCGAAGTCGAGAGAGTCAACAGCATCATCGAAGAGCTCATGGACCTGGCCAGTCCGCGTCAACCGGAAATGGGAGAGGTTCATCTGGGCAAGATGCTGGGCGACATCGTGCTCTTTCAGAAAGAGGCGTTGCGCCACAAGGAAGTCGATTTCAGCCTGCGCCTCGACCCCAGCATTCCCCCCATCCGCGGCGATGAACATCTGCTCACCCGACTGTTTCTCAATCTCATCAAGAATGCCGGCGAAGCCATTACGCATCGCGGAACAATCGAGATTCTCAGCCGGGTCGCCTCAGAATATCACGTCAACCAGCCAGGTCATCGCCCGGTTCCTTTTATTGTGGTTGAAGTGCGCGACACCGGCAAAGGAATTTCTCCATCCCAAATGGAGCAGATTTTCACACCCTTTTTCACAACCAAAACCAAGGGTAGCGGCCTGGGCCTAGCCATTTGCCAGAAAATCGTCAGCGAACACCGTGGTTTTCTCAAAGTCGACAGCCATCCGGGAAAAGGCTCGATCTTCACCGTTTCGCTGCCCTTTTGCCGCTGAGCGCTAACGGCATAGACATTTTTTTACCTCGCACCAGAAAGAGAGTTCCAGTTCATGGCTATCGAACGGATTCTGATCGCCGATGACGAAGAAAGCATCCGCTGGGTCCTATCCAAGGCCCTCAGCAAAAAGGGCTTCAAAGTTGACTTGGCCGGCGACGGCAACGAAGCCTTGGAATTTTTTCGGAAAAACACCTACGACCTGGCCATCCTCGACATCAAGATGCCTGGGATCAGCGGCCTGGACCTGCTCACCCGGTTTCAAGAGCAGACGCCGCACACCCTGATTGTCATCATGACCGCCGAGTCCTCCATGAAAAACGCGGTCGAGGCAATGAAGCGCGGGGCCTATGACTACATCACCAAACCTTTTGACCTTGATGCCATCGACGCCATTCTGGTCAAGGCAGGCAAGGCTGCGGAGATCAGCACTGAAGTCAGCCGCCTCAAGGATGAGCTTAAGGACCAGTATCATCTCGAGCGCACCCTCATCGGCCAGAGCAAACCGATGCAGGAAGTTTATAAAGTCCTCGGCAAGGTTGCGCCCTCCGATGTAACCATCCTGATTACCGGGGAAAGCGGTACCGGCAAGGAACTTGTGGCACGCGCCGTTCACTTCAACAGCCCGCGACTGGGCAAGCCGTTTCTCGCCCTCAATTGCGCCGCCATCCCCCGCGAATTGCTCGAGAGCGAGCTATTCGGCTTTGAAAAGGGCGCCTTTACCGGCGCAACCGAGCGCAAGACCGGCAAATTCGAACAGGCCAACGGCGGCACCCTGTTTCTCGACGAAATAGGCGACATGCCCCTGGATCTCCAAGCAAAGCTGCTGCGCGTACTGCAAGAAAAGGAAATCACCCGCACTGGCGGCAGCACCACAATCCCGGTTGACGTGCGCATCGTCGCCGCGACCAATCAAAACCTCAAGGACAAAGTACGAAACCGCGAATTTCGAGAAGACCTTTTCTATCGCCTCAATGTCGTGCCCATCGCCCTGCCGCCCCTACGTGAGCGTCGTGACGACATCCCCCTACTGGTCGACTATTTCATCCAAAGCGCCCGCGAAAAGGTCGGCACTACGGCCCTGGGCTGCACAGCGGAGGCCCATCGCCTGCTGGCAAGCTTCAATTGGCCCGGCAATGTGCGAGAGCTGGAAAATACCATCCAGCGGGCGGCCCTACTGGCGCCCAATCCCCTGTTGACGCCGGATGATTTTCCCGTTTTGAGCGAAGGGGATGGTGAGACCGCCGATTGCTCCCTCGAAGCCCTCATCACGAATAAACTACGCAACGCCATCGGAAAAATGGAAGTGCAGGAGCTCAACAATCTCTACGAAATGGTTCTGCACCAGATGGAACGCCCACTGATTCGCATCGTGCTGGAGAAAACCCGCGGCAATCAAGTGAGGACGGCTGAGATTCTCGGCATCAACCGAAATACCTTACGCAAAAAAATCCAGACACTGGGAATTGAAATCAACAAAGAGGGCTGAAAAAAGCAGGAGAGAAATGATTTGCAGACATGCCTCAATCCCCGGGATACTCTATTTCCGGGGATTTTTTTACGGAATCAGTATCCGTCCTCGCGACGGGCGAGATTTTCAAACCGCGTGAATTCTCCGCGAAAGGCCAGATTGACCGTACCGATCGGACCATTACGCTGCTTTCCGACAATAATTTCGGCGGCACCGCGATGGTTTTCGTTGCACTCTTCGCCTTTTTTGCAATGCGGGCAATAAACTTCATCGCGATAAACGAACATGATGACATCGGCGTCCTGCTCAATAGCACCGGATTCGCGCAAATCGGCCATGATCGGGCGCTTGTCGGTGCGGTTCTCCAAAGAGCGATTGAGCTGGGAAAGAGCCACCACCGGCACGCTCAGTTCCTTGGCCAGGGCCTTGAGTGAACGAGAGATTTCGGAGATCTCCTGCTGGCGGCTTTCGGGATTATTGCCTCGCATCAGCTGTAGATAATCGACGATAATCAAACCAATGTCTTCTTGAGACTTGAGGCGCCGAGCCTTGGAGCGGACCTCCAACGCGCTGATCGCCGGCGTGTCGTCGATAAAGATTTTGGCGCTGCTCAACTCGCTGGCGGCCTGGGTCAGCTTGGGCCAGTCGGAATCGCCGAGATGGCCGGTACGCATGCGACTGGCATCGACACGCGCCACGGAACAGAGCAGACGCTGCACCAACTGCTCCTTGCCCATCTCCAGAGAAAAAATCAAACTCGGCGCGCGGCGTTCGCTTTTAACGGCGGCATACTCAGCGACGTTGAGACAAAAAGCAGTCTTACCCATGGATGGACGGCCCGCCATGATGACCAGATCTCCAGGCTGCAGGCCGGCGGTCATCTTGTCCAGATCGGCATAGCCGGTCGGCACGCCGGTGACCAGCTCTTTGCGCTCGTAGAGTTTTTCAATGTTCTTGAAGGTATCTTTAAGAATGTCGCGAACGGAAAAATAGCTGGGGCGGTTGCGATTCTCGGCGATTTCAAAAATCGACTTCTCGGCCTGGTCCAGAATTTGCTCAATATTGCCGCCGGCATATCCGGAGGTCGCAATTTCAGTGGCCACTGAAATCAGGTGGCGGGCCAGTGCGCGCTCCTTAACCAGACGACAGTAGTAGATGATGTTGGCAGCCGTCGGCACGTAGTCGACCAGAGTGGCCAGATAGGCGTGTCCGCCGATAGCCTCGAGGGCTTGACGACTCTGCAGATGCGCAGCCAAAGTCACCAGGTCGGCAGGTTCGTTTTTTTCCGAAAGGGCAATGAGACTTTCGAAAATTTTGCGGTGACTTTCGCGGTAGAAGTCTTCCGGACGCAGGAGTTCGAGGACCTTATCGAGAGCCTGCTCATCGAGCAGAATACCGCCGAGAACGGACATTTCCGCCTCAAGGCTCTGGGGCGGGAGACGGTGAACGCTGGGTTCTTCCATGGACACCTAGAGGAGAAAAAGCAGAAAAAAGGGACGGCCACGCAGGGCCGTCCCGGTACCAGCAAAAAATTACTTACTCGGCGGCGGCGCTCACCTGAACCTTAACCTGCGCAACGACTCCGGCGTTGAGACGCAGAGGCACCTCGAACTCACCGAGATTTTTAATCGGATCGGCAAGTTGGAGTTTCTTGCGATCGATTTCGATTCCGGCTTCGGCCAGCTTCTTCTCAATGTCGATGCCGGTTACGGATCCAAACAGCTTTCCGTCATCTCCCGCGCGTTGTTCGAAAGTGCAGGTCACCGCTTCGATGCGCGCCTTGAATGCCTGGGAATCCTGCGACACTTTCTGCAGCTTGCGCTCGAGCATGCGCTTCTGATGTTCAAGTTCGCGCACATTGCGTGAATTAGCTTCGCTGGCCAGGCCTTGGGGCACCAGGTAGTTGCGGGCATATCCCGGCTTTACCTTGACGATGTCGCCAATATTTCCCAGTCCCTCAACAGCTTCCTTGAGTATAACCTCCATGGGTCTCCTCCCGTCTTACGACGTTTTATTTATCTTTGGTTTACGAAAATCGATCCAGATATCGAATACGCCCATGACCGTGACCAGCAGCGGCAGGGGGTTGAGAATGAAAATGAAAAAGTAGGCCAGCGAACGAAACATGGGCGGAACGGCCTTGCGCCGCAAAAAATGCGTGACCACCGCCAGACCCTGGACAAAATAGAGGGGCAACAGCACAACCAGCACATTGGCCGCGACAACCCTGAGCCCCGGACTGTTGACCAGAAGAGCAAAGCCTGCGACGATAACGCCCCACACCAGAAATTCCGGCGCTTTCCACTGCGCGAAGGGTGGACCGGAGATCTCGTAGCGACCCTTGCCCAAGGCTTGCAACAGAAGAATAACCACCGCGGCAAGGATGCCAAGAATGACAACGGCCACCGCCGGGTAAATCAGGACAAATGCCTCAGCCATAGCGACCAGGGTCTGTTCAAGCGCCTCCCGATCCTGGGCAGCCATTCCACCCTCGTCGGAATACTGCAGAGCCTGGGAAATGGCGTGACCGGCCTCCTGCCGAACAAGCTCCGAGGCGCCCAGTCCCTGTCCCTGCGCCGCGATCATCAAGAGCGGCAGAGCGATCGCCAAACCGATGCCCACAGTGCCCGCAACCGCCCGGTCCCAGGCCAGACCGCGCCGCAACAGCAAGGGCACGCAGAAGGCAGCTATCCCGTATTGCAACAGAAAGCCCACGGAAAGGATCGGTGGCAGCAACACCATCAACGCCGCGCAACTCAGAGCGATGACGGCGGCACCGGCAGCGGCGCCGAAGCGCATATGCACATAGGCGGCCGGGACGGGCCCAATCAGGTTGAGGAGCAGAGCCAGCGGGGCAATGACCTGCCCCCCCATAAATAATGCGGAGGTGACCACCGCCGCACCGAAAATAGCCAGTGTTCGTTGATCCATGAGCGTCGCGTCGTTTTCCGTTTCCGTCCGCCGGATCCTAGCCCACCAGGGAGTGAGACGAGGAATAAGGCAGCAGCGCCATCATGCGCGCCCGCTTAATCGCCTCGGTAAGTACGCGTTGATGGGGGGCGCAGGTACCTGTGATGCGGCGCGGCACGATCTTGCCGCGCTCCGAAACAAATCCGCGCAAGGTATCGACCTGCTTATAACCGATGCTGAGGCCCTTGTCGGCACAAAACCGGCAGACTTTGCGCCGGCCAAATCGTCTTCTGGGTGCAGCCATATCTATTTATCCTCCATATTCAGTTGGTTTGAGTTACTCTCCGGCTTCTTCCTGTGCGGTCTCGGCTTCGGCGCCTTCGGCTGCCTCCTGGGCTGCGACAACCGACTGCGGCAGGCCCTGCTCAAGGCGCAGAGAATTGAAACGCAGAATCTTTTCGTCGAGACGCAGGCGCCGCTCGAATTCAGCGACATCACCGGGACCAGCCTGAAAATAAAAAATGAAATAGGCGCCGCGGGTCAGTTTCTGAATCGGATACGCCAGAGTGCGGCTACCCCATTCTTCAACTTTAACGACATCCCCACCCCGGTCGGCGATTACACCCTTGAACTTTTCGACCAGAGCCTTGAGCTCGTCACCGACCACCTCGGGGTGGACGATGAACATGGTTTCATAACTTCTCATCTTTGATTTAGCTCCTCTCGGTTTAATAGCCCCGGGCGACCCCGAAGCAAGGAGGGGGCAGACAGTGCCCCACACTTATGTGAACTTTGCTTTCTACCACAAACAAACAAGCTTTTCAACGACCTTCCCGCCATACAAGAAAAATAATTCGCCAGCGGCGCTAAACATTAAAACGAAAGTGCATCACATCGCCGTCCTGCACTACATAATCCTTGCCTTCCAGTCGCATCAAGCCCTTCTCCCGTGCTCCCTGCTCACCGCGTGAGCGCACGAAGTCGGCGAATGCGATAACCTCGGCACGGATAAATCCTTTTTCAAAATCGGTGTGAATCACACCGGCCGCACCAGGAGCGCGCGTGCCGCGGCTAATAGTCCAGGCTCGAACCTCCTTGACGCCCGCGGTGAAATAGGTGATCAGACCAAGCAGATCATAGCCGGCGCGAATCATGCGATCGAGACCTGATTCAGCCAAACCGAGTTCCTGGAGAAATTCAGCCTTATCTTCTCCACCCAGCTCTGCAACTTCGGCCTCGATACGCCCGCAAATAACGATCAATTCGGCGCCCTCGGCAGCCGCCTGCTCCTTCAACCGCGCGACGAAGGGGTGTCGGCCTTCAAGGTCGCCCTCGCCGACGTTAGCGACATATAGAACCGGACGGGCCGTGATCAACTGCAACTCGTTCAACAATAGGCGCTCTTCATCGTCAAGTTCGGCTTTGCGCGCGGGAAGGCCAAGATCCAGGGCGGTGCGCACTTTCTGCAGCACGGCGATCTCTGCCTGCAACTTTTTATCGCCGCTGCGCGCCTGCTTTTCGCTACGCTGAATGCGGCGCTCGACGGAGTCAAGATCAGCCAGATTGAGCTCGGTTTGAATAACTTCGACATCGCGGATGGGATCAACGCTGCCGTCAACATGAACAACGTTGTCATCCTCAAAGCAGCGCACGATATGAGCTATGGCATCGACCTTGCGGATATGACCGAGGAACTGATTTCCCAACCCCTCCCCCTTGCTCGCGCCCTTGACCAATCCGGCGATATCGACGAATTCGAGGGTGGTCGGCAAGACTTTTTGGGGGTTGACGATCTCCGCAAGCGCATCGAGCCGGGGGTCGGGAACAGAGACGATACCGACATTAGGCTCGATAGTACAGAAAGGGTAATTGGCCGATTCGGCACCGGCTGAGGTCAGAGCGTTAAAGATGGTCGACTTGCCGACATTAGGCAAACCGACGATACCACATTTAAATCCCATAGTAGCTGTCGCCTGGCAAAAAAGACGATAGCCGGAACCCGGGTTCCGGCTATCGTGCGGTTAAACGGATATGCGAAAATAAACTCAGATCAACAACGGAGCAATAACCAGAGCAACGACACTCATCAACTTGATGAGAATGTTCATCGAGGGTCCCGAAGTATCCTTACAGGGATCGCCAACAGTATCGCCGACCACAGCGGCCTTGTGGGCCTCGCCGCCCTTGCCCTCGCCGGCCAGTTCGCCCTTTTCGATATACTTCTTGGCATTATCCCAGGCGCCCCCTGCGTTGGCCATCATCAGCGCCAACAGCACCCCGGTCACCGTCGCTCCGGCAAGCATGCCGCCCAAAGCTTCGGCCCCCAAAATGAAGCCAACCAGAACCGGGGCGAAAACCGCCACCAGACCGGGAAGCACCATCTCGCGCAGAGCGGCGCGCGTCGAAATGTCGACACACTTCTCAGGCTCAGGCTTGGCGTTGGGATCCCCTTCAAGCAAACCGGGGATTTCACGGAACTGGCGACGGATTTCATCGACCATCTTGCCGGCGGCCCGGCCCACGCTGGTCATGGTCAAGGCACCGATGAAAAACGGCAGAGAGCCGCCGATTAGCATTCCGATGACCGTGCCTGGATTGATCAGATTGATCGCCTCCAACTGAACCGTCGTCGCGTAGGCGGAGAACAGCGCCAGAGCAGTCAGGGCCGCGGAGCCGATAGCAAAACCCTTGCCGATGGCGGCCGTGGTATTGCCGATGGCATCGAGACCATCCGTAATTTTGCGTACATCGGGTCCCAGCCCGGCCATTTCGGAAATCCCGCCGGCGTTGTCGGCGATGGGACCATAGGCATCGACCGTCATGGTCACGCCAACCGTGGCAAGCATGCCCACCGCCGCGATACCGATGCCATAAAGGCCGGCAAAATAGTTGGCGACGAAAATGCTCACGCAGATGATGAGAACCGGAGCGACCGTACTTTCAAGACCGACGGCCAGGCCATGAATAATGTTGGTGGCGGGACCGGTCTTGCTGGCTTCGGCGATGCGGGAAACCGGAGCGGCAGCAGTATAGTACTCGGTAATCTGCCCGATAGCGATACCGGCCAGGGTACCGGCCAGGATCGCCCAGAACACTCCGTTGGCAATATGCAGAAAATTGATCACGAAAAAGGCTGCGATCAGAAATCCGGCTGCGCTGACAAAGGTCGTGTAATGCAAGGCCTTCGCCGGGTCGATGGTTTTGAAGAACTTCATGGAGAAAATGCCGATGACGGAGAACACCAAACCGACCATGGCCAAAACCAGGGGTAGCAACATGGCATTGGCGCGGGTCTGGTGATAGAGTTCGGATCCGACTTCAACAGGGGTGCCTGCCAAAGTGCTGACCAGACCGACGCCGGCCGCGGCGGCGATGGCAATCGTGGCGATGATGGAACCGACGTAGGACTCAAAAATGTCGGCACCCATCCCTGCGGTGTCACCCACACAGTCACCGACGTTGTCGGCAATAACGCCCGGATTGCGGGGGTCATCCTCGGGAATTCCAGCCTCCACCTTGCCGACCAGGTCGGAGCCGACATCGGCCGCCTTGGTATAAATCCCGCCGCCGACACGCGCGAAAAGTGCAATGGACGAGGCGCCCATGGCAAAGCCGGTGATATACTGAGCGGTCTCAGGACTGCCAAAAGCGATGAAGGCAATACCCACACCAACGAGGCCCAGGGAAGCAACCGCCAACCCCATGACCGCGCCGCCATTGAAAGAGACCAGCAAAGCGGCACCCTGCCCTTGGGCGCGCGCCGCCTCCGCGGTACGCACATTAGCGCGCGTTGCCGCCTTCATACCGATAAACCCGCAGGTCATCGAGCAAATAGCGCCGCCAAGAAAAGCCAGGGCGGTCTGGTAATTCATCCCAAAAAGAATCAAGAAAAAAACGGCGACAATGAAGATCGCCAGAACCTGGTATTCGCGCCGCAGAAAAGCCATGGCTCCGGCGTGAATCATCTCGGAAATTTCCCTCATCTTGTCGTTACCGACCGGCTGAGCCTTGACCAACCGGTAATAGAAAACGGCAATGACAAATCCAATGACCCCTAGAATCGGTGCAAACATCTGCAGTTCCATGTGACCCTTACCCTCTCTTCGCTGATAGGATTTAAGCAGTGACTTCCCGGCTGTGATAGGTATTCATGGCTTTTTGCACGCCATCGCGCAGAATGGCTTCGACGGCTTGCGCCGCCCGATCCAGCAGACTGTCCAAAACCTCCATTTCCTCACGCGCAAAAGCGCGCAAAACATAATCGGCCACCTCCTGGCCGGCGACAGGGCGCCCGACGCCGATGCGCAGCCGCAAAAAATCCTCAGAACCAAGGACTTCCTTGATATGGCGCACACCCTTCTGCCCGCCGTGACCGCCGCTGAGCTTAATGCGCAGGGTTCCGAAGGGCAGATCGACATCATCATGCAGAACGAGCAAATCCCCCGGGGAGACCCCGAGGGATTTACAGGCAGATCCGACGCTGGCGCCGCTGAGATTCATGTAAGTATGGGGTTGCAGCAGGGTGACTTCCTCGCCCGCCAGCCGTCCGACACCGTAAAGACCCTGATAACCTTTTTTTTTCAGAGCGATCCCGGTCCTGTCGGCAATGCGGCGCACAGCCATGAAGCCGACATTATGACGGGTATTGGCGTAGGTTTCCCCCGGATTGCCGAGGCCGACGATTAGCTTCACCCCACTCTCCCAGACACCTAGACAGGTTCGACTTCAGTACCTTCTTCGACCTGTTCTTCCTCTTCATCTTCGTCTTTGCGTCCGGTGCAGGTGACGACAGTGAAGTTGACATCGTGAGGAACTTCAACTCCCTCAGGAAGACTGACATCTTCGATATGAACGACGTCGCCGATCCCCAACTCTGTGACATCGATGTCAATGGAGGAGGGAATGCGATCGGGGAGGCAGTAAACCTCAAGTTCGTGGCGAATCACTTCCAGGGATCCGCCGATCTTCTCACCGGCAGCCTTGCCGAGAGCATGAACAGGCACCATGACATGCACTTTCTTTGACATGTCAAAGGCATGAAAATCGACATGACGGGGCGTGCGCAGAATCGTATGAACGACCATGTCCTTAACAATGACGATCTGGCCGGCAAAAGGCCCATTGCCCTGCAGGGTAATGAGGGTGTTCGATCCACCCTCACCGGAGATGGCCTGAGCAAGCGCCTTGGGTTCAACCACTACCGGACAGGGAGCGATATTTTTCCCATAAACAACTCCAGGAACAAGTCCCTGGCGACGCAGAGAGCGCGCAGCGCCCTTGCCGGTATTTTCACGCAAACTGACTTCCAGTTGGGACTGTGCCATCTTATTTATTCCTCCAGAAAAGCGTTGAAAAATGTATCAGCTTAAAACTCGCATGGTCAGACAAACAGTGAGCTGACCGATTCGTCATCATGAATGCGGCGAATAGCCTCGGCTAGCAAAGGCGCCACCGAAAGAGTGCGCAATTTGGGGCAGAGCCCCACCTTGTCCCCCACAGGAATAGTGTTGGTGATCACCACTTCCTCGAGACAACTTTGCGTAATGCGCTCAAGCGCGGGTCCCGACAATACAGGATGGGTCGCACAGGCATACACCTTATCCGCCCCCTTGGCTTTAAGGGCCTGGGCAGCCTGACAAAGGGTGCCGGCAGTGTCGATCATATCGTCGACAATCATGCACACCTCGCCCTCCACATCACCGATGACGTGCATCACTTCGGACACATTGGGACCGCTGCGCCGCTTGTCAATGATCGCCAGACCGGCATCGAGGCGCTTGGCGAAGGCCCGGGCACGCTCGGTACCGCCGGCATCGGGACTGACCACCACCAAACGCCGGGCGGAGAAACGATCTTTAAAATCCTCCAGAATCACCGGGGCGGCATAAAGATTATCGACGGGAATATTGAAAAAACCCTGAATCTGGCCGGCATGCAGATCCATGGTCAGCACGCGGCTCGCGCCGGCGGTGTGGATCAGATCCGCCACCAGCTTGCTGGTAATGGGCGTGCGCGGCGCCACCTTGCGATCCTGCCGCGCATAGCCGAAGTAGGGGATAACGGCGGTGACACGCGCAGCCGAGGCCCGCTTGAGGGCGTCGATCATGATCAGCAGTTCCATAATATTATGGTTAGAAGGCGCACAGGTCGGCTGCACCACATAGACGTCGCGACCGCGCACGTTCTCACCAATTTCGACCATAATCTCGCCGTCGGAAAACGTGCGCACACTGGCACTTGCCAGCGGAACGGAGAGATAACCACAGATCTCCCGGGCAAGAGGAATATTGGAGTTTCCGGTGAAAAGCTTGATTTTGTCCAACGACGCCCCCTTGCCAGGCACGGAAAAAGCACTTCATCCCTAGCACCCACCCGAGACAGGTCGGCCACGAAATGCACTCCGCTTAAAAAAACGACAATCCTCTAAAACTCCAGAACGGAATGGCAGCGCAAGCGCTGCCATTCCGAACCGGGAGAAATAAAGTGGCTGGGGCGCCAGGATTCGAACCTGGGTATGTCGGAATCAAAATCCGATGCCTTACCGCTTGGCGACGCCCCAACATAAAGAAGAAAAACCAAAAAGGAACAAACAGACTGCGAAACCCGGATCTAAACCTCAGTGTCGACCACGGGAGACACCTTAAACACTCGCCACTCCGGATTGCGGGACAGTTGCGCCTGTGCCGCGCCAGCCAGGGCCTCATCATCAAACAGACCAAAAACCGTCGGACCGCTTCCCGACATGAGCGCCCCCAACGCACCGGCGGCGACCAAACGCTCCTTAATATCTGCAATCTGCGGATAGCGCGCGATGGTTACCTGCTCAAGATCATTGTGCAGCAGACGCACCAAATCGTCCGGAGAGCTGAAAAACTCCGGAAGTTTAGCGACATCGAGTGGTGATGTCAACCTCAAATTTCCGTAAACCCAAGCAGTCGAAACCGCGAACCCCGGATTGACCAGAACATACCAGACAGGCGGCAGCGCCGCCACCCGCCGCAAGCGGTCACCGACGCCCGTCGCCCAAGCCGGGCGCCCGAACACAAAGAACGGCACATCGGCACCCAAACGCGCACCCTCCCGCAGCAACGCCTCGCGAGCCAAAGGAGCGCCCAACATCCGATTGAGACCGACCATAACTGTTGCGGCATCCGAGGATCCGCCACCCAGTCCGGCCGCCACGGGAATCCGCTTGTCGATACAAATCCGCGCTCCCAACCCACGACCCGCGGCAGCGAGCACGACGCGCGCCGCTCGAGCAGCGATATTCTGCTCGCCGCTTGCAAGGTCAACCCCCGGGCACTCCACCTCCACCCCCGGCTCATCGCGCAAGGCGATCACTACCCGGTCCGCCAAAGACACCCGCTGCATCAACATGTGCAGATCATGATAGCCATCCGCACGCCGACCAAGCACATGCAGACACAAGTTGATCTTAGCCGGCGCCGCAAACTCCCGGACCATTGCAAACCCTCCCTTCGTATTTCAAAGCCGGACAGATAAAAAACACGCCGTTTTTAAACCAGACAGACACAGACCGTCAAGCCTTGCCGCAATCGAACACACAAACACAGGCCCAAAAAAAACAAAAGCAGTTCTACAGAATCCCCACAGCACAATACGGGGCGGCCAAGATCCGCCACACCTGGCGATACCTCGCCTATTTTTTAAAAAAGAACAGGCTCCGCTACACAGAAATAGAATTGCAATAAAACGATAAACAGGCTAAAGTACAAGCATTTCCCCCGGCTCCATACAGGTTGGCACCGGGATTGCTAAAAGATGGAACGCACAAAACAAAACCGCGTTCTAAAACAGCACCACAAAAGGAGGAGCCATGTCTGTCAAAAGGAAGATGTTCACCAGTCTCACCGCCGCACTGTTTCTTGCCGCCCTGTTCGTTTCCGGAGACATCGCCGAAGCGGCCAAAGCCCGCCTGGCTTTCTCGGGGGGGCCTGACGGCGGCACTTTTCAGTACTTCTCCAACGCCATCTCCTCGCGCCTGTCCCGCACTCAGCCCGACATGGACGTCTCCAACATGGCATCCGCCGGGTCGGTAGAAAACCTGCGCCGCGTCAATTCCGGCGATGCCGACTTCGGCGTTGTTTACGCAGGCGACCTGTATCTGGGCCTCAACGGCCAACTCACCAACGATCCTCGCGAATACAAAAACGTCTATTCCATGGCCTACCTTTATGGCGCCCCTGCTCATCTGATTGTTCTGGACGGAAGAGGAATCAACAGCGTTCAGGACCTGGCGGGCAAGCGCGTTGCCGTCGGTCCCGCCGGGTCCGGCGCCGCTGCCTCGGCGCAACGCTACTTCACAGCCGTCGGCTTGTGGGATAAGTTCACCCCTGAGTTCATCGGCTATAGCCAGGGTGCTTCGGCTCTCGGCGACCGCCTCATCGACGCCATGTGGGTATTTGCCGGGTTCCCCAACTCTTCGGTCATTCAGGCCGCCGCCAGCAATCGCATCAAGATTCTGGATCTGGTGGACGCCGGCCAGGAAGCCGGGTTCTTCGCGGACAACCCTTATTACACCGAAGTCGCCATCCCTGCCGGAACCTATCAGGGGGTCGACAAGGACACCGCTACCTTTCAGGACTCCACCATCTGGGTCGCGGGCAAGCATATCAAGGACGATCATGTCTACCGTGCCCTGGACAACATCTTCTCCGATGAAGGGCTTGCCTTTATGGTGAGCGTAACCACCACCGCCCGCTCCATGAAGATCTCCGACGGCCTGCGCGGCATCGTCACCCCGGTGCACAAGGGTGCCGAGAAGTTCTGGACCGAGAAAGACCTGTCCCTCACCGAGGCGCAAAAACTCAAGTAACTTCTCTTCCATAATACCTGTACGAAGCGGGGCGCAATGCCCCGCTTCGTCTGTCAAGCAGTAGGATCCGGCCCTATTCGCGAATCACCTCCCCACGGAGACATCCATGTCTGAAACACTCGACAAAGACCTTGCCGATCTCGATCCGGAAGAAAAAAAGAAACTGAAAAAATTGATGGAAAAGGACTCCAAGTCCTTCCGCAGCCCAACCGGGCTTTGGAACATCATCGTCGCGGCGCTAAGCGCGGCCCTGGTTTTTTTCTATTTCTACGCCGCCGGCATCGCATCCGTGGGCACCCAATACCATCTCGGCATCTACGTATTCATCACCTACATTCTGGTTTTCCTGCTTTATCCGGCAGGAAAAACCTGGATTCGTGTTCTTTTGAACCTGTTGCTGTCAACGATCCTGACCAGCGCTCTGGCCATTCTTTTCGTCTTCAAAGACCATGTCGTCTACTACGAACGACTTATGGGCCTGACCGACACGTTCAAGAATGAGGGACTCTTGGCCGGCCTTGCCCAGGGCGCTACCTTGTGGCCCCTGGCCCTGGTGATCGTCATCCTGGCCGCTGTCCTCCAGGTAGCGGACGCCTTCTGTGAGCAACGCTGGAAGCAGGCGCCAACACCCTCTGACGCGTTGTTTGCCCTTGCCGCCGCGGGGGTGATCTATTACTGGCTCAACCAGTTTGAAGCCCTTAACTGGCGAGCCGGCGCTGAAAACGAACTGGATTCGCTGATTAGCATCATCGGCATCCTGATCTCTTTCGAAGTCTGCCGACGGGTTCTGGGCTGGTCCATGACCATCATCGGCGCCTCCATGGTGGCATTTGCCTACTTTGGCCCCTACCTGCCGAATCTTCTCGCCCACCGGGGCTTCAGCTTTGAGC
The DNA here is from genome assembly GCF_000820505.1 of Geoalkalibacter ferrihydriticus DSM 17813. Taxonomy (NCBI): domain Bacteria; kingdom Pseudomonadati; phylum Thermodesulfobacteriota; class Desulfuromonadia; order Desulfuromonadales; family Geoalkalibacteraceae; genus Geoalkalibacter; species Geoalkalibacter ferrihydriticus. Next base: position 11,936 of record NZ_JWJD01000003.1, on the reverse strand, counting down.
GTATCTGCAACGCCCTGTTTCTCACCACCAACGGGGTATTCGGGGTCATGGCCAACGTACTGGCGACCTATGTCATCCTGTTCATTTTCTTTGGCGCTTTTCTGCACAAATCCGGGGCTGGACGTTTCTTCATCGACCTGCCCCTGGCCCTGGCCGGGCGTAGCACCGGCGGGCCGGCAAAGGTTGCGGTTATGGCGTCGGCCTTGTTCGGCTCGGTATCGGGCAGCGCCATCGCCAACACCGTATCTACCGGCGCCTTCACCATCCCTCTCATGAAGCGCGCCGGATTTCGCCCGCATGTGGCCGGCGCCATCGAACCGGCGGCCTCCATCGGCGGCATGTTTCTGCCGCCGATCATGGGTGCCGGCGGCTTTCTCATGGCTGAGCTGACCGGCCTGCCCTATTCCTACATCATGATGATTTCCGTGGGCCCGGCGCTGCTCTACTTCTTTGCCGTTTTCTGCATGATTCATTTCGAGGCGAAAAAGCTCAATATCGTCGGCATCAAAGATGAGGAATTCCCGCACTGGCAGGCGGTTCTCAAGGACGGCTGGTACTATGCGCTGCCGCTGGTCATCATCACTATCCTCATGCTCATGGGCCGCTCTCCCGGCAACGCCGCCTTCTGGGCGACTCTTTCGTGCATCGCAGTCAGCTGGGTGAAAAAAGAAACCCGCATGGGCCCCAAGGAAATCTGGGCAGCTGTCCAGACCGGTGCTCGCAACACCCTGATCATCGGCGCCACCGTCGGGGTCATCGGGGTGATCGTGGGCGTTATTTCGCTCACCGGCATGGGCCTGAAGTTTTCCGATCTGATCATCGCCCTGGCCGGCAACAGCCTGCTGCTGGCAATTATTCTCATCGCCCTGGCATCCCTGGTGCTCGGTATGGGGGTTCCGGTCACGGCTTCCTACCTGATCGTCGCGGTGCTTGCCGTTCCGGCCCTGGGTGAATTCGGCATCGCCGCCATCGTCGCCCACCAGATCGTCTACTGGCTCAGCCAGGACTCCAATATTACGCCGCCGGTGTGTGTGGCTGCCTATGCCGGCGCTGCGATTGCCGGTTCCGATCCGTGGAAAACCGGCTGGACCGCTTTCAAGTTCGCCAAAATGCTCTACGTCATGCCCTTGCTCTTCGCCTTCACTCCGTCTATTCTCTTTCAGGGAAAAATTGTCGAGACGAAAATGCCGGAACTAGTCGCGCCTTTTGCCACGGTGCTCCAGGTCAACGTGAGTGAGGGACAGGATTTCCTTAAAGGTGATGTCCTGGCCACGGTTCAGTCCGGCGGCGAAATCAAGGAAATCAAAGCTGTGCGCGACGCATCTGCGATTCTCATACCCGCGCGGCCCGGCGCCATGATCAGCGCAGGTGACACGCTGGTTCGCGGCGAAATCAAGCCGACGGTTTTCCGCATTTTTTCCTCATTCTTTTCGGCGTTTCTGGGAACCATCGCCTTTTCGAGTCTGATGATGGGTTACTGGATCAGGCGCACGTCCATCGTAGAGTGGGCCCTACTGGCGCCGGCGACCTTCTTGCTCTATTGGCCGAGCTTTCTGACTGACGGCATCGGAGTAGCCATCGTTGCGCTCGTCTGGTTTATGCAGAAAACGAAAAACAAGCGCGAGCAAAACACGGCGGCGGCCTGACACCACGGGAGAAGAGGCAGATTATGGTACCTATTCGCAAAATCCTTTATGCCACGGACTTTTCAGAGAGTTCGGCACCGGCATGCGCCTATGCCCAGACCATCGCGCAACTGGCGGACGCACAGATTCACGTGCTGCATGTCATCGGCGAACTGGCGGACAGTCGCCGCAGCCGCATTCCTCCCGAAGCCTTTGAAATCTTTGAAAAAGAAATCGAGCTCTATGTGGTCAAGGAGATGGAAGAGTTCTGCCGGCGGCATCTCGGGGATACGGTGACCTACACCTCCGAGACCATCATCGGCAACCCCTGCCAAACGATATTAGCAGCGGCGCAGCAGCAAAAGGCTGACCTGATCGTGATGGGCACTCATGGACGGACCGGCCTTGAACACGTACTGGTGGGCAGCACCGCCGAGCGGGTCGTGCGCCGTTCATCCATTCCGGTCCTCACGGTACGCGCGACCCCCTGACCTCTGTCCGCCCAAGGAGAGCCAGTACCATGAAGAAATCCTTACACGTTCTACTGATATTTCTTCTGACGCTGTTCGCGGGCTATCCTGCTGCAAGCGCGACGGCCGCCGAAAAGACCCGCCTGCGTTTTTCCAGCGGACCGCCCGGCGGCACCTTCGAAACCACCGCCCGCGCCCTGACCCTGCGTATCAACGAGCAACGCCCAGGCGTCGAGGTCAGTCTGGCGATTTCCGGTGGCTCCGTTGAGAACCTGCGCCGCGTCAATAGCGGCGAAGCTGATTTCGCCATCGTCTATGCGGGCGACCTGCTCCTGGCCGGCATCGGCCTGCTTCCCTACGACAACCGCATCTATGACCAGGTCCTGGCTGTGGCAACCCTGTACGCTGCCCCGGCGCAACTTGTGGTGCGCGCCAACAGCAACATCACCCGGGTTGAAGACTTGGCCGGCAGGCGTGTTGCCGTCGGCGGAATCGGTTCGGGCGCCGCGGCGACCGCTCAGCGCTTTTTTACCGGCATCGGCCTCTGGGACCGCATCAAACCGGATTTTTCCGGCTACCAGGACGCCATTTCAGCCCTTGGGCACGGCTATGTCGATGCCATCTGGGTGTTTTCCGGCGTCCCTACCGCCGCCGTCACTCAGGCCGCGAAAAGTTTTCCCGTGCGCCTCCTGAATCTTTCCGAGGCAGCGGAGCAGTCCGGTTTTTTCAGGCAATACCCGTTCTTTACCCCCACGGTGATCCCGGCCCATACCTATCCGCACGTCGATTATGAGGTCGCGACCTTCCAGGATCTGGCCGTTTGGGTAGCTGGCGACCAGATCTCCGCCGCAACCGTTGAGCAGGCCCTGGCGGCGGCATCCAGGGATGAAGCACTGGTTGACGGCCGCGAAGGCATCATCACGCCCCTGCACCCGGGAGCCGCGACTTTCTGGGAGAATCATCCCGCACCTTGAGTCCTCCGCGATGAGGAAAGTCGTAAATAACGCGAAAAAGGCGCCCTCGAGGAGGGCGCCTTTTTCGTTTTGAACGCGATCTTGGTCGTTTAATTGCTTACTTTTTGTGGCAGTCGTTGCAGCGTGCGGGGGCACCCATTTCCTTGTGACAGCCGGTGCAGGTCTCATGAGCCCAGTCCTTGGTCACATCGATAGGGCCAATACCATCGGTGTGGCATTTGGCGCAGTCGCCGCCGACATAATCGACGTGAGCCTGATGCTCAAAAGTCACATTTCCGTTGCGCGCTTCATAGGTGTAAACATCGGCGGCAGCGGCAAAGGCGTAGGCAGCGGCGGCAATAACGGCGACTGCGGCAAACCCGGCGATCAAACGTTTCATCTGTAAATCCTCCTTCTTCCCTTATCTGGTCAACTTATTCCACTTCGAGCCCTGTGCCCAAAGCTACTGAGGCTTACTATAGAAAAAAAAACACCCAATTGCAGTCGACATCGCGCCTTCTGCCACCCGATGTCGGCCTATGTCGAAATAATTTCGGGCACTTAACGAGCTTCATGTCGGGTCAGAAGAGCCTTGGAAAGCAGGTTGCGATTAAAAATTCGGCGCGAAAATCCGCTTTTCATGGAGAAAAAACTTTGCCGGGAGATGGATTTCCGTAAAAATACCCGCAAGCTTCTCATTCATCTATCTCAGCCAAGGAGAGTTTTCATGCCCTACGTCAACATCAAGATTACACGTGAAGGCGCCACCACCGAGCAAAAAGCTCAACTCATCGAAGGCGTCACCAACCTGCTGCGCGACACCCTGGGCAAAAATCCCGCGACCACCGTAGTCGTCATCGACGAGGTGGATACCGACAACTGGGGCATCGGCGGGGAGAGCGTCACCCTGCGTCGCAAAAAAGGACAATAGTTCTCCGCGGCATGCCCCATTGACAACTCAGTGTGCGAAAGCGTACCTTGCCGTGCCGGCAAAGCGCGGCGAGGAGATAAAATCAGATGGCAAAACCGAGCAGACAGAAAAAAACACAACAGCAAATCGAATTGACCATCGAGCGACTTGACGATGAGGGCGTAGGCATCGCCATATGGGAGAGCAAAAAGGTGTTGGTGCCCAACGCCTTGCCCGGCGAGCAGGTCAAGGTGGTGGTCGACCATGAAGGCCGGCACCAGATCGGAGCCCGCGTCCTGAAGCGTCTCACCAGTGCTCCCGAACGCAGCCGGCGCTGGGGCTGCCCCCATGCCGAGGAGTGCCTCGGCTGCGGCCTCATCAGCATGGATTACGCGGCGCAGCTGCGCTTCAAGCAACAAAAAGTGAGCGACGCTCTGGGCACGTATCCAAGCCTCGCCCGAGCAGAGATTCTTCCCATTTGGGAGGCTCCGCAACCACTCGGTTATCGCTGCAGCGCCAAACTGGTCATCGGCAAGGAACGCGGGCGCGTGAGCATCGGTCTCTACCGCCGCCACAGCCATCAGGTGGTCGACATCGGCCAATGTCCCCTGCACCATCCGCTGATCAATGAGATCGCTATGGCGGTGCGTGAAGAAATCGAACGTCAGGGCGTCTGGGTTTACAATCCGGCGCGCGGCAGCGGCCTGCTGCGCTACCTGGCGGTGCGGGTTAGCCCCTCACGAAACGAGGCCATGGTGACATTCGTCACCACCGAGCGCAATTATCGCGAAGTCACCCACCTAGCCAAGTGGCTGGTCAAGAAAGTACCGCAGGTGGTATCGGTGCAGCAGAATGTCAATTCTTCGGCAGGCAACGTCATCCTCGGCGCCCAGACACTTAAGATGCTCGGTCATCCCGCCTTGCTCGACCAGGTCGGCGATTTGCGGCTGCGCATATCACCTGCGTCATTTTTTCAGGTCAACCATCCCCAGGCCGAACGCATCTACGAACGGGTGCGCCAATGGGCGGCCTGCCGCCGGGACGAACTGGCTCTGGACCTGTACTGCGGCATCGGCGGCATCGCCATGAATCTTGCGCGGGATGCCGGAGCGGTGCTCGGTATCGAGGCCGTGGAGGAAGCCGTGCGCAATGCCGCTGACAACGCCCGGCTCAATCACCTCGACAATTGCCGCTTTCGCGCCGGGGATGCGGCGGAACTGCTTGAAGACCTGGAAATGGAACTCGCCCCGGGAGCAGTGGCGGTGGTCAACCCCCCACGCAAGGGTTGTGAGGCCGAAGTGCTCAAACGTCTCGCGGCTCTGGCGCCGCGCATGCTGATCTACGTGAGTTGCAACCCCGTCACCCTGGCGCGCGATCTCGACCTTTTGGCCACAATGGGACTGGTCACCGCGGAAATTCAGCCCGTGGACATGTTCCCTCAGACGCCCCACGTCGAATCGATAGCACGGCTGGTGCCGAAAGAAGCTGGCTGAGACCCACCCTAGGGTGCCTCGCCCTCAAGTGCGGCGATGCGCTCCCGGGCCTTCTCGGCGTGGGGAGAATCAGGGTGTTGGTCAACGATATCCTGATAAATGGTTAGCGCACGAGGAATGTTACGCTGCAATTCTTCAAATTGAGCTGTTTCATACATCTCTCCAGCGCGATCACTACACGCCGTAAGAAACAGAACGAAAAAAGCCAGGACAATCCATCGTTTCATCATTTCCCTCCCTGTTTTTTCCATAAACGACCTTTGACAGCATTTAACCCGCGCTTCCCGCCACCGCGTCGCCCAAAGGCAGATGAACCCTGAAGGTCGCGCCCTGCCCGAGCTCACTGTCCACCTCGATGGTCCCACCGTGACGCTCAACAATGCCGTAGGACACAGACAGGCCCAGCCCGCTGCCGCCGCGCTTGGTGGTAAAGAAAGGGTTGAACAACTTGGCCCGCACCGCCGGGGCTATGCCCGGTCCGGTATCGGTGATAGTGATGACAAGTTCGGCATTGCCCACCTCGGTGCGCAACAGTAAAAGCCCCTCCCCGGCCATAGCCTCAACGGCATTGACAAGTAAATTGGTGAAAACCTGGCGCAACTGCCCACTATCGGCGCTCAGCATCGGCAAATCGGGGTAAAGGTTTCTCTTGAGGGTGATCTCGGTCATGCCCACCTGGTGAGGCAATTGGGAGAGAATTTCCTCCAGCAAGGCGTTGATATCAACGCGATCTTCATGCATCGCCTGACGACGGGCAAAGGCCAGCAGGTTGCCGGTGATGCGCGCGATGCGCTCGGTCTGCTTCATCACCTCCTCGGCCTCCTCGCGCCCGGGCGCTTCAGCGTTCAACTCCATCAGCAGCAATTCGGTGTTGCCGCGAATAATCGCCGTAGGGTTGTTGATCTCGTGCGCCACGCCTGCCGCCAGCGCGCCGATGGCGGCCAGTTTCTCATTGCGCACCAGCTCCTCCTGGGCCTGAATGAGTTCTTGATTCTTGTCCTCCAACAGGCGGGTGCGTTCAACAACCTTGGTTTCCAACTCGCGGGCAAACATTTGCAACTGCTCTTCACGTTCGCGTAAGGCCCGCGTCATGTGATTGAACGCCTGGGTCAGCCGTCCGATTTCATCGGCCTCATGCACGGGCAGGTCTAAGTTACGCTCGCCGCGCGCCACCTTTTGAGTCATCTGCTCCAGATCGAGAATGGGACGCGAGAGCCTTTTCGAACCCTGGCGAGCCAGCAGGTAACCAAGCGCCGAACTGACAACCAGAATCAGCATCAAGACCCAGGCAGCGCGGGTCTGCAAGTCCTTGTACGGAGCCTCCAGAAGCCCCACGTAAAGAGAGCCGATGGCGTTACCGTGGCTGTCGAGAATCGGCTCATAGGCGGTCAGATACCAGTCATGCACGACCAGCGCCCGATCAAGCCAGGTTTTTCGCTCGGCCAGAACGGTGTGCGCCACTTCCCGGGACACCAGCGTCCCCAAGGCGCGCTCGCCATTGCGCAAACGTACGGTAGTCGCCACCCGCACGTCGGCAAGAAAGATGGTGGCGCTGCCCAAGGACTTGTCGCCATAGACTTCATCACCGTAGACCCGCTCTTTGATGCGATCGACAAGATCCAGATTGCGATTCAACAAAATCCCGCCATAGAGACAACCCAGAACGCTCCCATCCCGGGCAAGAACGGGATAGGCGGCCAAAAGAAACATGCCGCGATTTTCGAAGCGATCGCGCCCCGGTCCCACCGCCGCCTCAGCCAAACGGATGCGCGCGTGCCGTGCGGCATGGGGGTTTTCCTGCTCCATTTGCGCAGCAGACATGATAATCGTGCCGGCAAACGTCTCGCCCGCAAGGGCGGTCTCCACATAGGGTGCAGAAACAACCGCACCCCCCTGTGCATCAGGGTTGCCGGCACGCACCAAGGCGACTCCGGAGGCATCGGTCAAAGTCAGAACGTCCATGCCGCTGCCCACCATGACTTCCTGCAAACGGCGCTGAACCTGATCCGCCTCAGTCTGCGCCAATAAATCCCCTAGACCGGTGGTTTGCACCGCAAATTGCAGAGCCTCGTACAAAGCGCTTTTTTGCTGATTGTATTCGGCACGGGCCGCCTCAAGATCGCTGCGCACTTTTTTCTGCGCCTCGCCGACAATCCAGGCATTGATCAGATAGAACCCCAGGAAGGTGACGACGACCATGGCCACCGCCAGAGGCGCCAGAGCGGCAAGCGTCAGTTTGGCGCGAATGGATAAAAAGCGTGGGGCGAAAAACATCATGAAAGATCGCCGGCCGCCGCGGGGCTCAGATCGAATTCCTTGATTTTGCGATCAAGAGTTTTGCGAGTAATGCCCAGCAAGATTGCTGCCTGGCTTTTGTTCCAAACGGTTTCGCGCAAAGCCAGAACGATCTGACGCCGCTCGGCTTCGCGCAGGGGCAAAGGCCCGTCCTCGGCAACCGGCGGGCGCGCACAGCCGGTCAGCTTCAGGGGCAGCGCCTCGGGAGTCATGACCTCGCCATCGGCAAGAATGGTACCGCGCTCGATGACGTTTTCCAGCTCACGCACATTGCCCGGCCAGGCATAGGCGCGTAAAGCCGCAAGAGCTTCGGCATCGATACGCCGCACGGAACTTCCCGTCTTAGGGATCATCTTGCTGAGAAAATGAAGGGCCAGGGGTTCGATGTCCTCGCTACGCTCGCGCAAAGGCGGCAGGGACAGGCCAATGACGTTGAGGCGATAAAAAAGATCCTCGCGAAAACGCCCCGCCGCCACCTCTTTTTCCAGATCCTTGTTGGTGGCGGCAATAAAGCGCACATTCACGCGTTTGGGGCGGGTTGCCCCCACGGCAATAAACTCTCCTTCCTGCAGCACCCGCAATAGTTTGGCCTGCAGGGCCGGACTCACATCGCCGATTTCGTCGAGAAAAAGAGTGCCGCCATGGGCTTCCTCGAGAATGCCTTTCTGATTCTGCCCAGCCCCGGTGAACGCGCCGCGCACATGCCCAAAAAGCTGGCTCTCCAGCAGGGTTTCGGCTAATGCGGCGCAGTTGACCGCGAGAAAACGCTGCTCGTTACGGTGACTTGCGCGGTGAACGGCGCGCGCGACCACCTCTTTCCCGGTGCCGCTCTCCCCCAGGATAAGCACGTTGGAGTCGGTAGCCGCGACCCGCACGGCCAGATCGATGACCTTGCGAAACGCCGGGCTCTCGGCGATGATGGTACCGGGATCGACCTGATTCTTCAATTCGCTGCGCAGTTGGCGATTTTCTTCAATCAATTGTTCGCGCTCGAAGCAGTGCCGCACCAGGGTGAACAGTTTTTCCTGGGGAAAGGGCTTGGAGAGATAATCATAAGCGCCAAGCTTCATCGCCTCGACTGCAGAGTCGATGGTGCCGTGCCCCGTCATCATTACCACCATAAGCTGCGGGCGCAGCTCGCGCACCCGCCGCAGGGTATCGATGCCGTCGAGTTCAGGCATTTTCATGTCGAGGAGCAGTAACCCCGCCGGCTCCTCGGCGGCGCCCTCCTCGAGGTGGCGCAGCAGGCGCAGGGGGCTGGAAAAAACCTCCACCTCATAACCCTGGCTGAGCAGCATCTTTTGTAAATAACGCAAGATGCCGGCTTCATCGTCACAGATATAGATGTGCCGTCCCATGCCGCCCTTTCGTTTCCTTGAGTTCGCCGATCGTTTCTGCGCAGACTGTTCTATAATGGCCGGGCGACAGGGTCAAGCCTCTTTGCCGGCGACAATTAAGCGGCAATGCCCAATCGCACCGCAGGGCGTGGTGGCTGAATGCCGCCCGGTCTGCGGCGCATGCTGAACGGCTAACTTTGTTGTTTCCAGAAACAGGATCGAACAAAAAACACCCATCCACAACCGTGAAAACCACCCTGCGGAAAACCAGCGCAATGATTGCAATACGGCAGCGGAAAAGCTAATATACCGCATTGCCAACCCCTATCAACCCCCAGATCAGGATGAGCCACCATGCAAACCCTTGACTGCCGCGAACAAAAGTGCCCCCACCCCGTCATTGAAACCCGCAAGTTGATCCTGGCAAGCCGCGGCGAACCTTTGGAAGTTCTGGTGGGGGATGAAACCGCGCGTGAAAACGTCACCCGCATGGCTCAGAGTCAGGGTTACCAAGTCAGCGGTAACCCGATCGAGGGGGGGTTCGCCTTGCATCTCAGTCGCGGCGAAAAAGCAACCCCAACCCTGCCCCAGCAAGCTCCTGCGGGCCAGACGCTGGTCTACATCAGCGCCGAAACCATGGGCGCGGGCAGCGATGAACTGGGCCGCGTGTTGCTAAAGAATTTTTTCTTCACCCTGGCTGAGTTGGAAACCCCGCCGAGCAGCATCTTCTTCGTCAACGCCGGCGTCAAGCTGGTCTGTAGCGACTCCGAGGTGCGCGAGACGCTGGAAAAACTCGCTTGCGCCGGCACCGACATTGCCGCCTGCGGGCTGTGCCTGGAATATTTCCACATAAAGGATCAGATCGCGGTGGGCCGAGTCACCAACATGCTCGACATCGTCACGTCCCTGAGCGAAGCGGGCCGCGTTATACGCCCCTGAGCGTTCCCGCTTCCAGGATGCCAGTCAATCCAAAAGTTCCAGCGGATAGCGCTTGCGCAAACCATCCATCCAGGCCTGAGTCAGCTCTTCGCCCTGCTCTTTCTCTAATTGCGCCCGGATGCGCTCGCGCATTTCATCCAGGTGCATCTGGCGGGGCTCGTTGATCTCGACCAACTGAATGATGTGAAAACCGAAACGCGTGCGCACCAGATCCGAAACTTGACCCGGTTCAAGAGCCAATAGTGCTTCCTCGAACTCGGGAACCACCTGTCCTTCGTGAAAATAGCCGAGATCGCCGCCCACATAGCGGGTGCGGTCATCGGAATTATAATAAGCGAGGTTGTAGAAATTCTCGCCCGCGCGCGCCTGTGCCAGCAGTTCCGCGGCGTGCTGCCGTCGCTCCTCGCGTTCTTCTGTCGCAGAGGAGGGATCAACCCGGATCAGGATGTGGCTGGCACGAAACTGACGCGGCCGAAAGAAACGCTCCTGGTTGGCCTCGTAATGGGCTCGCACCTTATCCTCGCTCACCGTGATTTTGGCGTCCACGGCCGCCAAGCGCGCCTTTTCGGCCAGAAGTCCGCGAAACATCAGCGCGCGGATCTGCTCATAAACCTGTGCGCCCAGGTCCTCGCGCATGGCCTCCGCCGTGGCATAGCGCCCCATCAGGGGCTGCATGGCCGCCGCCAGCTCAACCTCCGTCACGGAGATCTTCTGCTCACGCGCCCAGTTGACTTGATAGGCCTGATCGATCAACTCGGACAGCGCCTCCTGGCGGATCTCCTCGATCTTTTCAGGAGAAATCTTGCCGTGAAAGCCGACCTGCATGGGCAGCCGGCGCTGCACCGTCAGAGCCAGATCAAATTCAGACACCGACACCTCACCCACCCGGGCAAGAAGCCCCTCATCCGCTGCCACACCCACGGCACCAAAGCAAAACAGCATCAGACAAAACGCACCCAGGAGCCTGGATTTCAGGCGAATCGAATACATCGGTAAAATTCTCCTCAAGCAAAGGGGATAAGACGATAGAAGCTGGACTCAGCGCTTAATGTTAAATTATTTTTAAAATTATTGCCAGAAGTAAAACGGCGAACGGGTCTTTCTCCTTGATTCGACTTGGAAACAGGATTAACATGTCTCGCAATGTCGGCGCACTTCGGGAGTAGTTCGTAGTCTGGTGACGCGCTCGGTCTTCAAAACCGATGAGGGGCGTATCCCGTCCCTGGTGGGTTCGATTCCCATCTGCTCCCGCCAACTAATAAAAACAAGGGGTTTGGCCAAAAGGCCAAACCCCTTGTTTTTATTAGAAGTTGTAGACAACCTGGCTTTTGGGAACAATTTTGAGACACTGAGCTCAAGATTGAAGAAGTCGATGGCAGCCATAAGCAAGCGCGGGCCCTATCAATGGCAGGTCAAAATTCGGGGCAAGGGCTGGCCGGTCCAGACCAGTTTTTCATACCCCTGAAGGCGTGCTGATGGCCGGCGCTGCGTCCAGGCATAATAACACATCCAGAACATCATACAGCACGGGCAAGGAATAGGCCTCCTTCTCGATATCAATCAGTTGACACCGCTCCCCCGACTCTTTGGCGAAGAAGGCCGCCGTTTTTCTTTCAAATTTTCTCTCGCCTGCTGCAAACGACGATTCTCTTTTCTCAGTCGCGCCAATTCTGCTTTTAGAGCAGCGCAGCCTCAGAGCTGAGGAGCTTACGCCAGTAAAAAGCCCCCTCCCCGGTCAGCAGTCTGCTTCCGGGGAGGGGGCAAAATCATAATATCCCTTATTTTTTTTGGTCGGCAGGCTGGATCGTTACCTCCTCCTGCTTGGCCTTGATCTGCTCTTCCAACTGCTTGAGGGCATGGCTCAATCCGTTGATAAAGTTCGGGGCCGTGAGCGCCGGCAAAATCAGGGTCGCC